>NZ_JAPVYQ010000003.1:0-151259 GCF_041431935.1 Streptococcus sp. 27098_8_99 | reverse complement strand
AATTAAGAGGCTAGGACTTTTGTCCCAGCCTCATTTTTTTATCGATAATAGTAATGGAAAAGACGTTTCTTGGAGACAGAAAAATGATAAATCATCAGATTTTAGTGCTAAATCATGTGAAAAAGAAGAAAGAAAGGATAAAAAAGAAGCCTGGCTTGACAGGCTTTCTTAGGATCGCGTATACTAGTAGTACAAAAATGAGATGATAGACAGGAGTGCCAACATGAAGCCCAATCTTCAAGATTATCCGAAATTTTATCGTTGGCTAACCCTGCCTTTTACGAGAAAGCCACATCGTGTGCAGGTTCTTCAAAGGATGAATCGAATCCTGACTTTCGTGATGCCAGGCATCTACGGCCTGGTCTTTTGTTGGCTGTTTTTAAAGAAAACTTCAATGGGAGAAATCTGGCCTTTTATCTGGATCCCTGCTTCGGGTTTTGTCTTGTTTAGCCTCTTTCGTCATTGGGTCAATGTTCCAAGACCTTATGAAAAATGGGAGATTCAACCCTTATTAGAAAAGAATTCATCTGGACATTCCTTTCCTAGCCGACATGTATTTTCGGCGACCATTATTTCTATGTGTGTCTGTCAGTTGTCGCTTCCGTTTGGAATGTGCTCGATGCTCCTATCTCTTCTATTAGCCCTTGTCCGAGTTCTTGGAGGGGTTCATTATCCCAAGGATGTCCTCGTCGCTTGGGGGCTAGGACTCGTTTGGGGAGGACTCTTTTTGCTGGCTTGAATGAACAAATTGCTGAAAATTGACCTTTGTCTAAGAGCGAGGGATAGTGTATACTGGAAAGTGGACTTAGAATAGGAGAGAAGATGAAGTACAGAAAAGCAGAAAAAGCAGATCTGGATCAGGTGGTTCGAGTAGCCAGTACAGCCTTTGAGGACTATCTATTTTTAAAAGTCATCAAGGATTTGGTTCGGGATCCCAAGCAATATCCTGCCTTTGTTGAGGCAATGATGCGCATCCTGGTAAAGGTTTTTCTCAAGCACCATATTTGCCTTGTGGCAGAAAAAAACGATGAAATTTATGCGGTAGCCTTGTTGCAAAAGGGACCGATTCCTTTTCGGGCCTATCTCTTAAATGGGGGATTCGGTTTGCTCAAGTTTATTTTCTTGAAGAATATGTTGTCCTACTTTAAATTTATGGAGGACACGGATAAGGAATTGGAGGAAAATGTAGATTTTGATTGGTATTTGATGCTTCTCGCAGTCGCCCCTAAACACCAACGGCAGGGCTATGGCAGTCGCTTTATGACAGAAGGAATTGAGCCTTTCTTGGAAGAGATCAAAGGGGAAAAACTAGCCTTCTATACCAATACCAAAGGAAATGTCTATTTTTACACAAAAAATGGCTACAAGGAAGTCTATTCAAGTGAGATTAGCTTTAACCAAGTAGAGATGGGTAGTTGGTATTTCTTGAAAGAACTAAAAAAACACTAAGGATACAACCTTAGTGTCAGATTGATGACAAAGTCATTTTAGAAACTTTCCTTAGGTGAGTACGGACGTCAGCGAACTTCGAAGAAGTTCCATGACTTAGTTTTGAGCCTAAGGTCTCAAAACTCCCGAGCTCTTGAAACTATTAAGTTTCAAGAGCTTTTCTCACGTCGGAAAGTTTCAGTTGATGATTGAATAATTCTAACGAATAAATTTTTTTATTTTTACAGAAGTTAATAGATTTGTATAAAATAGCAATTTGTATACGCCTTCACACTAAGGTTACAATCTTAGTATTTTTTCATTGTAGCTGTGAATCTGCTTGAATGCCGAATTTTTCAAAGAAAGCAGTTCGTTCTTCTATGATAGCATCGGTCGGATGTTTGATATTCCGTAAGAGCTCAACAAGGTCTGGTGTGACTTCACGAAGCAGTTGCCCTAAGGACCAGATAGCCGTTGCAATATGAATCTGATTTTGTGAAGTTTCGATGATGTTCAGGAGCTTAGGTATGGCTGAGCGGTCATTGGCATTGGCTAATGCAATGATGGCATTGCGCTGGAGGATGTTCTTGCCTCGCCAACTTCCAGCAACATGTCCGAATTTTTCCTTAAATTGTCCGTTTGACAGCTCGAGAAAAGGAATCAACTCTGGATGAGCCAGATCAGGATCGATTTCTGTTGCCAAGGGATTATCCAGCCCTTTGTTATAAGGGCAGCTAATCTGACAGATGTCACATCCATAGATGACCGTTTTAATTTTCTTGCGAAATTCTAGGTCCATCATGCCCTTGTCCTGAGTTTGGAAGGACAAACAGCGTTTTGCATTCATAGAGCCATCTCCGATTAGGCAGGAGGTTGGGCATGCATCTAAACAACGTCGACAGTCTCCACAACCATAGTCGACAGGATGATCTGGTTCAATTTCGAGATTGGTAATCAATTCCCCCAAAAACATGTAAGAACCGTATTCTTTTGAAATGACTAAGCCATTTTTTCCGATAAAGCCAATTCCAGCTCGTTGGGCGACAGCCGTATCAACCAGTGCTCCAGTATCGACCATGCCCTTGTATTCAAAATCTTGCGTCATTTCTTCAATTCCAGCAGCTAAGCGGTTGAGCTTGTCTTGAAGGACATAATGGTAGTCTAATCCCCAGCTGTTGGGCGTGAATTTTCCTCTTTTATAGGCTGTTTTTTGAGGTTGTTGCTTGAGTTTGTGGGGGTAGGCGACAGCGATTGAGATGATCGTCTTTGCGGAGGAGAGACTTAATTTGGGGTGGATGCGCTCTTCAATATTCTTATGCTCGAATCCAGAATTCCGTCCTTCCTCAACGGCCAAGCGGAGCGATTTTTCCAAATAAGCAAAGTCATCAGCAGTTGTAAATCCAATTTTTGAAATCCCAATAGAATGTGCCAGTTGGATAATATTTTCTTTTAGTGTCATCTTTTCCATTATACACAAAAATGAAGATTCTGGCGAGAAAGGAAACGATCAGGAAGGGCTTTCAAAAGCTTTCTTTTTTTTGTATAATAGAAACATGAAATGTGAGGAGGATATTATGGTACAACCATTATTTTTACATTCAGTGATGCAGGAAAAAATTTGGGGAGGAACACGTCTAAAAGAGGAATTTGGTTACGACATTCCGAGTGACCATGTCGGTGAATTTTGGGCGATTTCGGCCCATCCACATGGTGTTTCTAAAGTAGCCAATGGTCCATACGAAGGAATGGGATTGGATCAGCTCTATCAAGAGCACCGGGAATTATTCAGTAATCGTAAAGAGCCTGTCTTTCCTTTATTAACAAAGATTTTGGATGCCAACGATTGGCTCAGTGTACAGGTGCACCCAGATGATACCTATGCAATGGAACATGAAGGAGAACTTGGAAAAACTGAGTGTTGGTATGTGATTGCGGCTGATGAAGGATCTGAGATTATCTATGGACACAATGCCAAGTCAAAAGAAGAACTCCGTCAGCAAATTGAGGACAAGAACTGGGATGCTTTGCTGACAAAGGTTCCAGTCAAGGCTGGAGATTTCTTCTATGTGCCAAGCGGGACCATGCACGCCATTGGTTCTGGAATTTTGATTCTTGAAACCCAACAGTCGAGTGACACCACCTACCGGGTTTATGATTTTGACCGTAAGGATGCTCAAGGAAACTTGCGGGAGCTTCACTTGGAAAAATCGATTGATGTGTTAAACATCGGTGAGCCGGCAAATAGTCATCCAGATACAGTTGTTGTCGATGATCTTCGAATGACCACCTTGGTTGCAAGTGACTTCTTCACCGTTTATAAGTGGGAACTGACTGGAAAAGCTGATTTTGAAAAGACTGCTGATTACAGCTTGTTAAGCGTCTTAGCCGGAGAAGGAAAATTGACGGTAGATGGAAAGGATTATCCTATTCGAAAAGGAAGTCACTTTATCTTACCGAGCGATGTTGAATCTTGGACTTTGGAAGGGCAAGGTTTAGAATTGATCGTGAGTCATCCATAAAAAAGAAAGGGTTTGAGTTAAAAGTTGTGAAACAACTCAAGCCTTTTTTATCTGAAAACTTTTTTTATGTTAAGCCTTGACTCTGACCTAAGGGGAGGGGTTATACTATCCTTGTAATACTCTTCGAAAATCAAATTCAAACCACGTCAGCGTCGCCTTACCGTATATATGTTACTGACTTCGTCAGTTCTATCTACAACCTCAAAGCAGTGCTTTGAGCAACCTGCGGCTAGCTTCCTAGTTTGCTCTTTGATTTTCATTGAGTACAAGGAGGAAATCATGTACCATATCAAAGAAGCTGCAGAGCTGTCGGGTGTCTCTGTCAAGACCTTGCACCACTATGACAAGATAGGACTTCTCGTTCCTGTGAAATCTGAAAATGGTTATCGGACATACAGTCAAGAAGATTTAGAACGATTACAGGTGATTCTCTACTACAAGTATCTAGGATTTTCCTTAGACCAAATAGCAGAACTCTTAGCTGAAGAAAAAGCTAACTTATTGCCCCATTTGACCAAACAGTTGGACTATTTGACTCAAGAAAGACAACGTCTGGATACCTTGATTTCTACCTTGCAAAAAACCATTCAAGAACAAAAAGGAGAAAGAAAAATGACCATTGAGGAAAAATTCACTGGATTTAGCTATCAAGATACTCAAAAATACCAGCAAGAGGCGGTAGAGAAGTACGGTCAAGAAGTCATGGACCAAGCGCTTGAGCGCCAAAAGGGGCGTGAAGATGAGGCTACGGAAGCCTTCAACCAAGTTTTTCAAACTTTGGCGCAAAATCTCAAAGATGGTCTATCCGTATCCGCAAATGAAAATCAAAATCAGGCAGCTAAACTTTTAGAAGCAATTCGAACGTATGGATTTGACTGCTCTATAGAGGTTTTTGGCCATATCGGCAAAGGCTATGTCTATAACCCAGAATTCAAGGAAAACATCGACAAGTTTGGAGCTGGCACAGCCCAGTACACTTCGGATGTCATTGCCCACTATGTGGCACATCAACCCAAATAAAAAAGAGAGAGTGGGACAGAAATCGGTCATTCGTTAGAATTCGATTTCGTCGTCCTACCTCCGCACAGTTGAGTAGGACTGTAAAAGCTGATGAAATCAGCGCAGTAGAGCCCACTCAACCACTGCGTCTTGCTCGACAATCCAAAAATAATTGAGAGGCTAGGATTTTTGTCCTAGCCTCGTTTTTTGCTTGGATCAATTTGAAAAGAAGCTGGCTGATCTAAGAGAGGTTGGATAAATGAACACAATGAAAACTTTACGAAGATTTCACAATTTCAGTTGACAGTCTTGAAAAAAAAGAGTAGAATAACCCCAGTTTTATGAAAAAGAGGCAGGGAATTCCCGGCCTCATGATCTTTTTTCAAGGAGTTTTTTATGTTTTCAACATTGAAAAAATGGTTTATTGGCCGTCCGTTGAAATCTGGTGCAGAAGGTGAAGGCGGATTGCTAGGGAAAATGCAGGCTTTGGCCATGCTCTCTAGTGACGCACTTTCTTCTATTGCCTATGGTCCAGAGCAAGTTATCTTGGTCTTGATGACCGTATCAGCAGGAGCTATTTGGTGGTCCATTCCGATTGGGATTGTGGTCCTGGTTCTCCTAGCCAGTTTAACGATTTCTTATCGCCAGGTCATTCATGCCTACCCTCAAGGGGGAGGGGCCTACATGGTGACTACGGAGAACTTGTCTCCCAAAGCGGGTTTGATCGCTGGTGGTAGTCTCTTGGTTGACTACATGCTGACAGTAGCAGTATCTGTGTCTTCCGGTGCAGATGCCATCACGTCAGCGATTCCATCTCTTCATCCTTATAATCTTCACATTTCCATTTTGTTGGTCTTGATTTTGATGCTGATGAACCTTCGGGGGCTACGCGAATCAGCGACATCGTTGATGATTCCGGTCTACCTTTTCATTGTCAGTACCATTGCCTTGATCGGCTATGGCGTGATCCAAATCTTGACGGGTCACTTGGCCTATAACGCAACTGCTCATGTGGGTCAAACCATTTCAGGGGTTAGTGTCATTCTCTTATTGCGGGCCTTTACGAGTGGATCTGCTTCCCTAACAGGGGTTGAAGCCATCTCCAATTCGGTTCCTTTCTTTAAGAAACCAAAAGCAAAGAATGCAGCCTCTACCTTGACCATTATGGCTTTGATTTTGGGGATCATGTTTGCAGGGATTACCTTCCTCAATTACTGGGTGGGTGTCGTTCCAGCTAAAGGGATAACAACTCTAGCCCAAATGGCCCAAGCCATCTTAGGGAATTCCCCAGTCGGACAAGCCTTCTTTTACGTCTTCCAATTGTCAACAGCCTTGATTTTGGCAGTTGCGGCTAATACAGGATTCTCTGCCTTTCCAATGTTGGCCTTTAACATGGCTAAAAATAAATACATGCCACACATGTATATGGAAAAAGGGGATCGTCTGGGCTATTCTAATGGGATTTTGACCTTGGCGATTGGTGCCATCGTCTTGCTCTTGATTTTTGATGGGCAAACAGAAAGCTTGATTCCGCTTTATACCATTGGGGTCTTTATTCCTTTTGCCCTATCTCAAACAGGGATGGTGATCCACTGGAAACGCCAATATCAAAAAGGATTTCTTAAGTATTCGCTTGCCAATATCCTGGGGGCAGCCATCTGTTATGGAATTGTCTTGATCCTCTTATTATTCCGTTTGCGTGAGATCTGGCCCTTCTTCCCTATTATTGGTCTCTTGCTTTGGATGTTCTTGAGTATCCGTAATCACTATGATAAAGTTGCGGCTCAATTGCGCTTGGGAGGTAAGATCGAAAAGACAAGTTATGCGGGCAATACCGTGATTGTCCTTGTTGGGAATGTCACTCAGGTAAGTGTGGGAGCTATGAGTTATGCAAATAGCCTAGGAAACGATGTTATAGCTATGCACGTCTCAACGGAAGAAACCAAGGTTAAAGACGCTGAGGTAGCAGAAGAATTTAAGCACTATTTCCCTCATATTCGCTTTGAAAATGTCATGACCAGTTACCGGGATATTATCCAGCCAACAGTTGAATTTGTCTCAAAAGTGGCTGAGGAGGCCAAGGAAAAAGGCAACACCGTTACAGTCCTAGTCCCTCAATTTATCCCTAAAAAACATTGGCAAAATATTCTCCACAACCAAATGAGTTTGAAATTGAAGTATGCACTTCGTTGGCATGAAGAAGTGGTTGTGGCAAGCTATTCTTACCATTTGTCTGAATAACTATCGCATATAGAAAAGATGTCTGCTTGAGCAGGCATCTTTTTGGATTTTCTCACACGAAAAAAACCACTCGAAAGTCTTGTAAGATACAGCCTTGATCTTGAAAAAATGTTAAAAAAATGCTAGAATAAAAAGAACATTTTAGATTTTGAAAAATTCAAAGTAAGGAAAAAAATGGCAAATTTATTAAAAACAATTATTGAAAATGATCGAGGCGAAATCAAACGCCTTGAAAAAATGGCTGATAAGGTCTTTTCTTATGAAGACCAAATGGCAGCTTTGACGGATGACGAATTAAAAGCGAAAACAGTTGAGTTTAAGCAACGTTACCAAGATGGTGAGTCTTTGGATGATCTCTTGTACGAGGCTTTTGCAGTTGTTCGTGAAGCTGCAAAACGGGTTCTTGGTTTGTTCCCATACAAGGTTCAGGTCATGGGGGGAATCGTCCTTCACCATGGTGACGTTCCAGAGATGCGTACAGGGGAAGGAAAAACCCTAACAGCAACCATGCCGGTGTACTTGAATGCCTTGTCTGGTAAAGGGGTGCACGTTGTTACCGTCAATGAATACTTGACAGAGCGGGATGCAACAGAGATGGGAGAACTTTACTCATGGCTTGGCCTTTCAGTAGGGATCAACCTTGCAGCAAAATCTCCAGCTGAGAAAAAAGAAGCTTACCTCTGTGATATCACTTACTCAACCAACTCAGAGATTGGTTTTGACTACTTGCGTGACAACATGGTTGTGCGTGCAGAAAACATGGTTCAACGTCCATTGAACTATGCCTTGGTCGATGAGGTAGACTCCATCTTGATTGACGAAGCGCGTACTCCGTTGATCGTTTCTGGTCAGACAGCTTCTGATACGAGCCAGCTCTATCACATGGCGGATGCTTATGTGAAGACCTTGACAGAGGACGATTACATTATCGATGTCCCATCTAAAACCATCGGTTTGTCTGATTCAGGAATCGATAAAGCAGAAAGCTACTTTAATCTTGAAAACTTGTACGATATTGAAAATGTAGCTTTGACTCACTTTATCGACAACGCCCTTCGTGCCAACTACATCATGATTTTGGATATCGACTATGTGGTCAGCGAAGATCAAGAAATCTTGATCGTCGACCAATTTACTGGTCGGACCATGGAAGGACGTCGCTATTCTGATGGACTTCACCAAGCGATTGAAGCCAAAGAAGGTGTTCCAGTTCAAGAAGAAACCAAAACATCTGCATCGATTACTTACCAAAACCTCTTCCGTATGTACAAGAAGTTGTCAGGGATGACAGGGACAGGGAAAACCGAAGAAGAAGAATTCCGTGAAATTTATAACATTCGCGTGATTCCAATTCCAACCAACCGTCCGATTGCCCGTATTGACCATCCAGACCTTCTCTACCCAAGCTTGAAATCAAAATTTAAGGCTGTTGTAGAAGATGTCAAGTCTCGTCATGAAAAAGGGCAACCAGTCCTTGTAGGTACCGTTGCCGTTGAAACCAGTGATTACCTTTCTCAATTGTTGGTTCAAGCAGGTGTCCCTCACGAAGTTTTGAATGCGAAAAACCACTACAAAGAAGCGCAAATCATCATGAACGCTGGTCAACGTGGTGCTGTTACCATCGCGACCAACATGGCCGGGCGTGGTACCGATATCAAGCTTGGTGAAGGTGTTCGCGAACTCGGTGGACTGTGTGTCATCGGGACAGAACGTCACGAAAGCCGTCGGATTGATAACCAGCTTCGTGGACGTTCAGGACGTCAAGGGGATCCAGGTGAATCTCAATTCTACTTGTCTCTTGAAGATGAATTGATGCGTCGTTTCGGTTCTGAACGGATCAAAGCAGTGCTTGATCGCTTCAAGTTGAGCGAAGAAGAATCGGTGATCCGTTCAAATATGTTCACCCGTCAAGTAGAGGGGGCACAAAAACGGGTTGAAGGAAACAACTACGATACCCGTAAACAAGTCCTTCAATACGATGACGTGATGCGGGAACAACGGGAAATTATCTACGCGGAACGCTATGATGTCATCACAGCTAACCGTGACTTGGCACCTGAAATCAAGGCCATGATCAAACGGACCATCAAACGGATTGTTGAAGGGGCTAGCCACTCAAGCAAGGAAGAACGCGTTGAAGCGATTCTGAACTTTGCCAAATACAATTTGGTTCCGGAAGATACGATTTCGGCAAGCGATATTGAAGGAAAATCTGACAAGGAAGTCATCGATTACTTGTATGCACGTGCAGAAGAAATCTATGCTAGCCAAGTAGCGAAATTGCGTGACGAAGAGTCTGTGCAAGAATTCCAAAAAGTCTTGATCCTTCGAGTGGTAGACAGCAAGTGGACGGACCATATCGATGCTTTGGATCAATTGCGAAATGCGGTCGGACTTCGTGGGTATGCGCAAAATAACCCAGTGGTAGAATACCAATCAGAAAGTTTCCGTATGTTTAACGATATGATTGGATCGATTGAATTTGATGTGACTCGTCTCATGATGAAAGCCCAAATTCACGAACAAGAACGTCCACGTACGGAACACAGCATTTCAACAACTGCGACTCGCAACATTGCAGCGCAACAACAAGATATTCCAGCAGATATTGACTTGTCACAAGTGAAACGCAACGATTTGTGTCCTTGTGGTTCAGGTAAGAAATTCAAAAACTGTCACGGACGTAAATTTTAAGAGGTCCTCTGAAATAGAAAGAGGATGGGTCTAGCTAGCATAAGGAGGCCGTATGGTATTCATTACGAAGAGCAATAAGATTGATGAGCAAGAGATCACTTCGCTTTACCGTTTGGAAGGTTCAGCCTTGGAGCGTAAAGAAGCACGTGACCGAGAGTTGGAGGCGATTATCACAGGAGAAGACCAACGGATCCTTCTTGTGATCGGGCCTTGTTCTTCTGATAATGAAGAAGCGGTGATGGAGTATGCCCGTCGCTTGGCTGACCTGCAAGAGCAAGTGAAAGATCAGATTTTTATTGTGATGCGGGTCTATACGGCTAAGCCTCGGACCAATGGGGATGGCTATAAAGGCTTGATGCACCAACCAGATACACATGCGGCACCAAGCTTTGTGGATGGTTTAAAAGCTGTTCGGCATCTTCACTATCGTGTGATTACAGAAACTGGTTTGACGACTGCAGATGAATTGCTTTATCCAGGCATTCTTCCTTATGTTGAAGATTTGATCTCTTATCATGCCATTGGAGCGCGTTCAGTTGAAGACCAGGAGCACCGCTTTGTATCTAGTGGGATCTCTGCTCCAACAGGCATGAAGAATCCAACATCAGGAAATCTTTCTGTCATGTTTAATGCGATTTATGCGGCCCAACATCCCCAAAATTTCTTGTTCAATGCCCAAGCAGTGGAAACATCAGGAAATCCTTTGGCCCATGCGATCCTTCGCGGAGGTTTGGATGCAAGTGGTAAGAATATTCCAAATTACCATTATGAAGATTTGCTAGCAGCATCAAAACGCTATAGCGAAATGGGCTTGCAACATCCCTTCATCCTGGTGGATACCAACCATGATAATTCTGGAAAACAATTTAAAGAGCAAGTACGCATCGTGAGAGAAACCATGATGAACCGTGCTTGGAATAAAGATTTAGCATCCTTAGTTCGTGGTTTCATGATTGAGTCTTACTTAGAAGATGGCCGTCAAAATGAACCGGTGGTTTATGGTCAATCGATCACAGACCCTTGCCTGGGTTGGGAAAAAACACAGGCCTTGGTCAAAGAAATTGCAACGATGAATAAATAAAAGGCAGGGGCGGAAGGAGTGATTCTTTGGCCCCTTCTCTTTTGTTAGTAAAGAAATATTGAGACAGCAAATAAGGATAAAACAAGATGATCAAAGGACATGGGATCGATATTGAATCGATCACCGCGATTGAAAAAGCCTATCAAAAGAATGCACGATTTGTAGAAAAAGTTTTAACTGAGGCTGAGCGGGCGCGCTTTGAGGAATTGTCCGGAAAGCGGAAAATGGAATATTTAACGGGCCGATGGTCTGCTAAAGAAGCCTTTTCAAAGGCAATGGGAACAGGGATTGGACCGGTTGGTTTTCAAGATTTAGAAATTTTAAATGATGCCCAAGGAGCTCCTTATTTTTCCAAGTCTCCTTTTTCTGGGAAGGTATGGATTTCGATCAGTCACAAGGGAGACTTAGTCTCGACCAGTGTCATTTTGGAGGAAGAAAATGAAAGCAAGTAAACATAGACCAACTGTTGCAAGAGTCGATTTGGATGCCATTGCCTTTAACGTGCAACAAGTCAGTGAACATATTCCGGGTCAAACCTTAAAGTATGCAGTCGTAAAGGCCAACGCCTATGGTCATGGGGTCGTTGCAGTGACGAAGAAATTGGCAGCTAAAGTAGATGGCTTTTGTGTCTCCAATATGGATGAAGCCCTTGAAATCCGTGAGGTAGGCTTGCAACACCCTATTTTGATTTTGGGAGTGGTACCAAGTGAAACAGTGAATCTGGCCAAAGAGCAGGACATCCGCTTAACGGTGGCTAGTCTTGCTTGGTTGAATCAATTGCTTGGAGAAGAAGCAGATCTTTCAGGATTGAAGGTCCATATTAAGGTGGACTCAGGAATGGGGCGGATTGGATTCCGAAGAATCGAAGAGATCAAAGAGGCTGAACGCCTCCTCTTAGCAGCTGGTGCTGAAATTGAGGGAATCTTTACTCATTTTGCGACAGCAGATGAAGCAGATGATCGAAAATTTCAAGCGCAATATCACTTTTTCAAAGAAGTATTGGCTGCACTTGAAACCCTTCCTCCGATTGTTCATGCTAGTA
Source organism: Streptococcus sp. 27098_8_99 (assembly GCF_041431935.1). Lineage (NCBI taxonomy): Bacteria > Bacillati > Bacillota > Bacilli > Lactobacillales > Streptococcaceae > Streptococcus > Streptococcus sp. 27098_8_99. The sequence goes on along the minus strand of NZ_JAPVYQ010000003.1, from coordinate 139,255 downwards.
ATTCAGCCACCTCTTTGTGGCATGCAGATACGATTTTCACAGCTGTTCGTCTGGGAGATGTCATGTATGGCTTGAATCCAAGTGGTTCGGTGCTAGCCTTGCCTTATGAAATCAAGCCAGCCTTGAGTTTAGTAAGTGAGTTAGTTCATGTCAAACAGTTAGAAGCCGGTCAAGATATTGGCTACGGGGCAACCTATACGACGGAAGATGCCCAATGGATTGGAACGATTCCTATCGGCTATGCGGATGGTTGGATCCGAGAGATGCAAAATTTCCATGTGCTGATTAAGGGTGAGTATTGTCCCATTGTTGGCCGAGTTTCGATGGACCAGATTACTGTTCGCCTTCCAGAAGAATTATCTCTGGGAACCAAGGTTACCCTGATTGGCCGAGACGGCGAGAAAGAAATTACGGCAACAGAGATTGCAGACTACCGTGGTACCATTAATTATGAAGTAGTCTGTCTCTTAAGTGACCGGATTCCGCGTGAGTATACAGGTCAGCAATAAGAAAAAGCAGGTGGGACTTTCCTGGTAAGGCCTGCTTTTTTATAAAAGAAAGGAGGAGAAATGAATCTACACCAACCCTTATCTGTACTGCCTGGAGTCGGTCCAAAATCGGCGGAAAAATTTAAAAAGTTAGGGATTGAAACCTTAGAAGATTTACTCTTGTATTTCCCCTTTCGTTATGAAGACTTCAAAACGCGCAATGTTTTAGAGTTGGAAGATGGGGAAAAAGCCGTCATCTCTGGAGTGGTAGCAACACCAGCCAATGTCCAATATTATGGCTACAAACGAAATCGCTTGCGTTTTTCGATCAAACAGGGAGACCAGGTCATTGCGGTTAATTTTTTCAACCAACCCTATCTAGCAGACAAAATTGAGGTTCAGCAGACAGTGGCGATTTTTGGGAAATGGGACAAGGCCAAAGGCAGTTTGACAGGGATGAAACTCCTGGCTCAAGTGGAAGATGATTTGCAACCGGTCTATCGAGTGACGCAAGGAGTCAGCCAAAACAGCCTGGTGAAATTGATCAAAATAGCGTTTGACCAGGGTTTGGACCAGCTTTTAGAAGAGAATGTACCCCAAGTCTTGCGGGATCGTTATCAACTTATGTCTCGTTCCCAAGCAGTGCAAGCTATGCATTTTCCTAAGGATCTGGCAGAGTACAAGCAAGCCCTTCGCCGGGTAAAATTTGAAGAGCTCCTCTTTTTCCAGCTGCAACTCCAAGTGCTAAAAGAAGAAAATCACGATGCCAGCCAAGGGATTTCCTTGGCCTGGAATCCAGAAAAATTAGCAGAACGAAAAAAACAGCTTCCTTTTGAGCTAACGCAAGCTCAAGAAAACAGCCTGAATGAAATCTTGACAGATATGGCCTCTCCTTATCATATGAACCGCCTCTTACAAGGGGATGTGGGAAGCGGGAAGACAGTCGTGGCCGGTCTTGCTATGTATGCAGCCTTAAGCGCTGGGAAGCAAGCTGCCTTGATGGTTCCAACGGAGATTTTGGCAGAGCAACACAAGGAAAGCTTGCAAAATCTTTTTCCAGATTTGCCAATTGCCCTTCTAACAGGAGGATTAAAGGCGGCTGAGAAACGAGAAGTCTTAGAAGAGATCGCCTCAGGAAAAGCCCAATTGATTGTGGGGACACATGCCTTGATTCAAGAGGGAGTTCACTACCAAGATCTAGGCTTGGTCATTATTGATGAACAGCATCGCTTTGGGGTTTCCCAACGTCGTATTCTTCGAGAAAAGGGACAAAATCCAGACGTCCTGATGATGACGGCTACCCCTATTCCCCGGACCTTGGCTATTACAGCCTTTGGAGATATGGATGTGTCCATCATTGATCAGATGCCTGCGGGACGCAAGGAAATCATCACACGTTGGGTCAAGCATGAGCAGTTAGAAGTGGTCCTCGACTGGTTAGTCAAAGAACTTGGCAAAGGTTCTCAAGCCTACTTTATTTCTCCATTGATTGAGGAGTCAGAGGCGCTAGATTTGAAAAACGCCCTTGCCCTCAAAGAAGAGCTAGAGACCTTCTTTGGACAGCGAGCACGCGTTTCTCTTCTTCATGGGAAGATGAAAAGTGAAGAAAAAGATGCTATCATGCAGTCCTTTAAAGAGCACCAAGTCGATGTTTTGGTGTCTACGACCGTTATTGAAGTAGGAGTCAACGTGCCCAATGCGACCGTTATGGTCATTATGGATGCAGATCGGTTTGGTCTTAGCCAACTTCACCAGCTTCGAGGCCGGGTTGGTCGGGGAAGCAAGCAATCCTATGCTATTCTAGTAGCCAATCCTAAGACAGATAGTGGCAAGCAGCGCATGAAAATCATGACAGAGACGACCAATGGGTTTTTTCTAGCGGAAGAAGATTTGAAAATGCGGGGTTCAGGTGAAATCTTTGGAACCCGTCAATCTGGGATTCCAGAATTTCAAGTGGCTGATTTGGTAGAAGATTATCCCATTCTGGAAGAAGCGCGGAAAGTCGCCAGCCAGATTGTAGCCACGCCAAATTGGCGGGAACACCCCGATTGGCATTTGCTCTCGCTTTACTTAGAAAAGAAAGAACATTTAGACTAAAATATAAAAAGGGAGTAGAGTGGAAATTCTTTGGATTCCACTCTACTCCCTTTAAGATTGTATTTTACGGGCTTTGTATCTTATTAATTGAACACGGGCTGCGGATTGTGTCAAAAAGATGAATCCTCCTAGAATCTTTTGGATTCTTCGTCGTATTCCCTATTTTGACTGTATCCGCTACGCCCTTTGTATCTTATTTTACCCTTCGATATAGTCTTTGAGTTCTTGTCCTTTTAGGCCGGCATTGAGGGCGATGAGGAGTTTGATGCGCGCTTTGGGGGCATTTAATTCTTTGATGAAAAAGACACCTGCTTGATGGAGTTGGACGCCTCCTCCTTCATATGCGTAGACGGGTTCAGCGATTCCATTGAAGCAACGGGATACTAAAGCGATTGGAAGGCCTGCATCCATGAATTCTTGGAGTTTATGTGCCGTTTCTTTAGGGATGTTTCCTGCTCCAAAGGCTTCGATAATGAGGCCATCCAGCCTTGAAAGATCCAGCATGTCCAGCAGATCAGTTTTCATCCCTGCATAGGTAGCAATGATCGGAACGAAACCATCGATGGTATCAAGATCAAAGCGCACCCTTGGCTCGGCTGTTTTAAAGAAGAGGATTTCCTTTTTCATGACCAAACCTAGTGGACCGTGGGTTGGTGTCTGAAAGGTGCTGACATTGGTGGTATGGGTTTTGGTGACGTACTTAGCCGCATGAATTTCATCGTTCATGACGACTAAGACGCCTTTATCGCGTGCTTTTGGATCGGCAGCTACTCGAAGGGCTGTCAGAAAATTGTAGACGCCATCGCTTCCTAGCTCGTTGGAGCTTCGCATAGCTCCTGTAATGACCACAGCGATCTCTGGTAACTCCATGGTATCCAAGAAATAAGCCGTTTCTTCCAGCGTATCTGTCCCGTGGGTAATAACGATGCCGTCGTAGTTGTGAGCTTCCTCTTTGATTTTTTGATATAGAGCTAACATGTGACGGGGGGTCATTTGAGGGCTGGGAAGGTTGAAGAAGTCCTCTGAGGTGACTGCAATTCCTTCAATTGGTGAAGTGACTTGGGTCATGGGATTGACTTCATTAGTAATCACTGCCCCAGAGTCATCTGCCGCCATCGAAATGGTTCCTCCGGTATGTAGTGCTAAAATTTTCTTAAACATGTGAAGCTCCTTGGAATATGTGATATAATTTATTTTATCATAAAAAGAAAGAAACAGTAGACATGGAAATAAAAGCAGTCTTTTTTGATATCGATGGAACCTTGGTGAATGATAGTCGAGCGGTCCTCAAATCAACAGAAAAAGCTATTCAGTCTTTAAAGGAAGAAGGGATCTATGTAGGCCTTGCGACAGGTCGGGGACCGGCCTTTGTCAAACCGTTTATGGAACGCTATGGTTTTGATTTTGCCGTGACCTATAATGGTCAGTATATTTTGACCAAGGACCGCGTGCTGTTTACCAGTCCAATCGATAAAAAGAGCCTGCACCAACTAATTGACTATGCTCGGGAACACCGTAAGGAAATTGCTCTCGGTACCAAGGATGGGGTATTTGGTTCTCGGATCATGAGTTTTGGAATGAGTCCTCTTTCAACCTGGTCCAGTCGTTTTGTGCCCCGCAAAATGGCCCGTACAGTCAGTCGTGGATTTAACAAAGTGGTCAGCAAGATCGTCCCACAAGATCAGGACACCCTCTATGCACTAGCGCAAGAACCAATCTACCAAGTGTTGATCTTATCGAGTCCAGAAGAGACTGCAAAAATTGAAAAAGAGTTTCCGGATCTGAAATTCACACGTTCTAGTCCTTTTGCAGCAGACGTCCTCAACCCAGGCATTTCCAAACTAGAAGGGATCCGCATCGTCGGTCAGGAATTTGGCTTTGACATCGATGAAGTGATGGCTTTTGGAGATTCTGATAATGACTTAGAGATGCTGTCAGGTGTTGGCTTGTCCATTGCGATGGGAAATGGGACGACCAGTGTCAAGGCAATTGCCAAGCATACCACGACTAGTAATGGCAAGGATGGCATCCAAAAGGCCCTGCAACACTTTGGTATTCTCTCAGAGAAAGAACTCTTTCTTTCTAAGGATGATCACTTCAATAAGGTCAAAACCTTCCATGGTGTGATGGATGGAGAAACCCAGGAGAAACCAGTTGTTTGGCAACCTCAAGACGCCCTTTATCGAACCATGTTCAAGCAAGAGGAGTTGGTAGAATTTGTCCGAGCAGCTAGCACAAGTGAGGAAGAATTTGACCGCTCGGTAGCAGCTCTTCACCAATCCTTGGATAAGGCTGCAGATAAGGTTCGGAGCAAGCATCCAGCTGAGATCTCCATGGTAGGGCAGGTTGATGCCTTGATTGATACTCTCTATTTGACTTATGGTAGCTTTGTACTAATGGGGGTCGATCCTGAAGAGGTCTTTGAGATTGTTCACCGGGCCAATATGGGCAAGATTTTCCCAGATGGAAAGGCGCACTTTGATCCAGTAACCCACAAAATTCTGAAGCCAGATGATTGGGAAGAAAAATACGCCCCAGAACCAGCCATCAAAAAAGAACTCGATCGCCAGCTCAAGGCCTACGAAAAACATGCAAAACAAAAAGAAGCAAAAAAAGACAACTAAAAAAGTTTGGAACAGAAGTTCCAAACTTTCAGATTGAAGATAAAGTCTTCTGAAAAACTTTCCTTAGGTGAGTACGGACGTCAGCGAACTTCTACGAAGTTCCATGACTTATTAAGATACAAAGGGCGTCTGCGGATAAAGTCAAAATAGGAAGTTTGACGCAGAATCTTTCGATTTTAGGAGAACTTATCTTTTTGACACAATCCGCAGCCCGTGTTCAATTAGTTTTGAACCCCTTCGCTTTTCAATTTTTAGGCTCAGGCTAAAACAGTTCCCCGAACTGTTTTACTCTCAAAACTCCCGAGTGCTAGAAACAATAGCGTTTCTAGCACTTTTCTCACGGCGGAAAGTTTTTTATCTTCAAAAAATAAAAGTCATTTTTTGAAAATCATCTAGCTGTTTTATGTAAAACAATAGTTTGTCTACATTCAAAAAGTTTGGAACCTTTGTTTCAAACTTTTTCTTTCTTACATGGTTTTATCCTTATCACGTACCACTAGTAAGTCTACTTTGGCGTGGCGAAGGATATATTCTGAGGAGGATCCGACCATTAACCGTTCGAAGGCATTGAGTCCGGTAGCCCCGACCATAATAAGGTCAACCCCTTCCTTACTTGGGATATCATTGGCTAAGAGGACTTTTGGATTTCCCATTTCTACAACAGTCACAACATTTTGAACGCCGACTTTTTCAGCACGTTCCTTGTAGCCTTTGAGCAATTCATTTGCTTCTTCTTGCAATTCTTCGTAGACCTCAGCATCAAAAGTTGAGACGCTTTGAAGGGCACGGGTATCGATGACGTGGGCAATAGTCAATTTAGAGCCGTTGCGAAGAGAAACGTTAACCCCTTTTTCAAAGGCTAATTCTGCTTCATGAGAACCGTCGACAGCGACCATAATGTTTTCGTATTTTTGAGACATAATCCTACCTCCTTATAGCTTGAAAACATGGATAGAATAGAAGGGAATCCTATTCTTTATACACTTATATTTTATCTCTTTTGAGCTAGAATGTAAAGGTAAAGTCTCGCTTTTCTGCTATATTTTTGCAGAATTTTTAAAGTCCTCGGTTTGTACTCTATTTGAACTAGTGGTATAATAGAGATAATTTCGTGAATCGAGGCAGAATATGAAGGAATATAATAAATCAAGCAAACTCGAACATGTCGCTTACGATATTCGTGGTCCAGTCTTGGAAGAAGCCATGCGCATGCGAGCAAATGGAGAAAAAATTCTACGTTTGAATACGGGGAATCCTGCTGAATTTGGCTTTACAGCTCCAGATGAAGTCATCCATGATTTGATCATGAATGCGCGTGATAGTGAAGGCTATTCAGACTCAAAAGGGATTTTTTCAGCCCGCAAAGCAATCATGCAGTACTGCCAGTTGAAAAAAATTCCAAATGTGGATATTGATGATATTTACCTTGGGAATGGAGTGAGTGAGCTGATCGTCATGTCCATGCAAGGACTTTTGGACAATGGGGATGAGGTCTTGGTTCCCATGCCGGACTATCCTCTTTGGACAGCAGCCGTCAGCCTAGCTGGTGGGAATGCCGTTCACTATCTTTGTGATGAAGAAGCAAACTGGTATCCAGATATTGAAGATATCAAGTCGAAAATCACCTCAAACACTAAAGCTATCGTTGTCATCAACCCGAATAACCCAACAGGTGCCCTCTATCCAGATGAGATCCTACTTGAGATTGTAGAGATCGCTCGACAAAATAACTTGATTATCTTCGCAGATGAAATCTACGATCGTTTGGTCATGGATGGGGAAAAACACACGGCTATTGCAAGCTTAGCGCCTGATCTCTTCTGTGTAAGTATGAATGGCTTGTCAAAATCTCACCGGATTGCCGGTTTCCGTGTTGGTTGGATGGTTCTATCCGGACCAAAGCACCATGTGAAGGGCTATATCGAAGGCTTGAACATGTTGTCCAATATGCGTCTTTGTTCAAATGTTTTATCTCAACATGTTGTGCAAACCTCTCTTGGAGGCTACCAATCTGTGGATGAACTCTTGCTTCCAGGTGGTCGAATCTACGAACAACGGAACTTTATCTACAAAGCTATCAATGATATTCCAGGCCTCTCAGCTGTTAAGCCAAAGGCTGGTCTCTATATCTTCCCTAAGATTGATCGGGATATGTACCGCGTGGATGACGATGAACAATTTGTATTAGAATTTTTGAAGCAAGAAAAGATTCTTTTGGTTCATGGCCGTGGCTTTAACTGGAAAGATCCAGATCACTTCCGGATCGTTTACCTCCCACGTGTGGATGAATTGGCTCAAATTCAAGAAAAAATGACTCGTTTCTTGAAACAATACAAACGCTAATTAGTTAAAGGATTGAAGAGAAAAGTCTTCGATCTTTTTTTTGATTCATTTTATAAAATCCATGTCATCGAAACGACATTTTTCTGAATTGCGCATAATTGTAGAAAAAATAAATAATTTTCAGATAATTTGATTGAAATTCCCACACTTATATGATATACTTGAGCTGACTATATGCGAGGTTTATTATGGCAAACTTATTAGAAAAGACACGTAAAATTACATCCATCTTGAAACGGACTGATGAACAGTTGCAGTTCGAGATGCCTTATAATGATATTGCCCAGCAATTAGCGGATATTATCCACTGTAATGCCTGTATCATTAATAGCAAGGGAACCCTTCTTGGTTATTTCATGCGTTACAAGACCAACAATGACCGGGTAGAAGCTTTCTTTCAAAATAAAAAATTACCAGAAGATTATGCCAAGGCAGCTAGTTTAGTCTACGATACAGAAGCTAATTTAGATGTGGACCATGATTTGAGTATCTTTCCGGTCGAAACCAAGTCTGAATTTCCTGATGGCTTGACCACCATTGCGCCTATTCATGTTTCTGGGATTCGGTTGGGTTCCTTGATCATTTGGCGCAATGATAAACAGTTTGCGGATGATGATTTGATCTTGGTTGAGATTGCGAGTACCGTGGTAGGAATTCAAATGTTGAACTACCAACGCGAGGAAGACGAGAAGAATATTCGTCGTCGGACAGCGGTGAATATGGCTGTCAATACCTTGTCTTACTCGGAGTTGCGGGCTGTTTCTGCCATCCTTAGTGAATTGAAAGGAAATGAGGGACAGTTGACTGCTTCTATCATCGCGGATCGGATTGGCATTACTCGCTCTGTGATTGTCAATGCACTCCGGAAATTGGAGTCAGCTGGTATTATTGAAAGCCGTTCTCTTGGAATGAAGGGAACCTATCTCAAGGTGTTGATTCCAGATATCTTTGAGGAAATTAAGAAAAGAGATTACTAATGACTAAAGCCTTGATTTCAATTGACTACACTGTCGATTTCGTAGCAGATGATGGTAAGCTTACGGCAGGTGCTCCTGCACAAGCCATTTCTGAGACAATTGCTCAGGTGACCCAATTGGCCTTTGACCAAGGAGCCTATGTCTTTTTTGCCATTGATGCGCATGATGTAGAGGATCCATTTCATCCTGAAAGCAAGCTCTTCCCACCTCATAATATCATTGGGACCAGCGGACGGGATTTGTACGGCCCTTTAGCAAATTTTTATCGGGAGCACAAAGCGGATCCACGCGTCTTTTGGATGGACAAGCGTCATTATTCTGCTTTTTCAGGAACGGACCTAGATATCCGCCTGCGGGAACGTCATGTAGATACAGTTATTTTGACAGGTGTCTTGACTGATATCTGTGTCCTTCATACAGCGGTTGATGCCTACAACCTCGGCTATCAGATCGAAGTCGTGGAACCTGCAGTAGCATCGCTTACTCCTGAAAATCATCAGTTTGCCTTGAATCATTTCAAGCATGTCTTAGGGGCAAGCTTGGTAGATAAAACTTTAAGTGAAAATAAATAAAGAGTATGGAATTAGTTGAGTGCAGTTCTCAATTAGTCTCATCTCTTTTTCTTATTTTGATGCAACATGAAAAGCTAAAATTATGATAAAATAGAAGGTATTGGAAATTATCATTTCACGAAAGGAAGCAAGATGAAAATTACGCAAGAAGAGGTAACCCACGTTGCCAATCTTTCAAAATTGAAATTCTCTCCAGAAGAGACAGCTGAGTTTGCGACAACCTTGTCTAAAATTGTCGACATGGTGGAATTGTTGGAAGAAGTGGACACAACCGGTGTTGCCCCAACAACGACCATGGCGGATCGCAAGACCGTATTGCGTCCGGATGTTGCTGAAAAAGGGACGGACCGTGACCGCTTGTTTAAAAATGTACCTGAAAAAGATAACTATTACATCAAGGTACCAGCTATCCTAGAAGATGGAGGAGATGCCTAATGTCATTCAACCATAAAACCATTGAAGAGTTGCACGACCTCCTTGTCTCTAAGGAAATTTCAGCAACGGAATTGACACAAGCGACGCTTGACGATATCAAGGCGCGTGAAGAAGCAGTCAATGCCTTTGTAACGGTGGCTGAAGAAGCGGCCCTTGCACAAGCCAAGGCTATTGATGAAAAAGGAATCGATGCAGACAACCTCTTGTCAGGGATTCCACTTGCTGTCAAAGACAATATCTCAACAGATTGCATCTTGACCACTGCGGCTTCAAAAATGCTCTATAACTACGAGCCCATCTTTGATGCGACAGCGGTTGCCAATGCCAAAGCCAAAGATATGATTGTCATCGGGAAGACCAACATGGATGAATTCGCCATGGGTGGATCTGGTGAAACTTCATATTATGGACCAACCAAGAATGCTTGGGACCACAGCAAGGTGCCTGGTGGTTCATCTAGCGGATCTGCTGCAGCTGTCGCTTCAGGTCAAGTCCGTTTGTCCCTTGGTTCAGATACAGGTGGTTCTATCCGTCAACCGGCTGCTTTTAACGGGATTGTTGGTCTCAAACCAACTTATGGAACGGTTTCCCGTTTTGGTCTCATTGCCTTTGGTAGCTCACTTGACCAAATTGGACCGTTTGCACCAACAGTCAAGGAAAATGCCCAATTGCTTAATGTTATTGCTAGTGAAGATGCCAAGGATTCAACATCTGCACCAGTACGCGTAGCCGATTTTACTTCTAAGATTGGTCAAGACATCAAAGGTATGAAGATTGCCCTTCCTAAGGAATACCTCGGTGAAGGGATTGACCCAGAAGTCAAAGAAACCATCCTTAATGCGGCGAAACACTTTGAAAAATTGGGAGCAACTGTCGAAGAAGTTAGCTTGCCTCATTCTAAATACGGGGTTGCTGTTTACTACATCATCGCTTCATCTGAAGCTTCTTCAAACTTGCAACGTTTCGACGGTATTCGCTATGGTTTCCGTGCGGAAGATGCTAAAAACTTGGATGATATCTACGTGAACACTCGTAGTCAAGGCTTTGGTGATGAGGTCAAACGCCGGATCATGCTTGGTACCTTTAGTTTGTCATCTGGTTACTACGATGCTTACTACAAGAAAGCTGGCCAAGTCCGTACCCTTATTATCCAAGACTTCGAAAAAGTCTTTGCAGATTATGACCTTATCCTTGGTCCAACAGCTCCTAGCGTAGCCTTTGATTTGGATTCACTCAACCATGATCCGGTTGCCATGTACTTGGCTGACCTCTTGACCATTCCTGTCAACTTGGCAGGTCTTCCAGGGATTTCGATTCCTGCAGGTTTTGCGCAAGGTCTTCCGGTTGGTTTGCAGTTGATTGGTCCGAAGTATTCTGAAGAAACCATCTACCAAGCTGCAGCTGCCTTTGAAGCAACGACGGATTACCACAAGCAACAACCCCTTATTTTCGGAGGTGACAATTAATGAACTTTGAAACAGTCATCGGACTTGAAGTCCACGTTGAATTGAATACAAACTCAAAAATTTTCTCACCAACCTCTGCCCACTTTGGGAATGAGCAAAATGCTAACACTAATGTGATTGACTGGTCTTTCCCAGGGGTGCTTCCTGTCTTGAACAAGGGTGTTGTGGATGCTGGTATCAAGGCTGCTTTGGCCTTGAATATGGATATCCATCAGCACATGCACTTTGACCGTAAGAACTATTTCTACCCTGATAATCCAAAGGCCTACCAAATTTCGCAATTTGACGAGCCAATCGGATACAACGGTTGGATTGAAGTGCAATTGGAAGACGGCTCAACTAAGAAAATCGGGATTGAACGGGCCCACTTGGAAGAAGATGCCGGTAAAAACACCCACGGAACAGATGGATTCTCTTACGTAGACCTCAACCGTCAAGGGGTGCCATTGATCGAAATCGTATCTGAAGCAGATATGCGTTCCCCAGAAGAAGCCTACGCTTATTTGACAGCATTGAAAGAAGTTATCCAGTACACTGGTATTTCAGACGTCAAGATGGAAGAAGGATCTATGCGTGTGGATGCCAACATTTCCCTTCGCCCATACGGTCAAGAGGAGTTTGGTACCAAGACGGAGTTGAAGAACTTGAACTCTTTCTCAAACGTCCGTAAAGGTCTTGAATACGAAGTGGAGCGTCAAGCGAAGATCTTGCGTTCAGGTGGTGTCATTCGTCAAGAAACACGTCGTTATGATGAAGCGAATAAGAGCACGATTCTTATGCGTGTCAAAGAAGGAGCAGCGGATTACCGTTACTTCCCAGAACCAGACCTTCCATTGTTTGACATCTCAGATGAGTGGATCGAAGAAATGCGTACGGAGTTGCCAGAGTTTCCAAAAGACCGTCGTGCTCGCTATGTGGCAGAGCTTGGCTTGTCTGACTATGATGCCAACCAATTGACAGCGACGAAAGTCACTTCTGACTTCTTTGAAGCAGCCGTAGCCCTTGGTGGAGATGCCAAGCAAGTATCTAACTGGCTCCAAGGGGAAGTCGCACAATTCTTGAATGCAGAAGGCAAAACACTGGAAGAAATCCAATTGACACCAGAAAACTTGGTGGAAATGATTGCCATCATCGAAGATGGAACCATCTCTTCTAAGATTGCCAAGAAAGTCTTCGTTCACTTGGCGAAAAATGGTGGCGGTGCGCGTGAATACGTCGAAAAAGCTGGATTGGTACAGATTTCAGATCCTGAAGTCTTAATCCCAATCATCCACCAAGTCTTTGCAGATAATGAAGCAGCCGTAGCTGACTTCAAGTCAGGTAAGCGGAATGCGGACAAGGCCTTTACCGGCTTCCTTATGAAAGCAACCAAAGGCCAAGCCAACCCACAAGTAGCCCTCAAGTTACTTGCCCAAGAATTGGCGAAGTTGAAAGATAGTGAATAAAAAATAACAGTTACTAGGAAGTATCTGTCAGATGCATGATAAAGACATCTTAGAAACTTTCCTTAAGTGAGTTCGGACGTCAGCGAACTTCGAGGAAGTTCCATGACTTAGTTTTGAACCTAAAGTTTCAAAACTCCCGAGTGCCTGAAACATAATTGTTTCAGGCACTTTTCTCACGGCGGAAAGTTTCAGTATATGTTTACATTCTAACAGGCACCTTTTAGTGTCTGTTTTTACTTTTTCAGAGGGAATCAAAAATGGAATTTAATTGACAAAGTCTTCTAAATTTAATAAAATTAAAAACAGACCGATAGTCTGTTTTTAAGGAGGTAAGTTACTTGAAACAAGAAATAAAATCAAAAAGAAGTAAAGATCAAATTATTCAAGCAGCCTTGTCCTTTTTTTCAAATAAAGGCTATAAAGAAACAACGATGGCTGATTTAGTAACAGTGACAGGATTGTCAAAAGGGGCTGTTTACTATCACTTCAAAAGTAAAGAAGAGATTCTACAACTCTTAATGGAAAAAGAAACGATTGCCCTCTCAACTTTTCTAGAAGAATTGTCAAAGAACGAAGGAGTTTCATCAACAGACCGCCTATTACAATTAGTTGATTATTTAATAGGCAATGAGAATATGAAACAACTTACGGGCATTGACTGGGCACAAAAGATACCGTTCGGCTTGTTGTTTTCTTTAAAAAATACGGTAAATGTTCTTTCCAAATATGTAGGAATAATCATTCATCAAGGAAATGAGAAGGGCGAGTTTTCTTGTAAATATCCTTTAGAGACAGCTACAACACTATCTCTATTAATTGATGTGTGGCTTGATCCAACTATATCAGGTGAAGAAATGATCTCATTCTCACAAAAATTAGACTATATTGCATTTTATTTAAATAGTAGCGGTGTTCCTGTTTTAACAGAAAACAAGTGTCAAGAGATTAATCAGTTTTTTCTTAAAGGAGGAAGATGATGAATCGGCTATTGAGATTCTTATTTATCCTACTTATCATCGCTATGTCTGGAGCGATTGTCTTCCAGCTGTTCTTTCCATCTTATATGGGAAGTCATTCGGGATATGGTATTTCTGTCGGTTGGCAACGAGAGATTGGGATTTGGAATGTGGCAGTTCTTGTGATTATCATTGCTGTCAATCTTAAATACGATTGGTTTTATCTTCGGACGGTTCTATTGGCTTTGATCCTAGGTGGGCTTGGGATCGGTACTAATCATCTCTTCAGTTATTTTCACTATCATCTGTCGGTCAATGGGATCGGTGCACTTGAAAATTATCTCCTCGTCCTTGGTTGGATGGTGGGCTGGAGAATAGAGACTTCACGAATTAAAAAGGAATAAGAAGGAGTAGTCAAAGGACTGCTCTTTTTCATCTTCAGTTTTTCCTTGACAAGTAAAAAGAAAACGTTTACAATGTGGTATATAAAGATTCCTGAAAAGAAAACTAAAAATCATGAAAACAAGGAGACCATCCTATGGCTACTATGAAAGCAGCACGCTGGCATGCAGCAAAAGACGTTCGTATCGAAGAGGTGGAAGTACCTGAAGTACAACCACATCAAGTAAAGGTGGCAGTTAAGTTCACAGGGATCTGTGGTACGGACTTGCATGAATATTTGGATGGTCCGATCTTCATTCCAACAGAAGAACATGTTTATTCTGGTCAAAAAGCACCGGTTACTTTGGGACATGAATTCTCTGGTGAGATTGTAGAAGTCGGAAGTGATGTGACTCGTGTCAAAGTTGGCGATCGTGTCACTATCGAACCAATTCTTGCAAAGCACAACTTAATTGGTGACTATAACCTCGATCCAAACTTGAACTTTGTTGGTCTTGCTGCAGATGGTGGTTTTGCTAAATATTGTGTTCTTGATGGTGATCTTGTCCATGTGATTCCAGATAGCTTGAGCTTTGAACAAGCCGCTCTTACAGAACCTGCTGCTGTTGCTGTGTATGCAGTCCGTCAATCTGCTTTGAAAGCTGGAGATACAGCAGTTATCTTTGGTTTAGGCCCAATTGGTCTTTTGATCGTTGAAGCCCTTCGTGCAGCAGGAGCATCAAAAATCTATGCGGTTGAATTGTCTCCTGAACGCCAAGCGAAAGCAGAAGAATTGGGAGCAATCGTTGTGCACCCAGAAGAAGGAGAAACGATCGTCGAAGCCATCCATCGTTTAACAGGTGGGGGAGCAGATGTTTCTTATGAAGTTACTGGGGTCCCAGTTGTTTTAGGCCAAGCCCTTGCAGCCGTTCATAAAGCTGGGGAATGTATGGTTGTATCTATCTGGGAACGTGAAGCTAGCATCAATCCAAATGAATTCGCTATTCAAGAAAAATCCCTCAAAGGAATTATTGCCTACCGCCACATCTTCCCTAAAGTCTTGGAATTGATGGAACAAGGCTACTTCTCTGCTGAAAAATTGGTTACTAAGAAAATCAAATTGGAAAATATCGTTGAAGAAGGATTTGTTGAATTAACACAAGATAAATCCCAAATCAAGATCTTGGTTCAACCTGAATAAGCGGATAAATTTATATGAAATAAAGTAAGGCTGAAACGTGTAGTTTCGGCCTTTTATGATACAATAAAAGTAAGGAACAGATTTGGGAGGGGACTATGTCAAAGACGATGAAAGGGACGCTCATGACCTTGATTGCCGGGATTGCTTGGGGCTTATCAGGAGCTTGCGGCCAGTACCTGATGGTTCATGGATTTACAGCAATTGGGTTGACAACGATTCGCTTAATTATTTCGGGAGCAGTTCTTTTACTCCTAGCTTATTTATCGGATAAGAAAAAAGTTAAATCCTTTCTAACAGACCGCTCGTCATACATCCCCTTGCTTTTATTTGCATTTTTAGGTTTGTTAATGACCCAATTGACTTATCTAGAAGCGATTGATGCGACTAATGCAGGTACTGCAACTGTTTTGCAATATCTTTGTCCAGTAGGTGTCTTGGCCTACTCTTGTATCAAAGACCGGGTAGCTCCGACGGTATCTGAAATCATTTCGATGGTCTTAGCCATCGCAGGGACCTTTCTCATTGCAACCCATGGTCAACTCAATCAATTGGCAATCACTCCTAAAGGGCTAGCTTGGGGACTTGTTTCTGCCTTTGCCTATGCCCTCTACATCATTCTGCCTATTCAGTTAATTCAAAAATGGGGAAGTATGTTGGTGATTGGTATCGGTATGCTCATTCCAGGACTTGTGATGATTCCCTTCACAGGAAGAAGACTTTTTCATGGCCAATATAGCATGGATAATCTAATGGGCTTAGTTGGCTTAGTGGTGATTGGGACCATATTTGCCTATACGGTCTTTTTGAAAGGGACAACTCTGATTGGACCGGTCAAAGGTAGCCTTCTTGCAGCTATTGAGCCTATTTCAGCTGTATTCTTTGCCTTTGCCATTATGAATGAACATTTCTTTGCCATTGATTTTATAGGGATGGCTATGATCCTCCTTGCGGTCCTCTTGATTTCCCTCAAGGATCTCATGATTCAAAAAGAAAAAGGAATCTTGTAAAACCAAGATCAATTATTTTTCAGTTAAAAGGTTGAGACGAAAGTCTTGGCCTTTTTATGATAGGGGAGAGTTATCACTATATAGCGTATACATAGCTAGAAAAAGATGTTAGAATAGAAAAAACTTTTTTTAAGGAGATGAGGATGAAAAAGATTTTCAAATGGGCCCTATTTGCTGTGGCGACTTTGAGTTTAGCGGCTTGTGGGACTGGTGCTCAAAAGACCAATTCGCAGCAAGCAAAGACAGAAAAAGCAGCGAAAAGCTCTGCATCTGACGGTCAAGTCGAGGTGAGTTTAAAAGGAGGGCAATACATCAAACCACCTGTCCTCAATGACTCAGAAGACGGAACCTATTTAGCCCTTCAATTAGAATTTAAAAATGTTGCCAAAGAATCTATCAACGTGTCAGATTCAGATATCACCATTTACGATGCGGATAATAACAAGGTCAAATTGCAGTCAGGAATTTATGACCACAGTGAAGCCTTCCAATTGCTCAAGAGTGATCAGTTGGCCCAGGATAAAAAATTAACCGGCTATATCGTTTTTCCAGTCGAAAAAGGCAAAAAATATGAAGTGCAGTATGAACGAAAAACCTATAGCTCTGATAAAAAATCCAAACCTTTAAAATTTGCGGTGGATTCTTCTCAGTATGAGGATAAGGTGGAAGCTTCCACTATTCTAGCAGATGAATACATCAATCAAGTTTACTTCAGTGGCCAACGAAAGGTCAAAAAGGATGACGCTTTTGTTTTGGGAACTGATTTGAAAAAGGAACGCAGTGATTTCCGTGCGAAATTTGCGGCTGATTTTACTCGTCAATTGCATGATTACCAATTCCCTGAAGAAGAAGTGACCCAGTTTATCGATGCTTATGAAAAAGAAAATGCTAAGCGTGCGAAATTAACCTATAAGGTTAAACAATATCTCCCGGACAAGGTGGTCATTAGTCTAAATCCTGAGACAGTCAGCATGGAAAAGACGATCTTAAACCACATGCAGACCTTCTATCAGGAACATCGAAAAGACTATCCAGGGATCATCGAAGCGAACCAGGCTCAAAACAAAGCCTATAGAGAGGAAATGATGGCTTCTCTTGCAGATCGCCCCTTGACGACGCCGGATCGATACGACTACCAGTTGACCTTTGTTAAGAAAGATGGCAAATGGGAAGTAGAAAAAGCCTACAATAGTGATAGCTTTATGGAAAAATTCGAGGGAAATCTTTCTTAATGCTAAAGTTGGCACTCCTAGGACATGAATCTAGGAGTGTTTTTGTCTATAGCTATAAACTATATCAAAATCCAAGAAACAGGAATTAGACGGAAACACCTATTAGTGATAAAATAATTTTAAGTTCGAAAGGAGATGAAGGCTTGTGTCTTTTTCTTATGAAGAGTTAGCAGAGATTCGCCACTATATCCACCAACACCCAGAATTGTCTGGTCAAGAATACCAGACAACCGCCTTTCTAAAAGAGCGTTTAGAAGAGTTGGGGATTCGTATTTTAGAGAGTGGACTAAAAACTGGTCTGATTGCAGAAATTGGGTCCGGCCAACCGGTGGTGGCACTTCGAGCAGATATCGATGCCCTTCCGATTTTGGAACAAACGAATCTGCCCTACCAAAGTCAGAATCCAGGAGTCATGCATGCCTGTGGCCATGATTTTCATCAAACCAGTCTTCTGGGAGCAGCAGCTCTTCTCAAGGAAAAAGAAGACCAGCTTGAAGGAACCGTACGCTTGATCTTTCAGCCAGCAGAAGAAATCTCAGAAGGTGCTTCTGATGTTTTGGCAACAGGACTGTTGGAGGATGTTCAAGGAATTATTGGTTTTCACAACATTCCCCAGCTAAAAGCAGGGCAACTTGCTTTGAATGCTGGAGCTATGATGGCAGGGGTTGAGAAATTCAAGGTTACCGTGACAGGGGTCAGTAGCCATGCTGCGAGACCAGATTTGGGAGTTGACACTGTAACGGCTGTCACAACCATGGTTCAGAATGTACAATTATTAATTTCACGGACCGTTTCTCCCTTTGAAACAGCTGTTTTGTCCATTACGCACCTGGATGTGGGCTCAACCTGGAATGTGCTTCCAAAATCAGGCTATTTTGAAGGAACCATTCGTTCCTTTAATCCGAGTGTGCAAAGAGACTTGAAGGCACATTTTATTTCTATCATTCGACACATTGCAGAAAGTCTGGAAGTAGATGTGGCTTTTGAGTGGGGTGTGACCCCGCCCGTTACCTTTAATGATGAGGAATTGACGCAGGTGGTTTGGGAAGCTTCACAAGGTTTGGCTGAAGTGATTCCAGCAAATCCTTCTACTGCTGGAGAAGACTTCGCCTTTTACCAAGAGCGAATTCCTGGAGTCTTTGCCTTTATCGGTTCGAATGGAGAGCCGGATGCGCCAGACCTCCATCATGATCACATGACCATCGATGATGCAGCCTTTGAGGTATCGGTTCCCTATTATGTTGAAAATGCGCAAGCTTTATTGCGATATTTTAAGGCCAAAGAAGTGTGATAAAGAAAAACTATCACCTCCATAAAAAATATATATTAGGCAAGTAAATGCTTTTTTGATAAAATTAAAAAATACTTTTAAAATGGCGTTTTATGTGCCTGAAACGAATAAGGAGATCCTATGAATCTAAAAAAAGTGATTAAGTATTCTGCTTTAGGATTAGTTGCAGTCCTTGCAACCAGTGCTTTAGTAGCATGTTCATCTGGTAAATCAGCCAGTGGTAAGAAAACCATTGAAGTTGGGACTGTTGGAACAACCAAACCATTCTCTTACGAAGAAAAAGACGGCAAGCTAACCGGTTATGAAATCGAAGTTTTGCGTGAAATCTTCAAAGGCTCAGACAAATATGAAGTAAACTTTAACAAAACAGAGTGGTCTTCCGTCTTTGCTGGCTTAGATAGTGACCGTTTCCAAATCGGTGCCAACAACATTAGCTACTCAAAAGAGCGGGAAGAAAAATACCTCTATCCAAATCCATATGCTCGCAATCCATTAGTATTGGTCGTACCAAAAGATTCTTCTATTAAATCTTTGGATGACTTGGGTGGTAAGAAAACAGAAGTTGTTCAAGGAACATCTACTGCTAAACAATTAGAAGATTACAATAAAAAACATTCAGATAATCCAACTGACTTGCAATACACAGATGGAACCATTCAAACCATCATGGCTAATCTAGCGGATGGTCGTACAGATTACAAGATTTTCGAACGGATCTCAGTGGATACCATCATTCGTGATCAAGGCTATGACAACCTGAAGGTTATCGAGCTTCCAAGCGATCAACAACCTTATGTGTATCCAATTATTGCAAAGGAAGATAAAGATCTTCAAAAATTTGTCAACAAACGTATCAAGGAACTCTATGACAATGGAACCCTTGAAAAACTGTCTAAAAAATACTTTGGTGGAACTTATCTACCAGAAGCAAAAGATATTAAAGAATAATATTTAATTAAAGGAAACTTCAAAATGAAATTGAAAAAAATTCTTGGTTTAACAGCTCTTGCAGCTATTGCAACATTTGCTCTTGCATCATGTGGTTCTTCAAAATCATCTAGCAAAGATGGTGAAACAACTGTAAAAGTAGGTGTCATGACTTTGAGTGACACTGAAAAAGCTCGTTGGGATCAAGTTCAAAAGAACTTGGATGACGCTAAAACAGGAATCAAATTGGAATTCACTCAATTTACAGACTACTCACAACCAAACGTGGCTGTAAAAGATGGTAGCGTGGATATCAATGCTTTCCAACACTACAACTTCCTTGATAACTGGAACTCTAAAAACGACAATGCCCTTGTTGCAGTAGCAGATACGTACATCGCTCCAATCCGTCTTTACTCTGGTACAGAAAACGGTAAAAACAAATACACTTCAATTAAAGAAATTCCTAAAGGTGGAACAATTGCTGTACCAAATGACCCAACAAATGAAAGCCGTGCCTTGTATGTCTTGCAATCAGCAGGTTTGATTAAATTGGATACTAAGGATGGACAATTGGCTAACGTGTCAAATATCAAAGAAAATCCAAAAGATTTGAAGATCTCTGAATTGGATGCTTCACAAACACCATCTGCTCTTCCATCAGTAGATGCTGCAGTCATCAACAATACCTTCGTTCGTGAAGCAGGCGTTGATTTCAAAAAAGCTATCTATGTTGAAAAGAAAGACAACAACTCAAAACAATGGTACAACTTGATTGCTGCTAAGAAAGATTGGGAAAAATCTGATAAAGCAAAAGCAATTAAAGAAATCATCAAAGCCTATCACAAAGACAATGTGAAGAAAGTGATCGAAGAATCTTCAGAAGGAATGGACCAACCAGTCTTTTAAGATTCGATCTCAAGTGTATGAAGGAGGTGGAGAAGCAATTCTCTACCTCTTATCGTGTATTAGGAGGAATGCATGCCTTTTGCAACAGAAGCGGAACAAATCCGTAAATTTGAAAATGATGAGGTCGCACAACACTATTTTGAAGTGTTACGAACCTTGATTTCAAAAAAATCCATCTTTGCCCAACAAGTTGGTCTCAAGGAAGTAGCCAACTATTTGGGGGAAATTTTTACAGCTGCAGGAGCCAAAGTCGAAGTTGATGATAGCTATACAGCACCTTTTGTAATTGCCAAATTTTTCTCGCCAAATCCTGAAGCCAAAACCATCATTTTTTATAACCACTATGATACGGTACCAGCTGATGGAGACCAACCTTGGACGGGAGATCCCTTCACCTTATCAGTTCATTACGGGACCATGTACGGTCGAGGGGTTGATGATGACAAGGGGCATATCACAGCTCGTCTCACAGCTCTTCGAAAATACATTCGTGAAAGTGGCGATTTGCCAGTCAATATTACCTTTATTATTGAAGGGGCAGAGGAGTCTGCATCGACTGACTTGGATAAATACTTGGCCAAACACAAGAAACACTTGCGTGGGGCAGACCTCTTAGTCTGGGAACAAGGTATCCGAAATAATCAGGGTCAGTTGGAAATTTCCGGTGGTAGCAAGGGGATCGTCACCTTTGATATGGTGGTGAAGAGTGCAGAAGTGGATATTCATTCCAGCTATGGCGGTGTGGTAGACTCTGCTTCTTGGTATTTGTTAAATGCCATCGCCAGTCTTCGTGACAAAGAAGGCCGAATCTTGGTGGATGGGATTTATGATCAGATCCAAGAACCCAATGAACGCGAGCTAGCTTTGATTGAGCAATATGCCAACAAAGGACCAGAAGATGTAGCGGAAACCTATGGTCTAACCCTTCCAATCTTGAAGGAAGATCGAAAAGAATTCCTGCGCCGTTTCTATTTTGAACCAGCCTTGAATATTGAAGGTTTTGGCTCTGGTTACCAAGGCCAAGGTGTCAAAACGATTCTTCCGGCAGGGGCGCGTGCCAAGATGGAGGTGCGCTTGGTTCCTGGACTGGATCCCAAGGATGTCTTAGAAAAGATCAGGCAACAATTGAAGAAAAATGGCTATGATCAGGTCGAATTGGTCTATACTCTCGGTGAAATGAGTTACCGAAGTGATATGAGTGCCCCATCGATTTTAAATGTCATTCGGTTGGCCAAAGATTTCTATAGAGAAGGAGTTTCTGTTCTTCCAACAACAGCGGGGACAGGGCCAATGCATACGGTATTTGAGGCTTTGCAGGTACCGATGGCAGCCTTTGGAATTGGCAATGCCAATAGCCGTGATCATGGGGGCGACGAAAATGTGAAAATCGCCGATTATTACACCCATATTGAATTGATAAAGGAGTTAATAGCAAGTTATGAGTAAAGTAATGATTCAGCTGGACCACATTGATGTGACCTTCCAGCAAAAGAAACGTCAGATCCAAGCTGTCAAAGATGTGACCATTCATATTAATGAAGGTGATATTTATGGGATTGTAGGGTATTCTGGAGCCGGGAAATCGACCTTGGTTCGGGTGATCAATCTCTTGCAAGTGCCTAGCGCCGGAACCATTACTGTGGATGGGGATGTGATTTATCAAGATCAGGTGACCCTAAAACCGGCTACCCTTCGGGAGAAACGTCGGGATATCGGAATGATTTTCCAACACTTCAACTTGATGGCTCAAATGACTGTCGCAGAAAATGTAGCATTTGCTCTTAAACATTCTAAATTGAACAAAGAACAAAAGAATGAGAAAGTGGCGAAATTGTTGGATTTGGTTGGTCTATCTGACCGTGCAGAAAATTACCCAGCACAATTGTCTGGTGGTCAAAAGCAACGGGTAGCGATTGCGCGTGCCCTTGCCAACGATCCAAAGATTTTGATCTCAGATGAGTCAACTTCAGCCTTGGATCCAAAGACGACCAAACAAATTCTAGCTTTGTTGCAAGAGTTAAACAAAAAACTTGGTTTAACCATTGTCTTGATCACCCATGAGATGCAAATTGTTAAAGATATTGCCAATCGGGTAGCTGTCATGCAAAATGGCGAACTGATTGAAGAAGGGTCTGTTTTAGATATCTTCTCGAATCCGAAAAATGCTTTGACGCAAGACTTTATCACGGTTGCAACAGGAATCGATGAAGCCATGGTGAAAATCAACCAACAAGCGATTGTTAAGAACTTACCAGATGATTCGGTTCTAGCGCATCTCAAGTATGCGGGTTCTGTGACAGATACAGCTATCATCAATGATATTTACAAGCAGTACCAAGTATCCGCCAACATTTTATTTGGGAACATCGAGATCCTTGATAACACGCCTGTTGGAGAATTGGTGGTCATCTTATCAGGTGAAAATCAAAATCTGGAAACGGCCAAAGCTGAGTTAGAAAACGCAGGAGTTTCCGTGACTATTGTGAAAGATGGGAGAAAAGCATGATCCAGTTAATTCAAACATATTTACCAAATGTCTATAAATTAGGGTGGTCTGGCCAGTATGGATGGGGAACCGCTATTTACTTGACTCTTTACATGACCGTTATTTCCTTCATTATTGGTGGATTTTTAGGTTTGGTGACAGGGCTTTTGTTAGTCTTGACCCGTCCAGGTGGTGTCATCGAAAATAGAATCGTTTTCCAAATTTTGGATAAGATTACTTCCTTGTTCCGCGCTATTCCTTTCATTATCTTGTTGGCCTTTATTAATCCTTTGACCTACTTGCTCTTGAAAAATACCATCGGTCCTACAGCAGCCCTTGTTCCGCTGTCTTTGGCTGTCTTTCCATTCTTTGCCCGCCAAGTCCAAGTGGTCTTGTCCGAATTGGATGGAGGTGTGATTGAAGCAGCGCAAGCTAGTGGGGCAACCTTCTGGGATATTGTTGGTGTCTACCTTCGTGAAGGGCTTCCTGATTTGATCCGTGTGACAACAGTGACCATCATTTCCTTGATCGGCGAAACCGCCATGGCGGGTGCTGTTGGTGCTGGAGGATTAGGAACCTTAGCCATTAACTACGGGAAAAACATGTTTAACAATGATGTCATCTTTGTGGCGACCTTATTGATCCTGATTCTTATCGTTCTAGTCCAATTTATCGGGGACTTCCTTTCGAAGAAAATTAGCCACCGTTAGGATCAGTATCCGATGAATAGAATAAATGTGAATTATATGAAACAAGTTGGAGCCTTCGTCTTCCTCTATTTTGTTGCGATTGGACTGGGGGTCTTAGTTGGAAATCTGGTCGATCATCAAGGAAATATGTTTTATGCTCCTGCCTTTTCAGCCTTGTTTGGCGGGACGATCTACCGCTATTTTCTAGAAAAAATAAAAGGAGTTGGATCTATCTTTATAGTTGGCTGCGTGATCGGATCCTTCTTTCTCCTTTCACGTCATGGTGCAGGGGCCTTTATTCCAGCCTTGATCGCCGGAAGTTTTGCGGAGATGGTCGCTTCAAGTGGTCGTTTTCGCTCGAATTTACGAAATGCCTTGTCTTTTGTTATTTTTGCCTTTGCGACAACAGGGCCCATTCTTATGATGTGGTTCTATCCAGTCAGTTACCGCATGTCGTTACTGGATCGTGGTAAATCGATAGACTATGTCAATCGGGTGATGGTATCACCAGATCTAGCGACCATCACTTGGTTTGTCCTCACGGTCATATTGGGTGCTGGATTAGGATGGGGACTATCGAATATCCTTCTTCCATTATTGGTCAAAAAAGGAGATAAAGATGCACAATAATTTACTAGTTCTTCAGTCAGACTTTGGTTTGGTGGATGGAGCAGTATCAGCTATGATTGGGGTTGCTTTAGAAGAATCACCAACCCTTAAAATTCACCACTTAACTCATGATATTACCCCCTACAATATTTTTGAAGGGAGTTACCGTCTCTTTCAGACAGTAGATTACTGGCCAGAAGGGACTACCTTTGTTTCGGTGGTCGATCCTGGTGTCGGTTCCAAACGAAAGAGTGTCGTAGCTAAAACAGCGAAAAATCAATACATTGTCACTCCGGATAATGGAACTCTCTCTTTTATCAAGAAACATGTAGGGATTGTTGCTATCCGTGAGATTTCAGAGGTGAAGAATCGTCGAGCCAATACAGAGTTTTCCTATACCTTCCATGGGCGTGATGTCTACGCCTATACTGGGGCTAAGTTGGCCAGTGGCCATATTAGTTTTGAAGAAGTTGGACCAGAACTCAGTGTCGAACATATTGTGGAAATCCCAGTGGTTGAGACAGTTCTTGAGGACATTCTTGTTAAAGGTGCAGTTGACATCCTAGATGTGCGCTTTGGTTCTCTTTGGACTTCCATTACTCGAGAAGAGTTCAATCATTTGTCACCCGAATTTGGGGAACGTTTTGAAGTGACCATCTATAACAATGACATGCTGGTTTACCAAAACCAAGTAACCTACGGTAAGTCTTTCGCCGACGTGCGAATTGGACAGCCAATACTTTATATCAATTCCCTTTACCGTGTTGGTCTTGCCATCAACCAGGGATCCTTTGCCAAGGCCTATAATGTAGGAGTTGGGGCTTCTTGGCATATCGAGATTAGAAAAATGGAAAATTAACAGGAGATATCATAATGAAACAGAAATCATTATTTTCAATTAAAGATGTTGTAGCTATTGGGGTTGGAGCAGCCCTCTTTGTCGTGATTGCTATGTTGCAAATCCCTGCACCTGCACCGAATACGAGCATTCAGTTGCAGTTTGCGCTTCAAGCTCTTTTTAGTGTAGTCTTTGGCCCGATTGTCGGCTTCTTAATCGGTTTGATTGGTCATGCCATTAAGGATGCTATGTCAGGTGGTCTTTGGTGGACTTGGATCATTTCAAGTGGTTTGTTTGGACTCTTTGTTGGTTTCTTCCGCAAACAAATCGGTGAATTCAAAGGGGAAGTGACAAAGAAAGAATTAATTGTCTTTAACGTCGTTCAAATCGTATCCAACCTTGTGATCTGGGGCTTGATTGCTCCGGTTGGAGACGTCTTGATCTACAAGGAAAGTGCCAATAAAGTCTTCCTACAAGGTGTTGTTGCGGGTTCATTTAATGCTTTAACAGTAGCTGTTGCAGGTTCTCTTCTCTTGATTGCTTATGCACGGACTCAAACAAAAGATGGAAGTTTGACAAAAGATTAAACGTACAGAAGAGTAAGTCTGGGAAACCAGGCTTTTTTTGTTTATCAAAAATATTTTTTACAAAATGTAAGATATATATTGCAAAATATAAAATATAGTGTATAATAGAGCTATAAAAACAAGAAAGGAAAAGCATGTGGCGAAAAATCTCAAATTAAAAATGGCCCGGGTCGAGCATGATATGACCCAGGGGGATCTTGCAGATGCCATTGGGGTGACACGCCAGACCATTGGCCTGATCGAGGCAGGGAAATACAACCCAACCCTCAGTCTCTGCCTTGCTATTTGTAAGACCTTGGATAAGACGCTGGATCAACTGTTCTGGGAGTAACAGCTTTAACATAGAAAGAGGAAACATATGAAACAAAAGAAAGAACCAATTGTAAAAGATGAACGGACCATGCTACTGGATGGAAAAATCGCAGGAGAACTTGTCCTTGGCATGACCTGCTTTATTGCCCTATCTGCCTTTGTGAAATCCAGTATCCTGGACTTAGATCTCGTCGCTTATCTACCTGAGATGTTCCTTCTGATTGCCATGGGAGCCTATGCCTTTGTGAGAAGGATCAGTTCAGGGATTGATGTTCGAGATATGTTAGAAAAAGATAGCTGGTTGAGTCGCCTTGGGTCAGGTCTATTCTTTGCTGTGCTTGTGACAGCTATGGATATGATTGGAAAGCGAGAAGCAACGAGCTTTATGCTCAGTCCCAAATATCTGGTCAAAATTCTATTAGAAATTCTCGTCTTTGCCCTCCTGACAGATTTGCTTGAAAAACCACTTGCTCTTATCAATCGGAAAAAACAAGAGAAGATCGAGGCAGAGTTAGAGGATGAAGAATAAGGAGGAAGAGATGAGATTACAATTGCTGAACAAACAAATCATAGATGAACGAGAAGAAGGCTTAGCTAATAAGGCTGGTGCTGAGACAGCTGGTTTTCTTTTCCTTGCCTTAACTGTTTTTAGTGTGTGATCCATTTTTACATCTAAGGTGGGGCTGAGTCCAATCATGGTGGTAGCCTTACTCATCGTCTCAGGATTTTATTATTCGGTGCGTTGTCAACGATTGGGTGTGAGATTTATCAGTTATAGCTATCTAAATGTGACGGGAATTGTAGCAGTAACCTCTATTCTCTCCTTGTTCATCTGGGCTCAAAATTTTCAATTAAACCAGGCTGTCTATCAGGCAAATCCCTTCCATTCAAAATTCTTACTAGTACTTCCTATTACCTTTTTACTGAATCTTCCAATTGTATGGGGAGTGAATACCCTTGTGATGCTTCTTGCAAAAGTTGAGAAAAGACGCTATGAAGCCTATCTGGATCAGTTAGAAAAGGAAGAGTAGGAAGGAGGAGCTTTGGTTTCGTCGTATAAAAGTCTGGAATCCCAGGCTTTTATTTTTCAGTCAAATAAATTGCATTCGTTTTCTTGTGAGAGTATACTGGTATAGTTGAATTAAAAATTCTGATAATTTAATCTTAGAAAAGAGAATATTATGGCAAAACCTATTCGTGTATTACTTTACTATAAATATGTTCCCATCGAAAACGCAGAACAATTTGCGGCTGATCACTTGGCCTTCTGTAAATCAATCGGCCTTAAAGGTCGTATCCTAGTCGCTGATGAAGGGATCAACGGAACCGTTTCTGGTGACTACGAAACAACGCAAAAATACATGGACTACGTTCACAGCCTTCCAGGGATGGAAGATCTCTGGTTCAAGATTGATGAGGAAGAAGAGCAAGCTTTCAAGAAGATGTTTGTACGTTATAAGAAAGAGATTGTCCACCTTGGTTTAGAGGATGATAATTTCGATAATGACATCAATCCTCTTGAAACAACAGGTGCTTACTTGTCTC
This sequence comes from Streptococcus sp. 27098_8_99, assembly GCF_041431935.1. NCBI lineage: Bacteria > Bacillati > Bacillota > Bacilli > Lactobacillales > Streptococcaceae > Streptococcus > Streptococcus sp. 27098_8_99. Next base: position 111,839 of record NZ_JAPVYQ010000003.1, on the reverse strand, counting down.
CAAAAGAATTTAAAGAAGCTCTTCTAGATGAGGATACCGTTGTCCTTGATACTCGAAACGACTACGAGTACGACCTTGGACATTTCCGTGGGGCTATTCGTCCAGATATCCGCAACTTCCGTGAATTGCCACAATGGGTCCGTGATAACAAGGAAAAATTCATGGACAAGCGTGTTGTCGTCTACTGTACTGGTGGAGTCCGCTGTGAGAAATTCTCAGGCTGGATGGTCCGTGAAGGCTACAAGGATGTCGGTCAATTGCACGGCGGAATCGCCACTTACGGGAAAGACCCAGAAGTTCAAGGCGAACTGTGGGATGGGAAAATGTACGTCTTTGACGAGCGGATTGCAGTCGACGTCAACCATGTTGATCCAAGCGTTGTCGGAAAAGACTGGTTTGATGGAACACCATGCGAACGCTATGTCAACTGTGGAAATCCTTTCTGTAACCGTCGGATCTTGACCTCAGAAGAAAACGAAGACAAGTACCTCCGTGGCTGCTCACATGAGTGCCGGGTTCACCCTCGCAATCGTTATGTCCAAGAACACAACTTGTCACAAGCAGAAGTTCGTGAGCGTTTAGCGGTCATCGGTGAAACGCTTGATGGAGCATCTGCATAATAGAAACAAACAGCCTGAAAGCTCAGGCTGTTTTTATATGGAAATTGATTGAAAATTGTGCTATACTTTAGGTAAGCGATTTCACAAAGGAGAAAACAAATGAGTATCGTGTTTTCAATCAAAAATAAAAAGAGCTTATTTGGCTATCAGAAAGTACTCGCAGCACAGGAAGTTCTTAAATTGGTGGAAGGGTTGACAACCTACAACTATGATCCTACCACCCTTCATCGTCCCTTAAATGATTTTGAAGGCTTGAACTGTATCGTATTTGGTAAGAGCGGTCTTCCTCTGCAGTTACGCTATTTTGATGAGGAAGAGTCTTATCAGATTCAGGTGCCCTCTTTTGCGATAGAAGAAGATTGGCAGTTGGCCCTTCGATGGCTTAGTCGCCTAGGAGAAGTATTAGGAACGGAGATTGTGGCTAGTGACGGCGTGAGCTATACTCCAGATTCTATTTTTCATTTTGATTATGAAGTCGTTATCCTAGAAACGCTGGGTAATGTGACGAAAGAAAAAGATCTAAAAGAGTTTGAAGTACAAGGCTTCGCTCATCCAGTCTATTTGGATCGGGATACAGTGCAGGAAGTCTTGAACCATGTCCATCCACTAGAAGCCTACTCTGCCTTTATCAAGAAGATTCAATATAGTGCAGCATATTTCAGTCAAGTCCGTTTTTATCAACAGGAGGAGACAGGAGCCTTCTTAGCCAGTTATAGCTTGACAGAAGATACGGATACGGTCTTGCCAAGCGTGCCACATGTTCCTGCAGAATATGTAGAAATTGTGGGCTTAGCGGGTATCAGTGATTGGCGAGTTCTATTGGTTGCGATCGATGGAGATCCGGATAAGCCAGAAAACTACCATCCAATTGGTTCTCTTGCACTGAAGAATCTACTGGAAGCACTAGAGCCAGATGAATACCAGCTGCTAGATGCTAGTCAAATTGAAATCAAAAAATTGTCCAAAGAACGCTTGCTAGAATTAGCGCAATTGGAAAACAAGTAAAAAATATCGCAGTGAACTGTCCCTCAGACATTTGATCCGAAAAATCTAACGTCTGGGAGCAGTTCTTTTTTATGCCCTTCCTTTGATCAAAAACCAACGACTAGGCTAATTATGGTATAATAGGGGCCTAGAAGTAGAATGAAAGAGGTGCACGAAATGCTGTTAGAAGAATTTGATGCCAATCGACAGGCGATTATCAATCCACAAGACTTACACGAACCAATTGAAGGATTTCCCAAAGTAGTCATCTCTTGCTTTTCAAGAGTAACTTTTGCTCGCCTACTTGAGAATTACGACCATGAGGTCATTGCAAGAACCTCCATGGCCAATTTTGAAGTCGTGGTCTATGGGATCACTATTGGAGACCAACAGATTGGTGCCTTTAATGCACCCGTTGGGGCTGCTTCCTGTGTGGGGATTATAGAGGACCTGATTCAATTTGGGATGGAAAAACTGGTGCTCTTTGGAACCTGTGGGGTTTTAGACCGTGATATCGAAGCGACTTCCATCATCATTCCAACGGCTGCTCTTCGCGACGAGGGGACCAGTTACCACTATCTTCCGGCTAGTGATGAAGTGGAAGTAAACAAGAAAACCCTTCCTCTCTTCCAAGCCTTTCTGGACAGTCACAAGGTTTCTTATCAGTCGGGAAAAGTGTGGACGACAGATGCACCGTACCGGGAAACCATCGACAAGATGAAGCGACGAAAGGAAGCAGGAGCCATCTGTGTGGATATGGAATGTTCGGCAGTGGCAGCTTTAGCAGCTTATAGGGGCTTTGAGCTCTGCCATTTCTTCTATGCAGCTGACCACCTCTCGGAAGAAAAATGGGATATCCGAACCTTATCTAGTCATGAGGATTTAGATAGCAAGGATCGCATCGCGGAGTTAGCCATCCAATTTGCGCTCTTATGGGAAAAGGCAAACTAAATGAAAGAAGCAATGATTGAACTGAAGGATTTTTCCTTCCAATACAAGGCACAGTCTGAACCAACCTTGAAAAATCTCAACTTAACCATTTATAAGGGGGAAAAGGTTCTGATTGTTGGGCCATCTGGTTCTGGGAAGTCAACCATTGGCCAGTGCTTAAATGGGATTATCCCCAATATCTATAAGGGAACCAGTAGTGGACAATTCCTCATTCAGGGGAAAGAAGCCTTTAATCTCAGTATTTATGAGAAATCTCACTTGGTCAGTACGGTTTTACAAGATACAGATGGCCAATTTATTGGTTTGAGTGTCGCAGAAGACTTGGCTTTTGCTCTTGAAAATGACATGGTGGAGCTGGGAACGATGAAAGAGCGTGTGCAGAGTTGGGCAGAACGCTTGGATTTGATGAAGCTCTTGGATCATCGCCCACAAGATTTGTCCGGTGGGCAAAAACAGCGAGTGAGCTTAGCAGGTGTTCTGATTGACGAAAGTCCGATCCTGCTCTTTGATGAGCCACTGGCTAATCTAGATCCCAAGTCGGGTCAGGATATTATTGATCTGATCGATCAGATTCATGAAGAACAGGGGACGACCACCATTATTATCGAACACCGTTTAGAGGATGTACTCTATCGTCCTGTCGATCGGGTTATCTTGATCAATCAAGGACAAGTTCTCTTTAATGGTCGACCAGATGAGTTGTTGAGAACGACACTTCTGGCTGAAAATGGGATTCGAGAACCCCTCTATTTAACAACTCTTCGCCAGCTTGGTCAGGATATCAATCAATTGGAGCATCTGGATCGTTTGGACGATATCCAACTGGATGATGTAAATTGTGTGATTCCAGAAGCGACCTTTACTAAAACTGGTGAAGCAAAAGAACTATTGAAGTTGGAGCAGATTTCCTTTGCTTATCAAGAAAATCATCCGATCTTAAAAAATATATCCCTCACGATTCCGAAAGGGCAGCGCTTAGCAATTGTCGGGAAGAATGGGGCAGGGAAATCAACTCTTGCGAAAGCCATCTGTGGATTCATTACCACAGAAGGGCAATACACCTCTAGAGGTGAAGATATCAAGCAGGAGAGTGTCAAGGAACGGGCTGAGCGAGTAGGCTATGTCCTACAAAACCCCAATCAAATGATTTCAACCAATATGATTTTTGACGAAGTCGCTCTAGGTTTGCGCTTGCGGGGGATATCGGAAGAAGATATTAAGGAGCGTGTCTATCAAGCACTGAAAACTTGTGGTCTCTATGAGTTTCGTAAATGGCCGATTTCTGCCCTCTCATATGGGCAAAAGAAACGGGTGACCATCGCCTCTATACTAATTTTAGGACCAGAAATTTTGGTCTTGGACGAGCCGACAGCAGGTCAGGACCAACGCAATTACACTGACATCATGGAATTTCTAGATAGCTTGCAAGAAAAAGGCCATACCATTGTCATGATTACCCATGATATGCAACTGATGTTGGATTATTCTGATCGTGCACTTGTGGTATCAGACGGACAAATTCTAGCTGATCTCTCACCTGCAGAGCTGTTCACTCATCCGGATATTTTACAAGAGGCTAATCTCAAAGAAACTTCGATTTTTGCCTTAGCCAATCGATTAGGAATGGATCCCTTGGCGCTAACGCAGTTTTATATGCAACAGAAAGGAGTAGATCATGAATCATCGATTAGTCGGCTACCATGAGGGGACGAGTTTTCTTCATCGCCTTTCAGGTGCGAGTAAGTTACTCTTTCTTCTTTTTGTATCTCTTGCCGCCATGTTGAGTTATGATACTCGGCTCCTTCTAGGAATTGGTGTGGGCGCCTTGCTGTTATTCTCTACAGCTCGAATTCGATTTCGGGATATTTCATTTGTACTTGTATTTGCTCTTGTTTTTGCACTGTTAAATGTTGTCATGGTCTATCTCTTTGCCCCTCAGTATGGTGTAGAGATCTATGGGGCAAAAACGGTACTGATGAAGGGGTGGGGTTCCTATAGTATCACCTCGCAGGAACTCTTTTATCTTTTTAATCTAGCTCTTAAGTATGTCTGTACCATACCTCTAGCCTTGATTTTTTTGATGACGACCCATCCTAGTCAGTTTGCTTCAAGCCTCAACCAAATTGGCGTATCATACAAGATTGCCTATTCTGTCAGCTTGACTCTGCGTTACATTCCTGACGTACAAGAAGAATATCAAACGATTAAATTGTCTCAGGAAGCTAGAGGGGTGGAATTGTCCAAAAAGGCCAAGCTGATCCAGCGGATCAAAGGCAATTTACAAATCATCTCTCCCTTAATCTTTAGCTCACTTGAACGAATTGACAGCATTTCTACGGCCATGGAATTACGTCGCTTTGGTAAAAATAAAAAGCGGACCTGGTATTCTCATCAAGCCATGGAAATGAAAGATTATGGGATGATTCTATCAGCCTTGGCTGTTCTGGTCTTGAGTATTGTCCTGATCTTTCTCAATCAGGTACGTTTTTACAATCCATGGAGGTAATGACATGTCAGAAACGATCTTAGTAACAGGAGCTTCAGCTGGCTTTGGTCAAGCGATTTGCCGTCGCTTAGTAGCAGATGGATACCGTGTGATCGGATCAGCTAGACGCATTGAAAAATTACAGGCCCTCCAAGAAGAGTTGGGAGAAACCTTTTATCCCCTGCAAATGGATGTGACGGATCTTTCTCAGGTAGATCATGCACTTGCCTGTTTACCAAAAGCTTGGGAGAGAGTGGATGTTTTGGTTAATAATGCTGGCTTGGCTCTAGGCCTCGCCCCAGCTTATGAAGCAGAGGTCGCAGACTGGCTGACCATGATTCAGACCAATATTGTCGGCTTGACCTATCTGACAAGGAAAATCTTGCCTCAGATGGTGGAACGAAATGATGGCTATATTATTAATTTGGGCTCTACAGCAGGAACTGTGCCTTATCCAGGGGCCAATGTTTACGGGGCATCCAAGGCTTTTGTCAAGCAATTCTCCCTCAATCTTCGGGCGGATCTAGCTGGCAAGAAGATTCGTGTCAGCAATATCGAACCCGGTCTTTGCGAAGGAACGGAGTTCTCTTCTGTTCGCTTTAAAGGAGATGAAGAACGGGTAGAAGCCCTCTATCGCGATGCCCATGCCATTCAGCCGGAAGACATTGCCAACACGGTAGCTTGGTTGATCCAACAGCCCAAGCATGTCAATGTCAATCGGATTGAAATCATGCCGGTTTCCCAAACCTTTGGCCCTCAACCCGTTTACCGTGATTAAAATGAGAAGCAACCACTCCACAAGGGGTTGGTTGTTTTTTATGTTTCCTCTGGTATAATAGAAGGCAAAGTAAGGAGAAAAAGATGACAGCTGCGTTAATTATTGGTTCTACAGTTTGTGATGTGATGATTTACTTGGATCGTTTGCCAAGTCGTGAAGGAGATGCCCATATTGATCACCAGCAATGGTCTGTGGGAGGTTGTGCCTTTAATGTCGTCAATATCCTTCATTTTTTGTCGCAACCCTACCAGTTTGTCTCGCCAGTCGGTTCTGGGATGTATGGTGATTTTATCCGGAGAGAGCTGAAACAATTAGGGATTTCCTCTAGCTTCTCATTAGAAGGGGCCAATGGTTGCTGTTACTGCTTTGTAGAGTCTGATGGTGAGCGGACCTTCTTATCGGACCACGGAGTGGAGTATAGCTTTCAAGCAGAGTGGCTAAAAGAGATCGAGACAGATCGGTTTGATTACATCTACTTATGTGGCCTTGAAGTCGAGGAGCCAACCGGTCTTGCATTGGTCCAGTCTGTTTCGAAACTAGAAGGCCAGGTGATTTTCGCACCTGGGCCACGTGGACTCTTGATTCCAAAGGAACGACTGGAAGCAATTTATGATTTGCATCCAATTCTCCATGTTAATGAGGCTGAAGCACTGGCTTTTTCAGGGTGTAGAGAGATCCAGCCAGCCATCGAACACTTGTATCAGAGAACGGGACAATTAGTCATTGTCACCTTGGGTGAAAACGGAGCGGTTGCCTACGATGGCAACTGGTATGAGGCAGACGGTTTTCCAACAGAAGTCGTCGACACAGTAGGTGCTGGAGATAGCCATGTGGGAGCTTTTATATCCGCTCGTTTAGAAGGTTTAGATATGACGCAAGCCTTAAGATTTGCTAACAAAGTCTCTAGCCAGATTGTTGCGAGTAAGGGCGTTCATCTGACAAAAGAGCAGCAAGAAGCCCTGCGAACAGAATTGAAACAAAAATAAAAAAGAGAGTGGGACAGAAATCGGTAATTCGTTAGAATTCGATTTCGTCGTCCCACCTCCGCACAGTTGAGTAGGGCTGTAAAAGCTGATGAAATCAGCGTAGTAGAGCCCACTCAACCACTGCGTCTTGCTTGACAATCCAAAAATAATTGAGAGGCTAGGACTTTTGTCCCAGCCTCTTATTTGACTTTATCCGCTTGGCCCTTTGTATCTTACTACAATGGCCGCTTATTGGGCATACCTGCTTTTCTTGGGTATTTATTGGGGGTTTCTTTTTTCTTTTCGACAACAGTGATATAGCGTGGATCCCCGTTTGGCAATTCATACTGTAGATTGTCTTCAACCTTACTAAATAGCAGGCTCAGGGCATTTTTGGCTTCTTCCAACTCTTCTGGAGCATTGCTAGCCTTGAGAGCAAGGAGCCGTCCCCCTACTTTCAGGTAAGGAATGGTCAGTTCAGAGAGGACCTGCATGCGGGCAACGGCGCGGGCAGTTACGATATCAAATTGGGGACGAAAGGCCTTGTCTTGCGCAAAGTCTTCAGCTCGTCCATGGTAGAAATGAACCCCATTTAAGCCCAACTCTTCAGCCAGCAAGTGGAGAAAATTGATCCGCTTATTAAGGGAATCAATGATGGTCACATCCAGCTCAGGGAAAAGAATCTTCATAGGAAGGCTGGGAAAGCCAGCACCAGCTCCGATATCCAAGAGACGGATAGGTTGGTTTTCGATCAAACCTTGTAAAATGGGTGCGATAGAATCATAAAAATGCTTGAGATAGACTTCTTCTTTTGCGGTGATGGCAGTGAGATTAATCTTCTCATTCCATTCAACGAGGAGCTCAAAATACCGTTCGTATTGCTCTTTTTGGCGATCAGTTAATGGGAAGCCGAGATCGGCTAAACGGACATAAAATTCTTCTGGTTTCATGCTATTATTTTACCACAAAATAAGGGAAATTTGATATACTGGTAGAAAGAAATGAAAGGAATTCAATAAAATGATTTGGATTATTCTTGGGATCATTGTGGTCCTTGTGTTAATTGTAGTAGGAGTATACAACGGTTTGGTGAAAAGCCGGATGCAAACTCGCGAAGCATGGAGTCAAATTGATGTGCAATTGAAACGTCGGAATGACTTGATTCCAAACTTGATCGAAACCGTTAAAGGCTATGCCAAGTACGAAGGGGATACCCTTGCTAAGGTCACTCAACTTCGCCAACAAGTGGCTCAAGCTTCTTCACCTGCAGAAGCAATGGCAGCCAGTGATGCTCTTTCCCGTCAAGTGGCAGGTATCTTTGCGGTGGCTGAAAACTACCCAGACTTGAAAGCTAACACTAACTTCATGCAATTGCAAGAAGAATTGACCAACACAGAAAATAAAATTTCTTATGCTCGTCAATTGTACAACAGTGTCACAAGCAACTATAATGTGAAATTGGAAACTTTCCCAACAAACGTGATTGCTGGAATGTTTGGCTTCAAACAGGCTGAATTCCTTCAAGTGCCTGAAGAAGAAAAAGCAGTACCAAAGGTGGACTTTAGCGGATTAGGAGACTAATATGCTGTTTGACCAAATTGCAAGCAATAAAAGGAGAACCTGGATTCTCCTTATTGCTTTTTTCATACTCTTGGCTCTCATCGGAGCAGCCGTTGGCTACCTCTGGTTAGGCTCTTCCCTTGGTGGCGTCATCCTAGCTTTGATTATTGGTGGAATCTATGCCTTTAGCATGATTTTCCAATCAACTGAAGTTGTCATGCGGATGAACGGGGCGCGTGAGGTAACGGAAGAGCAAGCCCCTCAGCTCTACCATATTGTACAAGATATGGCTATGGTAGCTCAGATCCCTATGCCACGTGTCTATATTGTGGATGATCCTTCTATGAATGCATTTGCGACAGGGTCTAATCCTCAAAATGCAGCCGTTGCAGCGACAACAGGTCTACTAGCTGTGATGAACCGTGAGGAATTGGAGGGAGTTATCGGACATGAAGTCAGCCATATTCGCAATTACGATATCCGCATCTCGACGATTGCAGTTGCCCTTGCCAGTGCCATCACCATGCTTTCTAGCATTGGTGGCCGGATGATGTGGTGGGGCGGTGGCCGTAGCCGGGATGATGATCGAGAAGGTAGCGGTGGTTTGGAGATTGTTATGTTAATCCTTTCCCTACTTGCCATTGTTTTAGCGCCATTAGCAGCGACCTTGGTCCAGTTAGCCATTTCTCGTCAACGGGAGTTCCTAGCAGACGCTTCAAGTGTTGAATTGACGCGGAATCCTCAAGGGATGATCAATGCTTTGTTAAAACTAGACAATAGCGAACCAATGCAACGACATGTCGATGATGCGAGCAGTGCTCTTTTTATCAACGATCCAAAAAAAGAATCCGGTTTGCAAAAACTCTTTTATACCCACCCACCCATTGCTGAGCGGGTGGCACGTTTAAGAAAAATGTAAAAAAATCCATCATTAGCAGGATTGAGAGTGTGGGAAAACTGTTTTTCTTTATAAATCTAATAAATTCTATACAAATAAAAGAAATTTATTCTTTAGAATTATTAACTCATTTATTGAAACTTTCCGCTGTGAGAAAAGTGCTAGAAACAATTGTGTTTCTAGCACTCGGGAGTTTTGGAACCTTGGGTCCAAAACTAAGTCATGGAACTTCGAAGAAGTTCGCTGATGTCCGTCCTCACCTAAGGAAAGTTTTTAAGATAACTTTGTCTTTAAGCTCAATCCACCAAACGGTGGATTTTTTATTTGGTAGTTAAGAGGAGGGTAGTGAAACCAAGGATGGCAAAGATCCCCCACGCTAGGGGAAGGCTCCAGATAGCTAGACTAGAAAAGAGAGCTGTCCCAAGTGGCATGGCAAAGCTGACCATCAGTCCCAAAAAGCTAGAGGTAGAAGCTAATTTTTCAGCGGGCAATTTACTCATTAAAAGACTGGAAACTTTTGGGTTGATTTTTGCTACAAGATAACCAAGGAAAGTGATGAGTAGAAGGGAAAGAATGTCCCAGTGTACCAGGATATTTGTGAGACCAAGCATGGTCAGCCCACCTGCGATCCACAGGAGGGTATGGTGGAGCGATTGCTTGGAAAAATAATCGTGGGGTGTCAAACTAGCCCAGACCATACTTAAAATAGTCACTGCCTCTAAGATCAAGAGGGATTGGCTAAAGCTCAACTGAAAGAAGGGGGAGTGAAGCAGTTGCAAATTGTAGATACCTGAGATGGATCCCCCCAGGGCATTGATGAGAACCAATGAGAAGAGCAACTTGCCAAAGTGGTGAACCTCCTCATCTGCAAAAATACTTTTGGCGTTCTGGTACATCTCTTGGCATTCGTGTACCAAAGAATTCTTACTTGTGGGCTCAATGACGGGATCATGTGTCAGCTGCTTTTTTCTCATCAGGAGACAGGTAGAAGACAGGAGAAAAGTCACTGCATTGATCGAAGCGACCAGGGCAAAATTTTGATGGCTGATGGCTAGCAACCAAACTCCTAGAGCTTGTCCAGAAATCGAACAGACCATACTAAGTAGTTGGTTGAAGGAATAGGCTTCCATCAAATCCTCGTCGGGGATGTTCTTTTTCATGATGGGGAGTTGCAAGCCTCCGCGATAATCGCTCAAACAATCTGAAACAATGTTTAAAAAGCAAACAATCGAAAAGGCTAGGTAACCTGGAATCTTGGTCATGAGAGCAATAAGGATGAAGAGGATGGCTTGAAGATAGCCAATGCGGATCAACCAGTTAGTTTTTTTCTTCGTGCGGTCAGCCTTCATACCAACAAAAATGGTAAAGAGGCTAGGAATAAATACAATGAGATTAGCAATTCCAACTGCTAGGCTCGGATGTGGCATGCTGGCAGCAAAGACCACAAAGACCAGATTGTAGATGGCAGCACCGAGAGTATTCAAAAAGCGAGAAAGGCTGAGTAAGGCAAAAATTTTATTACGGACTAAGAGTTTCATAAGCTTTCCTCCTTCACGTGATTAGTGGGTAGGACTTGTTTGATGGATCGAACGATCTGTTTGAAGAGCTCCAATTTTTCCTCTTCTGAAAGAGCTAGCTTCTGATCCTTCAGATAGACGCTAGTATGTGAGAGAAGAAAGCGGAGGAAGTGGTTTTTTAGTTTGGTCATCATGGGAAGAACCTTCTTTCTTTACTTGATAGTCCTATTGTAAACCTAAAAAGCAAGAAAAAATTAATGTTGCATATTTTCAACAAAAACTCACAGAGTAGATCTGTGAGTTTTTAGGATTTATTGATCAGTTCTTGCAGGCCCTGTTTGTAGTAGTTGGCACTGTCCTTACAATCCAGAATAGAGAGAACCTGGATGGTCTGTTCCATCTTTTCAAGACCGATTTCTTTTTCTCCCTTTCGATAGAGAAATTCTCCTTTGGCGTAGAGATAAACCGTCCGAAGGTAGGCTTCGTTCTCAGAGTAAAAGTGGTCGTTAATTAGGTGGTCAAAAAAAGATGCATCTTCAAATTCATTTGAACTAATGGCGAGAAAGAAACCATTGAGAAATATAGAATTGAGGGCAGGACGAGAAGAGTCTAGGAGAAGCTTGAAATCATCTCTTTGGACCAACTCCTCTGTGTATTGTCGATAGAGCTGACTAGAGAAAAGAGGAGAGGTCAGTGAAAATAGGCTTAACTCAAAATTTCCCCAGACCATGACAGAGAAGAGGTAGTCATAGAGGAAATCTAGTTCCTCTTGGCTAGCAGCTAACTCTACCTCAGGATAGTTGCCAAGCATTTGGGCCTTGAGAATAATGCTGGCTAAGAAGTCTTCTTTTTTGTGATCTTTCTGATAGGCTAGTTGGTAGCGTTGGTACAAGGCTTGATCATGTTCCAAGCTCATGTTTTCATAGTGCTCTTTCAACAATTTGGGGATAAAAGAGTGCTGATCGATTTCTGCTAGATGAGAGAACTCACTGAGACTCGTTTTGATCTGTTGAAGGGCTTGAAAAAAACGTTGGGTCGTTAGATCATTTTCTCCTCTTTCAAATCTAGATAGCATAGAGCGCGAAAATTCCCCACCAGTAGCTTCTTCTAATGAAATATGGCGACTTTCCCGTATTTGCCTAAAAACTGCTCCGATTTCTTTCATGCCTTCTCCTCTATCTATACAATGACCAATGCCTTAGCAAGTGAACCTCTTTTTTTTCGAGAGATTGCGGGATCCTTGTGTACAATACCTAGTACTATGTATCTTTTTTCATGATTATAACAAATTTTTGAAGAGACTTCTTGGTTGAGGGGCGGCTTCATGATATACTAGTAGTATCTAGAAGATTTGAGGATAAAAGAATGAACTTATACACACAAGAAATCCGTAAAAACCCTGAAGGACTAGCTTTTGATCAAGAATTGGATTTGCTAAAGGAATTGCAAAAGCGCAATCCAGAAATTCTTGATTTAAAGGATGTGACAGCGACAGGGCGAGTAGCCTATGATACAGGTCTCTATGTCTTGGATTACCAATTGACCTATACCATCGTCCTTGCCTCTAGCCGAAGCATGGAACCCGTTGAGCTTCAAGAGAGCTATCCTGTGACAGAGGTGTTCGCTGAGGACGCACAGTCAGAGGCAGATATCGAAGCTCTTGAGGAAGATCTGATCCTTCCCATTGAAGGGGGCAAAATTGATCTGAGTGAAAGCGTGGCAGATAATATCCTGCTCAATATTCCTCTTAAGGTTCTCACTCCGGAAGAAGAGGCCGGGCAAGGCTTTATCAAGGGCAATGATTGGAAAATCATGACAGAAGAAGAGTACCAAGAAGCTCAAGCGGTTAAGAAAGAAGAAAACAGTCCCTTTGCTAGTCTCCAAGGTTTATTTGAGGAAGAATAGGCTAGGGATGACATATTAAAAATCTCAACATAAATACAGGTCTTTTCTTTGAGGAAAGGCCTTCTTTTGATATACTAGGATTAATAAACAACAGAGGGGAGACCTCTAAAAAAGGAGAAAAAGTATGGATACTTTATTTATTCCAGGTTGGATGATTACTTTTGTAATCGTAGCCATTCTTGTATTGATCTTGTTGGTCAAAGGGTATGTCAACGCTAAACCCAACGAAGTCGTGGTTATTACAGGTCTTCGGAAGCAACGCCACTTACGCGGGAAAGCTGGTTTTATGATTCCCTTTGTCGAACAACGCTCTTATCTTGATATTGAGCAATTCTCGACAGATGTTCGGACATCTGAAGCAGTCCCAACACTGGACTTCATTAACGTCCGTGCCGATGCAGCTGTTAAGTTAAAAATCGGTACAACCGATGAGATGATTGCCCGTGCTGCAGAGAACTTCTTGAACTGGAATACAACGGATATTTCCAATTCTGTCCAAGATGTCTTGGAAGGGAATTTACGGGAAGTGATCGGTCAGATGGAGCTCCGTAAGATGGTCAACGACCGTCAAGAGTTTGCTTCAAAGGTGCAAGACAACGTAGCGCCAGATTTGGCTAAAATGGGGCTTGAAGTCATCGCCTTTACGGTTCAATCCTTCTCTGATGAAGGGGGAGTCATCGACAACCTCGGGATTGAAAATGTTGAAACCATTAAGAAAGATGCCTTGATTGCCAAAGCCAAAGCAGAACGCGAACGCAAGGAAGTCGAAGCAGAACAAGATAAATTGGCCAACGACAAACGTGTTGCAGCCGATCTTGAAATTGCGCAAAAACAAAACGAATTAAAACTCAAACAAGCAGCCCTCAAACAAGAAGCAGATATTGCCCAAGCAAAAGCAGATGCCGCTAAAGGGATTGAGGCAGAAGTGCAACGTCGTGAACAAGAGCGCGTGGCAGCTGAAGCCAATATCATGAAACAAGAAAAAGAAGCGGAAGTCAAAGAACGCGAAGTTAAGGTTCGTGAGCAAGAATTGGATGCCAACATCCGTAAGCAAGCCGAAGCTGAAAAGTATGCGCGTCAACAAGCAGCCGAAGCAGAATTGATCGAACGCCAACGCAAGGCAGAAGCAGAACTCTTCGAAACACAAAAAGAAGCCGAAGCTCGGAAAGCCCAAGCCGAAGCTGAGAAATTTGCTCAACTACAAGAGGCTGAAGCTATCGAAGCCAAAGGTCGTGCAGAAGCTGAAGCCATTCGCTTGAAACTAGAAGCTGAAGCGAAAGGTTTGGACCAAAAGGCCGAAGCAATGAAGAAAATGCAAGAAGCAGCCATTACTGAAATGGTCGTTGACAAGTTGCCTGAAATTGCGCGTGCTGTCGCTGAACCATTAACCAAGGTGGATAAAATCACCATGTATGGCGAAGGCAATGCTTCTAAGATGGTGGGCGATATTATGCAAAGTATCGACCAAGTCTCTCAAGGAGCTGGATTTGATATTCGTCAATTGCTAGCAGGAGCTCTTGGGGTCAATATGACGGTCAACAAACTCAAAGAAGGAGAACATCCGGTCATTGAAGCGGATGAATTAGCTTCAAAAGAAGATTAATGCCATTCATAAGGAAGTGTCTGAGAACTGTTTCTCGGGCACTTTTGTTTTTAAGATCAAATGACTTGCATGATCTTCTCGCTCTTGGAGAAGTGGGAAGCTATTTTCTGCTTTCATTTGATGTCAAAAAATGGTAGAATATAGGCAAACTATAAAGAGGAGTGTCACATGACTAAAGCAAACTTTGGTGTTGTTGGTATGGCCGTAATGGGTCGTAACCTTGCCCTTAATATCGAATCTCGTGGCTACACAGTTGCCATTTTTAACCGTAGTAAAGAAAAAACGGAAGATGTGATTGCTTGCCATCCTGATAAAAATTTTGTACCTAGCTATGATATCGAAAGCTTCGTAAACTCTATCGAAAAACCACGTCGTATCATGCTCATGGTTCAAGCAGGACCTGGTACAGATGCAACCATCCAAGCCCTTCTTCCACATTTGGATAAAGGCGATATCTTGATTGACGGAGGAAATACTTTCTACAAAGATACCATCCGTCGGAACGAAGAGTTGGCGAACTCAGGGATTAACTTTATCGGTACAGGTGTATCTGGTGGTGAAAAAGGTGCCCTTGAAGGTCCTTCTATCATGCCTGGTGGACAAAAAGAAGCATATGACTTGGTAGCTGACGTTCTTGAAGAAATCTCTGCAAAAGCGCCTGAAGATGGAAAACCATGTGTGACTTACATCGGTCCTGATGGAGCTGGTCACTACGTGAAAATGGTCCACAACGGGATCGAGTACGGGGATATGCAATTGATCGCAGAAAGCTATGACCTCATGCAACACTTGCTTGGCCTTTCTGCAGAAGACATGGCTGAAATCTTCACTGAATGGAACAAGGGTGAATTGGACAGCTACTTGATTGAAATCACAGCTGATATCTTGAAACGCAAAGACGATGAAGGTCAAGATGGACCAATCGTAGACTACATCTTGGACGCTGCAGGAAACAAAGGAACTGGTAAATGGACTAGCCAATCAGCGCTTGACCTTGGTGTACCATTGTCACTCATCACTGAGTCAGTATTTGCTCGTTACATCTCTGCCTACAAAGAAGAACGTGTACACGCTAGCAAGGTTCTTCCAAAACCAGCTGCATTCAAATTTGAAGGAGACAAGGCTGAGTTGATCGAAAAAATTCGTCAAGCCCTTTACTTCTCAAAAATCATCTCTTACGCACAAGGTTTTGCGCAATTGCGTGTTGCTTCTAAAGAAAACAACTGGAACTTGCCATTTGCGGACATCGCATCTATCTGGCGCGATGGATGTATCATCCGTTCTCGTTTCTTGCAAAAGATCACAGATGCTTACAACCGCGATGCAGATCTTGCTAACCTTCTATTGGATGAGTACTTCTTGGATGTCACTGCTAAGTACCAACAATCAGTTCGTGACATTGTAGCTCTTGCTGTTCAAGCAGGTGTACCTGTACCAACCTTCTCAGCAGCCATCACTTACTTCGATAGCTACCGTTCAGCGGATCTTCCAGCGAACTTGATCCAAGCACAACGTGACTACTTTGGTGCTCACACATATAAACGTAAAGACAAAGAAGGTACCTTCCACTATTCTTGGTACGACGAAAAATAATCTTGCTCTATGGTCAAACGAGTTCTACTAGTAGAAAATGAGAAGCAAATCGCTCGCTTCATTGATTTGGAACTTCAAAAAGAAGGGTACCAAGTTGATGTGGTCGAGGATGGAAAAGCGGGTCTGGCTTTGATTGCTGCGACCAAATATGATCTGATCTTGTTTAATTACGATTTGTCAGATATGTCTGGTGAAACATTCGCAGAGGAAATCAGTCGGATTCGCCCAGCTTCTGTTTTGATTGTTTTGGATAGCCGCGAAAAAATTGCTGAGCACAAAGAGAGTATTCAGCGCTTTACTGTTTCCTATATGGTCAAACCCTTTATTATCAGCGATTTGGTAGATAAGATCACAGCCATTTTTAGAGGACGTGATTATATTGACCAACATTGTAGCCAGATGAAAATCCCAACGTCATACCGCAATTTGCGCATTGATGTGGAACACCATACCGTCTATCGTGGGAAAGACATGATTAGTTTGACCCGCAGAGAATACGACCTCTTGGCGACCTTGATGGGAAGCAAAGGAGTGGTGACACGAGATCAGTTATTGGAGAGTGTCTGGAAGTACGAGAGTACAGGTGAGACTAATATTGTTGACGTCTATATCCGGTATCTTCGTGGCAAAATTGATCTACCAGGTCAAAAAAGCTATATTAAGACCGTTCGTGGGATTGGCTATGCCATGCAAGACGCATTAGAATAAAATATTCGAACCCTTAGAGGGTTCGAATATTTTTATACTTCAAGGGAAACGTTTGCGTCGAAAAAGAATGAGTTTTAAAAAGAATTTGGCTTAAAAAAGATAAAAAAAGATAAAATTTGGAGAAAAAAATGAATGTAAGGCTTTACAAATTTTTAAAATATGGTATACTAGAAACAAATTAAGCGCAAACGTTTTCTTAAAACAAAGCCTTAAACAATATAAGGAGGTTGAATGATGAACAAAGGATCATTCAAAAGTTTATTTAGCTTTGAATTCTGGCAGAAGTTCGGTAAGGCCTTGATGGTCGTTATCGCTGTCATGCCAGCGGCTGGGTTGATGATTTCAATCGGGAAATCTATCCCTATGATCAACCCGAATTTATCTCCACTTGTTATTACAGGTGGAATTCTCGAACAAATCGGTTGGGGGGTTATCGGAAACCTTCACATCCTCTTTGCCCTTGCTATCGGTGGTAGCTGGGCCAAAGAACGTGCAGGAGGTGCCTTTGCAGCTGGTCTCTCTTTCATCTTAATTAACCGTATTACCGGTGCAGTTTTCGGAGTGACATCTGCAATGTTAGCTGATAAATCTGCAACGGTTCACACAATCTTCGGTGGATCGATTAAAGTTGCGGATTATTTCATCAGTGTTCTTGAAGCACCAGCCCTTAATATGGGGGTATTTGTAGGGATTATCTCAGGTTTCGTTGGAGCAACTGCCTTCAATAAATACTACAACTACCGTAAACTCCCAGAAGCCCTTTCTTTCTTCAACGGGAAACGCTTTGTACCATTCGTTGTTATCGTTCGTTCAGCTCTTACAGCCTTGGCTTTGTCAGCCTTGTGGCCAGTAGTTCAATCAGGAATTAATGGATTTGGTGTTTGGATCGCCAACTCACAATCAACAGCTCCAGTATTGGCACCATTCTTGTTTGGTACCTTGGAACGTCTTCTCTTGCCGTTTGGTCTTCACCACATGTTGACTATTCCAATCAACTATACTCAATTGGGTGGTAGCTACCAAGTTCTTACAGGTGCTGCCAAAGGAACAACTGTATTTGGACAAGATCCACTTTGGTTGGCTTGGGTAACAGACCTTGTTAACTTGAAGAAAGCTGATCCTAGCCAATACCAACACTTGCTTCATGCCTACACACCAGCTCGTTTCAAAGTTGGTCAAATGATCGGATCATTTGGTATTTTGATGGGGATCGTGGTTGCCATCTACCGCAATGTGGATCCAGATAAAAAAGAAAAATACAAAGGGATGCTTTTTGCAACTGCCCTTGCAACATTCTTGACAGGTGTAACAGAACCAATTGAATACATGTTCATGTTTATTGCTACACCATTGTACATCATCTATGCTCTTGTTCAAGGAGCTGCCTTTGCAATGGCTGACTTGGTTAACCTTCGTGTCCACTCATTCGGTTCAATCGAGTTCTTGACACGTACCCCAATGGCCATCAACGCTGGTTTGGCATTAGATATCTTTAACTTTGTATGGGTAACAGTCCTCTTTGCCTTTATCATGTACTTCATTGCTAACTTCATGATTAAGAAATTCAATTATGCAACTCCAGGACGTAACGGTAACTATGAACAAAATGATGATGCCCCTGCAGGAGATGGTGCAGCAGCAGGTGCTGCTACAAGCTCAGCAAGCTCACAAGTCATTAACATTATCAACTTACTTGGTGGACGTGCTAACATCGTCGACGTTGACGCATGTATGACTCGTCTTCGTGTAACCGTTAAGGACGCTGAAAAAGTCGGAACAGAAGAACAATGGAAAGCTGAAGGCGCTATGGGTCTTGTCATGAAAGGACAAGGGGTCCAAGCGATCTACGGACCTAAAGCTGACGTATTGAAATCTGATATCCAAGACGTTCTTGATTCAGGTGAAGTCATTCCTGAAACACTTCCTAGCCAAATGACAGCAGTTCAAAAGGCTGAAGCAACCTTTAAAGGGGTAACTGATGAAGTTAACTCTGTTGCAGATGGTGAAGTGATCAACATCGAAGATGTGAAAGATCCTGTATTCTCACAAAAAATGATGGGTGACGGATTTGCGGTTGAGCCTGAAAATGGCCACATCGTTTCACCAGTTGCTGGTAAAGTTACTAGTGTCTTCCCAACCAAACATGCCCTTGGTTTGGTAACAGATAATGGTTTGGAAGTCTTGGTTCACATCGGTCTAGATACTGTTAGTCTTGAAGGAAAACCATTTGAGGTTAAAGTTTCTGAAGGTCAAACAGTGGCTGCTGGAGACCTCTTGGTGGAAGCAGACCTTGATGCAATCCGTGCAGCTGGTCGTGAAACTTCAACAATTGTTGTCTTCACAAATGCAGATGCGATTAAATCCGTTAAGGTCGAACATACTGGTAAATTGGCAGCAAATGCGCCAGTTGCAACAGTAGAATTATAAGAGACGTCGGCAAAGAAAATGAGGTTGGGGCAGTGCACCCGGCCTCTTGCCGTTTCTTGATTTGGAGAGAAGGAGAAATCAGGGGATGAAATTTTTAACATTAAATTCCCATAGTTGGATGGAAGAGAATGCTCAGCAAAAATTTGAAACCCTCAAGGAACAAATTTTAGAAGCGCAATATGATGTGATCTGTTTCCAAGAGGTCAATCAAGAAATGGCCTCAGAAACAGTCGAAACAGATGAGTATTATCAAGCTTTGCCATCATCTGTAGCGATTCACAAGGATCACTTTGTTCGCGTATTGGTAGAAGAGTTAGCTGCTCATGGACTCCACTATTATTGGACTTGGGCCTACAACCATATTGGCTATGATCACCTCAATGAGGGTGTGGCCGTTCTTTCGCGTCAACCCTTGAAGGCGGATGAGATTTTGGTATCCAATATGGATGATCCAACGGACTACCATACTCGTCGAGTGGCCGTTGCCCATACAAGTGTAGATGGCAAAGAGATTGCTGTTGCCAGCGTCCATCTTTCTTGGTGGGACAAAGGTTTCCAATTTGAGTGGCCACGCATTGAGAACTACTTCAGCCAAGTAGGCAAACCCTTTATTCTAGCTGGTGATTTCAATAATCCTGCTGGTCAAGAAGGGTATGAGACGATTCTATCCAGTTCCCTTAAGCTTCAAGACAGCTTTATTGAAGCCAAAGAAACAAAGGGGACTTATACTGTAGGACCTGGAATCGATGGCTGGACGGACAATCAAGTTCCATTGCGAATCGATTACGTCTTTGCAAGTCCAGAATGGGACATCCAGCGTCTACATGTCATTTTTGATGGTCAAAATAAACCCCATGTCAGTGATCACTATGGCTTAGAAGCTGAATTATCGCTTTAATATAAATGGAGAGTCGAAAGGAAAACGATTTTATTCAATCGTCCTTCGACTCTTTTTTATGGATCAATGAGGAGCAAGCATAGAGGATTCTCCTGTTCTTCTGCTTTCTTTACGATTCAATTTATGGTAAAATGAAGTGTTAAAACAGTTTAAGGAGGTAGCAAATGCGTTGTCCAAAATGTGGTGGAAGTAAGTCTAGTGTGGTGGATAGTCGACAAGCTGAAGATGGGAACACCATCCGTCGTCGCAGGGAATGCGAAGAATGCCATTATCGCTTTACTACCTACGAACGAGTGGAAGAGCGGACCCTAGTGGTCGTCAAAAAAGATGGGACACGCGAGCAATTTTCTCGTGATAAAATCTTTAATGGTATTATCCGCTCAGCTCAAAAACGGCCGGTTTCTAGTGACGAAATCGAAGAAATTGTAAACCGGATCGAGCAAAAGGTTCGCAGCCAAAGTGATAATGAAATTAACAGTGAGTATATTGGTTCTTTGGTTATGGATGAGTTAGCAGATCTAGATGAGATTACCTATGTCCGTTTTGCAAGTGTTTACCGGAGTTTCAAGGATGTCGGTGAGTTAGAGACCCTCTTGAAACAAATTACGAAGGGAACCAAGAAGAAAAAGGAAAAATAGATGAAGCCCAATACGCCTTTCGCATTTTTAAAAAATAATCTTCTTCCACCGGCAGGGGCTGCATTGGAGCAGTATTACCTGCCTATTTTGGAGACGGAAACGGTAGCAGTTTATCGTTATCTGCTGGCCTCTTATGATCAGGGTGAAAAACAATATATACTTGCTCAAATCCTCAATCACTTGAATATAGGATTTCCACAGTTGCTACTAGCCTTTGATCGTTTAATTGCCATGGGTTTGCTCGATCTCTATGAGGAAGAAGTTGGGATCACCATTCAGTTACATGCTCCTCTTGAGGCAGAACAATTTTTTTCAAATGCTGTTTTTAAACGCTTACTTGAAAAGAAAATTGGGGAAAAGGCCGTGGAGGATCTGCTCCCAGCACACTCTTTAGGGACTAGACGGCAAGTTTCCTTCTCGCAAGTCTTTGGACTAAATGTTGGGGAGGCGACCGTTCTTCCAAGCAAGAAACAGCAGTTTGATATGGAGATGTTTAAGCGAATGATGGGGCGTGATGGACTTCGTTTTGCGGATGAAGGAGAAGCAACCTTAGCCCTCTTTGCCATCGCAGAAGAACAACAATGGACCTGGTATGAAACCTATCTCCTAGCAAAAGAAACGGCTGTAGACCGGATTGTCTCTCCAAAGAGAATGAAGCAAAAGTTGGCTCAGGCGAGCCAAGAGCAACCCCGCATGTCCTATAGCCGTCAGGAAGAAACCATTCTGAGGGAAGCTAAGGCAAAATCAAGCCTACAATTTCTAGCAGAGATTAAGAAGGCGCGCAATGCGACCATTACTCAGAGCGAACGCAAGACTTTATCCAAGTTAGCTGATCTAGGCTTATTAGATGAGGTGATCAATATCATCTTATTGTTGACCTTTAATAAGACCCAGTCTGCTAATCTCAATGAAAAGTATGCTTTGAAGGTAGGAAATGATTTTTCTTATCAAGGGGTCAACAGTGCAGAACTGGCGATTTTAAAAGTTCGAGAACGCCAGGAACAAGCTAAGGCTCAAGGAAACAAGGGAACGAGTCCTACATCAGCCAAGAGCAAGCACAGCAATGTTCCCAAGTGGAGCCAACCAAACTATCAAAATCAAACCAGTCAAGCAGAAAAGGTGGATCTTGCTAAAGAGAAACAACGCCTGTTAGAAAAACTGAATCAAGGAGGTGAGTAGATGGAAAGTGTAGGTCAAACAATGTCTCACATGAACCGTGCGCGTCAATTTAACTATGAGGATTTGGTCGCACAGATCTTGGTAGATCAAGAAGTGGCTGCCTTTATCAAGGACCAGTCTTTGTCTGAACAAGAAATTCGACGGAGTATTTCAAAATTTAATCAATACATTAG
Source organism: Streptococcus sp. 27098_8_99 (assembly GCF_041431935.1). Lineage (NCBI taxonomy): Bacteria > Bacillati > Bacillota > Bacilli > Lactobacillales > Streptococcaceae > Streptococcus > Streptococcus sp. 27098_8_99. Next base: position 89,957 of record NZ_JAPVYQ010000003.1, on the reverse strand, counting down.
TGAACGCAACCGTTTCTTATTGGGAGATCCGGATTATATTGCCAAAGGTTATAAGCCCATCCTCACCATGAATGAAGGCTATGCGGATGTCGCTTATGAGGAAACACCGGAGTTAATCGAAGCCCAAAAACGAGCTGCGATCAACCAACGTCTCAACTTGATCAATCTCCCTTCAACCTTGAAAGAGGCGAGTCTAGCTAAGGTAGAGCTCGATGATAAGGGACGATTTGAGGCCTTTGAAGAATTAGCCAATTTTGTGGCCAACTATCCTGAATATCAAAAGGGGATCTACCTCTATGGTGATTTTGGAGTAGGAAAGAGCTACATGATGGCAGCCTTGGCTCATGATTTATCCGAAAAACGCCAGGCCTCTACTACCCTACTTCATTTTCCAAGTTTTGCTATCGATGTTAAAAATGCCATCAGTTCAGGCTTGGTCAAAGAAACCGTCGATCAGGTGAAAAAAGCCGAAATTTTAATTCTCGATGATATCGGTGCGGAACAGATGTCAGCCTGGGTGCGAGATGAAATCTTACAAGTGATTTTGCAGCACCGAATGCAGGAAAATCTCCCAACCTTCTTTACTTCTAACTTTAATTTTGAAGAGTTGGAACGTCATTTTGCGGCTTCGCGCAATGGAGATGAAACCTGGCAGGCCAAACGTGTCATGGAGCGCGTGAAATTTTTAGCCAAGGAAATCCATCTGGAAGGAGTCAATCGCCGATGAATGAAACCATCCGTTTAATGAAATCTCATTTTTCTGTTCGACGTTTTAAGGAAGAAGCCATCAAAGAAGCTGACCTCAAGGAAATTTTATCAGCTGGGCAGATGGCATCAAGTTGGAAAAACTTTCAGTCTTATTCTGTGATTGTGGTCAAAAGCAAGGAAAAGAAAGAAGCTCTTTACGACTTGCTTCCTCAAGAAGCGATTCGCCAATCAGCCGTCTTTCTCCTCTTTGTTGGGGATTTAAACCGCGCTGAAAAAGCTGTCAAACTCCATGAGCAGGATTTCCATCCTGAAGGTGTGGACAACTTACTGATCACCTCAGTGGATGCGGCTCTAGCAGCTCAAAATACGCTATTGGCAGCTGAAAGTCTCGGCTATGGTGGAGTGATTATAGGCATGTTGCGCTACTGTTCAGAAGAAGTCGCAGAACTCTTCCGTCTGCCAGACTATACCTATCCTGTTTTTGGGATTGCTCTCGGAGTACCTAATCAGCAGCATGCAGTGAAACCACGTTTGCCATTGGAGCAGGTTGCTTTTGAAGAAGAATACCAAGAACAAGACCTATCAGTTGTGACTGCCTATGACAAGGTTCAGGCAGATTATGCTGGAGCGCGTGCAACAGATAGCTGGAGCGAGCGCATTGCAGCTCAATTTGGTCAACCTGAACAAGAAGAGACCAAAAAACTACTAGAAAAACACAAACTATTATGAAATGAAGAGAGGCGTTCTTGAACCGAGGTCTCGCCTTTCATTAGAAAAGAGGAAATCATGGCCCTACCAACTATTGCGATTGTAGGCCGTCCCAATGTCGGAAAATCTACACTCTTTAACCGGATTGCCGGTGAGCGGATTTCCATCGTTGAGGATGTAGAAGGAGTCACTCGTGACCGCATTTATGCAACAGCTGAGTGGTTGAATCGAAAATTTAGTATCATTGATACGGGGGGAATTGATGACGTAGATGCCCCATTTATGGAACAAATTAAGCATCAAGCAGAAATTGCTATGGACGAAGCAGATGTGATCGTCTTTGTTGTTTCTGGAAAAGAAGGGATCACGGACGCGGATGAATATGTCACTCGTATCTTGTATAAGACCCATAAACCGGTGATTCTTGCAGTCAACAAGGTGGATAACCCAGAGATGCGCAATGATATCTATGACTTTTATGCCTTAGGACTGGGTGAGCCACTACCGGTATCCTCTGTCCACGGGATCGGAACTGGGGATGTGCTTGATGCCATTATTGAAAATCTTCCGAATGAAACAGAAGAAGAAAATCCAGATATCATCAAATTTAGCTTGATTGGTCGCCCAAATGTTGGAAAATCAAGCTTGATCAATGCGATCCTTGGAGAAGACCGCGTTATCGCAAGCCCTGTTGCTGGAACCACACGGGATGCCATCGATACCCATTTTACCGATGCAGATGGCCAAGAATTTACCATGATCGATACAGCCGGTATGCGCAAATCTGGTAAAATCTATGAAAACACTGAGAAATATTCTGTCATGCGTGCCATGCGTGCCATCGACCGTTCAGATGTAGTTTTGATGGTTATTAATGCCGAAGAAGGAATTCGGGAGTATGACAAGCGGATCGCTGGCTTTGCTCATGAGGCTGGTAAAGGTATGATCATTGTTGTCAACAAATGGGATACCATTGAAAAAGACAACCATACCATGAAGCAGTGGGAAGATGACATTCGCGATCAATTCCAATACCTTTCTTATGCGCCGATTGTTTTTGTCTCTGCCTTAACCAAACAACGCTTGCACAAGTTGCCAGAGATGATCAAACAGATCAGTGAGAGTCAAAATACACGGATTCCTTCAGCTGTCTTGAACGATGTGATTATGGATGCCATTGCCATTAATCCAACGCCGACCGACAAAGGAAAACGCCTCAAGATCTTCTATGCGACACAAGTGGCAACCAAGCCGCCAACTTTTGTGGTCTTTGTTAACGAAGAAGAACTGATGCACTTCTCATACCTCCGTTTCTTGGAGAACCAAATTCGCAAGGCCTTTGTTTTTGAAGGAACTCCAATCCATTTGATTGCGCGAAAACGGAAGTAGGGAATACGAGATAAATGGATCAAAGTGGAGAAGGATATTTCAAATGATAAAACGCTCATTCTTCCAACTATGAAAACAACTAAAAGTAGCGCAAAAGCGTTGCTTTTTTTAATAAGCTGGTAAAATGAAGTGGAGGATAGTCAGATGCGTAGTATCATGGTCCGGATATTCTTTATTCCTTATGCTTTTTTTAAGGATGAGTAGAGTAAACTCATGAAGATCATGAGAGCTTTAGGTTTGTGTACTTATTATTTAAAATCTATCTGTATCTCTTGTTTCTCGGTTCGATCGTAAGCTTGGAGCTCTTGATCCTATTGCTGGGGATTTTATTAAAAAATAAGGTCGTGTTTTTTGTCTTTTTCTGTGGGCTATAGGGATCTTTCTCCTCTCTATTTAGCTATTCTGTCTATTGTTCGCTCAAACAGTTAAAAGAGAAAAATCATGGATAGCTGATTGAGGTAACTCTGTTACGAAATCAGGTGAAAAGCTGGGACAATACTGTCTCAGTTTTTTTCTAAAAGTAAGTTAAAATCCTTTTAATAGTAAAATTATCTTTTCTAATTTTTTCTTAAATATGGTATAATAAAGGGATTAATCGAAGGTGGTAAACATGGCAAAATTAATTCCTGGGAAGGTTCGTTCACAAGGGAGCCTTCTCTATGAAGCTGGGAAAGTTTCCCTTCAGGAAGTAAAAGAAAAATACCTATATTTTCGGGTGGAAGAAGAAAGCTTGCGTTACAGTTTGGATGACGATGCCGTTTTTTGTAGCTGTGCTTTCTTTCAAAAGAAAAAATTCTGTACGCATCTGGCAGCTGTGGAAGCTTTTTTGAAGAATGATGACAGTGGGAAAGCAGCTCTTGTAAGTCTTGAAGAAGATGCCACTGTGACAGAGGAAACTCAGGAGAAGGTATCTTTTGGAAGTTTGTTTTTAGACCAGGTCCTTCCAAAAATCGAAAAGAAAGAAACCCGCTATGTCTTATCAGCCGTTGGGCAGGAGGATGAATACTCTGGTCAATTCTTGTGGACTCTTCGCATTCGTCGCTTGCCAGACGAGCGTTCTTATGTGATCAGAGATGTGCTAGCTTTTTTGCAGACTCTTCAGAAAGAAGGACACTTTGCAATTGGCAAAAGTTATTATGAACCCATTTCTTACTTAGAATTTGATGAGGCTAGTCAGGATGTGATTAATTTCCTACAAGGCTTGGTCACAGATGGTGGATCGAAAGAGCAAGATTTCTTTCCCAATGCTGGACGCCATCTTTATTTTCCACCGACTCTCTTTGAAGAAGCTGTGGAATTACTGATGAATTTGGATTCCTTCCTCTTCCAATATAGCTTGTATGATTTTCAAGAAGTCCATTTTCAGGATGTCCATGGGGAGGAAGATCTCTTTCATTTTCAGGTGGAAGACCATGGTGATTTTTACGAATTGATCATTACGGAGCCACAAGTGAAGGTTGTCGAGTCTGCTGTTTACCTGTTTCGAAATGGTGTCTTCTATCACCTGACGCCCCAACAGCGGACCCTATGGAAGGCCATCCAAGATCTTCCGATGGATCAGGATCGCAAAAAACGCCTGCATTTTGATCCAACGGACCAAACAAAGCTTTCTTATAGTTTAAATGAGTTCAAAAAACTGGGGAAAATAACGGCTCCGACCAGCTTTTTAATCCACGATTTCACTCCAGAATTTCATTTTGATCTAGCACAGGACCAGACTGTTCTACTGGACGTGGTCTTTCAATACCAGGATCGTGCGGTGACCACGCGTGAGGAACTCCTCAATCTTCCTTATTCCAGTGATTTCGATAAGGAGCAAGAAGTCTTTTCAACCATGCTAGCAGCAGGTTTTACAGACGACTTTTCTTCCCAAAGAAGTCCTTTATCAAGTGAGCAAATCTATCCATTCTTTCACCAACAGATCCCGACTTTTGAAGCCTTAGGAGAGGTTACCCTCTCTGATAGCCTTTTAGATCTTTATCAAGTGGAGCGTCCAAAAATTGATGTTAAAACCAATGGCAGTCTACTGGAGATCGGTTTTGACTTTGAAAGTGTGGATCCAGCTGAAGTGGACCAGGTTCTCAAAGCTTTGGTGGGGCAAGAAGATTATTTTGTCAGCCATACAGGGAAGGTCCTTGTTTTTGATGAAGAAACCAAGAAGATCAGTCGGGCCTTGGCAGATCTGCGAGCTAAAATGAGCAAGGGTGGGAAACTACATGCTCGCCGGATTGCTGCTTATCAGCTATCTGATTTGTTGGCAGATCAAGACAATGTTCATTTTTCAGATGAATTTCGAAATTTGGCTCATGATCTGACTCATCCAGAAGATTACCACCTCCCTCAGATGACAATCCAAGCGACCCTGAGGGATTACCAAGAAATAGGGGTCAAATGGTTCTCCATGCTAAATCATTATGGTTTTGGCGGTATTTTAGCGGATGATATGGGGCTTGGGAAAACCCTGCAGACTATTTCATTTTTAACGAGTGTCTCTAAAACTGAAACTAAAATCTTGATTCTAGCACCGTCCAGTCTCATCTACAACTGGAAACAAGAATTTTCAAAATTCGCTCCTCAGATGGAAGTGGCAGTCGTCTACGGTCTCAAGCAACACCGAGATGAACTCATCGCAACCAATCCACAGGTGGTTATCACTAGTTACGCTTCTTTCCGGCAAGATGTGGAGGAATATCAGAAGAATCAGTATGAGTACTTGATTTTAGATGAAGCCCAGGTCATGAAAAATGCCCAAACCAAGATTGCCCAACACTTACGTGGCTTTGAAGTTCCGCATGTGTTTGCCCTATCTGGAACACCGATTGAAAATCATGTGGGAGAACTCTGGTCTATTTTTCAAATTGTACTTCCAGGGCTGTTTCCGGCTAAAAAAGAATTTCAAAAATTGAGTCCTGAGACCATTGCGCGATTTGTCAAACCTTTCGTCATGAGACGGAAAAAAGATGAAGTGCTCCAAGAATTACCGGACTTGATTGAAACAACCTACCACAATGAGTTGGATGAAAGCCAAAAAACGATCTATTTGGCTCAATTAAAACAAATTCAAGATCGGGTTCGAAGCTCTAGTGAGGAAGAAATAAATCGGAGAAAGGTGGAAATTCTCTCTGGTCTCATGCGCCTTCGCCAAATCTGTGATACCCCCGCCCTCTTTATGGAAGACTATCAGGGAGATAGTGGGAAATTGGAGAGCCTTCGAGATCTTTTGGGGCAAATCAAGGATGGCGACCATCGGGTTTTGATCTTCTCGCAATTTAGAGGCATGCTGGATATCCTAGAGCAGGAAATTGACCAGCTTGGTATGACCTCCTTTAAAATCACAGGTTCTACTCCCGCTAAAGATCGTCAAGAAATGACCAATGCCTTTAATGCAGGTGAGCGCCATGCTTTTCTCATTTCTCTGAAGGCTGGAGGGGTCGGATTAAACCTCACTGGTGCCGATACGGTCATCTTAGTCGATTTGTGGTGGAATCCTGCAGTGGAAGACCAGGCTATTGGACGTGCCCATCGAATGGGACAGGAACAAAATGTTGAAGTTTACCGCATGATTACTCGTGGTACGATTGAAGAGAAAATCCAAGAACTGCAAGCTTCCAAAAGACACTTGGTCTCAACGATTTTAGATGGAACGGAAACACGATCCAGTTTATCGGTTGAGGAAATTCGTGAGATTCTTGGAATTCCGTCAGAATAGCTTGAAAAATTCTGTGAATAGTTTATAATTAATGGAGTGTCGAAAGGAAGAAAGCATGACAGAAAAATATTTTCCTCAAGTAGGGGATAATGAGTTGATGTTAACAGAGATGCCCCACATGAACCTGTACGATGAAACAGATTTGATTAGTAACATTACAGGCGACTATGTGGATAAAAATTATTTGGAATGGCAACCGATTGCTGAAAACACCAAACCTAAGCATCCTTACCATCAACCACTAGAAGAGCCCCTACCGAAAAGACGGCCAGTAAGAAAACCTGATTTTAAAGAGCCGATTGATAAAAAAAGTCCTGCCAACCGTTATGCAGAGGAAGCGAGAGAGCGTGCGCGTGAAGATCTGAAAAAGAAACGCACAGCACCCTATCTGACAACGGATCCAGCAGCTACCACAAGTAAGCGGAAAAAACCGTTTATTTCAGAACGAAAACCTGGTCAGCCAACAGCTCCCTTCCAAAAGGAAAACCCAGGTGAATTATTGAAATACAGCAAACGATTGCGACAAGATCAGTTGATCCTTGCAGAGTTCGAATCTGCAGGAGAACCAGAAGTGGCAGAACCGACTGAAAAGAAAAACAATTATGATTTCTTAAAGACTAGCCAAATATACAATAAAGATCAGCACAAGTTGAAACCACAGCCAATCAAACAAGAATTGGATTTAACCCATCTAGATCAAGAATAAGGAGAAAACATGTCTAATACATACCATTTTATTGGAATTAAAGGAGCAGGGATGAGTGCTTTAGCCCTCATGCTTCACCAAATGGGACATACGGTTCAAGGGTCGGATGTTGAGAAGTATTACTTTACGCAACGTGGCTTGGAACAGGCAGGAATTCAAATTTATCCATTTGATGTGAAAAATTTGGAAGGCGACAAGATCCTCATTGCCGGGAATGCTTTCCGTCCAGATAACAATGTGGAAATCGCTTATGCAGATGAGCATGGCCTAACCTATAAACGCTACCATGAATTCCTTGGTGAATTTATGCGTGACTTCGTCAGTATGGGGGTTGCCGGAGCACACGGAAAAACCTCGACAACAGGGATGCTTTCGCACGTCTTATCAAATATCACTGATACCAGTTATTTGATTGGTGACGGGACAGGTCGTGGCTCTGCGGCAGCCAAATACTTTGTCTTTGAATCAGATGAGTATGAACGCCATTTTATGCCTTACCATCCTGAATACAGCATCATCACCAATATTGACTTCGACCATCCAGACTATTTCACGAGCTTGGAAGATGTCTTTAATGCCTTTAACGATTATGCTAAACAAATCAGCAAAGGTCTCTTCATTTACGGAGAAGACAAAGAATTGCGTCGGATTACCTCATCAGCACCAATTTATTACTATGGTTTTGATAAGGAGACGAACGATTTTGTAGCAAGTAACCTGCTTCGCTCAACGACAGGTTCAACCTTCAACGTTCATTTCCGTGGAGAAGATTTGGGGCAATTCCATATCCCAACTTTTGGTCGCCACAACATCATGAATGCCACAGCAGTCATTGGTTTGCTTTACATTGCAGGATTTGACTTAGATTTAGTCCGCGAGCATTTGAAGACTTTTGCTGGAGTGAAACGCCGCTTTACTGAAAAAGTGGTTAACGGAACAGTGATCATCGATGACTTTGCGCATCATCCAACAGAAATTATTGCTACCTTGGATGCGGCTCGTCAAAAATATCCAAGTAAAGAAATCGTAGCCATTTTCCAACCACACACCTTTACACGGACCATTGCCCTCTTAGATGAATTTGCTGAAGCGTTGAATCAAGCAGATGCTGTTTACTTGGCACAGATCTATGGTTCTGCACGGGAAGTCGATCACGGAGATGTGAAGGTTGAAGATTTGGAAGCAAAAATTGTCAAACGTTCAGCGATTATTACAGCTGAGAATGTTTCTCCTCTTCTTGACCATGACAATGCGGTCTATGTCTTTATGGGAGCTGGAGATATTCAAACCTATGAATACTCATTTGAGCGTTTATTATCTAGTTTGACACATAGTGTACAATAAAGAGATGATTGAGTCTGGAATCGATTGGTTCCAGACTCAAATTTATCTGTCCGCTGAAGAATCATGAAATGAGGAGAGCAGGATGATGATTCGACAAATCACCCCGGCTGATCAAGAACAGCTGTTATTGCTAGAAGAAGAACTTCATGACAATGAAGGAAAGGAGCACAGGGCCACTCTTGAGGAAGCGCTAGGTTCGAAGGAAGCCATTTCTTTGCTTGCAGAGCAAGGTGGCGATACTGTGGCTTACTTGTTGGCGACAGAAGACCATCATTTAAAGGGGGACCTCATCGTATTGCGATTAGCAGTGAGGCCAACTTTTCAAGGTCAAGGATATGGTGCTATTCTGATCGCTGCTTTAAAGGATCTAGCTGTTCAAAAGGAAAAGAAAGCTATTTGGATCGATTGTTCAGAAGACTTACTTTCTTACTTTGCCCAGCAAGGATTTCGAGATGAAGCTGAGTCTGATCGAGGTGTCCATATGGTTTGGGAACGATAGAAAGAGTAAATGATGAAAGAAAAAATTCACATTAGACAAGCAGAGCTGCAGGATTTGGATGCTATCGAGCGCATTGAGCTTGAGAATTTCTCAGAAGAAGAAGCGATTGCGCGTGAGATTTTAAGAGATCATATCGAAAAGATTCAAGCGACTTTTCTTGTAGCAGAGTGCCAAGGTCAGATTTTAGGGTATTTAGAAGGACCTGTTAGACCGGAGCGCTATTTGATCGATTCCTCTTTTTCAGAGGTTGAAGATCTAAGCCATCTAGAACAGGGTTTTATTTCCATTACGAGTCTATCCATTGCCAAAGAAGCCCAAGGGCTAGGGGTTGGAACCCTCTTGCTTGAGGCGATGAAAGAGATTGCGGTGAAAGATCATCGTCAAGGGATCAATCTAACCTGTCATGATTATTTGATTCCTTATTACGAGAAGCAAGGATTCACCAATGAAGGTCTTTCGAAATCCCAATATGCGGGTGAAGTTTGGCACAATCTGGTCTGGGGAAATGAAAACCTTGATTAAATAGGTATTTTGAAGAAGAAGGGCGATTTGTATTGCTTTTCTAAATCTTTTAAGATATAATATTAAGGATTATGATGAGGGAGGTCAATTATTTGACTGATAAATCACAAGACAGTGAGAAGTTATTAAGCTTCAAAGAGCAGATCCTCAGAGACTTAGAAGAGGCAAATGAGCAACTTCTAAAGATCGAAAAAGAGTATGATCTACCTGATCGAAGCATTGAAACCCCTTCTTCACTGAAAGAGGAGGAAGAAGCAACACCACCTCCAAAAGAAGAAGCTGTTGTGGCTTCCACAGAAATACCAGTGGAGCCAGAAAAGGCGACTCCTATTGTAGAAGAAAAGAGTGAGTCCACAAAGCCTTTTATAAAAGAACCAAGTCAGGAACCGGTAGAGGAAAGCTTATCGCGCTCTTCTCGTAACCAGCGCCAACAAAAACAAAAGAAACAAAATAAAATCGCTAAACGAATTGTGCGGACAGTGGTCAGCCTTTTGCTGATTGTGATCGTGGCTACAGGGATCTTTGCAGCGACCTATATCCATTCAGCTGTCAAGCCAATGGATAAAAATGCAACAGAATTCGTGACGGTTGAGATTCCAGCAGGTTCAAGTAATCGTGAGATTGGCGCGATCCTTGAGAAAAAAGGACTCGTGAAAAATGGCCAGTTCTTTAATTACTATACCAAGTTCAAGAATTATAGCAATTTCAAATCCGGTTATTTCAACTTGCAAAAGAGCATGGATCTAGAAACCATCATCCAAAAACTGCAAGAAGAGGGAACCAAAACTCCTCAGGCTCCAGTTCTTGGAAAGGTCACGATTCCAGAAGGCTATACGATTGATCAGATTGCGACGGCTATCACCGCCGATGTCTCCACTAAGAAGGCAGGCAAGACTCCATTCAAGAAAGAAGATTTCTTGAAGGCTGTCCAAGACGATGCCTTTATTGAGAAGATGGTGGCCAAATATCCTAAGCTCTTGGCGAGTCTTCCAAGTAAGGATTCTGGTGTTCGCTACCGTTTAGAAGGTTATCTCTTCCCAGCTACCTATAACTATGGGAAAGATACCACAGTGAAAGAGATGATCGATCAGATGCTTGCGGCAATGGATCATAACTTAACCCCATACTATGAAACGCTTGAGAGCAAGAACATCAATGTAAACGAAGTATTGACTCTTGCTTCCTTGGTTGAAAAAGAAGGGGCGACGGATCAGGACCGCAAAGATATCGCGAGTGTCTTCTATAACCGCTTGAACCAAGACATGCCTTTGCAAAGTAATATTGCAATTCTTTATGCAGAAGGGAAACTTGGTCAAAAGACGACCTTAAAAGAAGATGCAACGATCGATACAGAGCTGGATTCCCCTTATAATATTTATAAGAACACCGGCTTGATGCCTGGCCCAGTGGATAACCCTGGAGTATCAGCGATCGAAGCGGCGGTGAACCCAAGTAAGACCGATTACTTGTATTTTGTCGCAAATGTCGAAAATGGTGAAGTGTTCTTCGCTAAGACATACGAAGAACACAATAAAAATGTTGAAGAACACGTCAATAGCAAATTGACACAAGCAAGTTCAAACTAGAAAAAGCATGTGGCGCGTCCACAGCTTTTTCATTCAAATAATAGAAAGAGAAGAATAATGGCAGAAAAAACATACCCAATGACCCTAGCAGAAAAAGAAAAATTGGAACAAGAATTAGAAGAATTGAAATTGGTCCGTCGACCTGAAGTGGTGGAACGGATTAAAATCGCTCGTTCATATGGTGACCTCTCAGAAAACTCTGAGTATGAAGCAGCAAAAGATGAACAAGCTTTTGTTGAAGGTCAAATCTCTAGCTTGGAAACTAAAATCCGTTATGCAGAAATCGTTGATAGTGATGCTGTTGCAGTAGACGAAGTTGCGATCGGAAAAACTGTTACAGTCCAAGAAGTTGGCGAAACAGATGAGGAAGTATACAGCATCGTCGGTTCAGCAGGGGCAGATGCCTTTGCTGGCAAGATCTCTAACGAAAGCCCAATTGGTCAAGCATTGATTGGTAAGAAGACAGGTGATGTTGTCACTGTTGAGACACCAGCTGGAAGCTACCAAGTGAAAATTTTGAACGTAGAAAAAACAGCGTAACTATAAAAAGCAGGCTCTCCAAAAGGGCCTATTTTTTTGTGCTCTTAATCTCCTTGTGAGGCTGAAAATTCTACGTTGACTGACTGAACGGTATCAAAAAAGCACTTGAACCCTTTGGTTCAAGTGCTGCTCTATTTTCGCTAGAATTTAGTAGTTTGTACTACTTTCTATTGCGTTGTTTTCCTGCATTGCGGTTGTTTTTTGGTTTGTGTTGGATTTGGGTCGTCGCAGTTGGTGTGACATCTTTTTTCACGCGGTGACTCGTCGCTTTTGGAGGATTGTTTTTGTATTCCTCAGCGACCCGTTTGCGAAGATTTGGACGAATCAAGTAGTTGATCACAAATTGTTGGATAATTTGGATCACCCCACCGACTACCCAGTAAAGAGTCACTCCAGCTGAAGAGATCAATGAGAAGACACCGATCATAATCGGACTCATCAGTGATGCTTTACGCATGCTTTCCTTTTGGGTTTCATCTTCAATTCCATGAAGAGAAAGCATACTTTGGATATAATAAAGAACAGCAACGATAGCCGTCAAGAGCAAGCTTGGTTTGCCAAGAGCAATGCCAAGGAAGCTACTATCTGCTACCCCTTTGGTGTGTTGAGCTGCAAAGAAGAGAGCTGAGAAGAATGGCATTTGGATCAAGAGCGGCAAACACCCAACTCCACCAAACATGCTGACTCCATTTTCACGTTGAGCAGCCATTAATTCCTGTTGCGCCAATAGCTTTTCTTCTTGTGTGCTAGCGTTCTTCATGCGCTCTTGGATTGGCCCAAGGATAGGTTTTAAGTAGTTCATCTTTTCAGATTGGTAGGTTGCCTTCCATGATTGGTACAAACCAAGTGGCAAGATGATTAAACGCACGATCAAGGTGACGATAATAATCCCGATCCCAAAGCCCAAGCCAAGGTTATTGGCAAAGAATTTGATGGCTTCGCCCATTGGACGGCCAAGAAGATTCCAGATCAATCCAGTCGGATTTCCGGTTTTTCGATCGACACTCACGCATCCTGACAAGAAGACAAGCGAAGCTAGTCCCATCGATGCAAGTAATGCAAGTTTATTTTTTTTCACAAATAGTTCCTTCTTTTTTTTAATGTTACCTTTCTATTCTACTGTTTTTTTTGAAAATACACAATAGTTCTCTAGTCTTAATTTGCAATTCTGAAGTCTGTATAGTTTTCAAAGTTTGCGAGCGTAACATCTAAATAAGTCACATGCGCAAAAGGCGTAGGACCTTTGCGAATTTCTTGGATGAATTTGGCCATTTGGCTACTAGACTCTGCATGGGCCAGAATGCCAACCGTTCCGTCGTCATTATTCCAGACACGGCCAGTAATCCCACCGATCTCTAAAGCAAGACTGTACACTCCCCAGCGAAAGCCAACCCCTTGAACCCGTCCTTGGGCAATCATTTTTACCTTTTGCATGTGCGACCTCCTTGACTCGAAGAAATCTATCTGAGGCATGATTTCTTCTTTTTCTTTGTGCTATAATAGTTCTATGAATATTATAACGTCTAAATCCAATAATGTAATCAAAAATGCTAAAAAATTACATCAAAAAAAATACCGGACAGATTCTTATCTCATTGAAGGCTGGCATCTGTTTGAAGAGGCAGTAGAAAATCAAGCGAAGATTCGGCAGGTCTTTGTTTTAGAAACCTATTTAGACCGGGTAGAGAATATCCAAAAAGTCACCGTCGTGACTCCGGAGATCTTAAGTCTCTTGGCAGATTCGAAGACTCCGCAAGGGATTGTCGCAGAGATCGCTCTGGAGCAGCCAGAACTTCCGGATCAGCTACAAGGACGCTTCCTCTATTTGGAGGATGTACAGGATCCTGGCAATGTAGGGACTATGATTCGAACAGCAGATGCAGCTGGCTTTGATGGCGTCATGCTATCGAAAGCCTCCGCAGATCTATACAGTCTCAAGACCCTTCGATCCATGCAGGGCAGTCATTTCCATATTCCTATCTGGAAACTGGATCGGGAAGAACTATTGGAGCGAGCTGCACAATCACATCTAGCAGTTCTCGCAACGACGCTTTCAGAAGCTTCCATTGACTACCGTCAGCTTCCTCAGACCGATCAGTTTATCCTTGTTATGGGCAATGAAGGAAATGGCATCAGCCAGGAAATGGTGGCACAAGCAGACCAGCTGGTTCATATTCCCATGCCAGGTCGGGCAGAGAGTTTGAATGTTGCAGTGGCAGCAGGAATTTTGATGTTTTCTTTAAGGAAATTTTGAGAAAAAGCAGTATACTTAACCTGTAAGAAGAAGTTGATGGAGGTCTTATTGGGAGAGCCAATCAACGAAAGGTGGTTATCTTATGCAATATCATCGTGACAAAGAATACATGGCCTATGTGGGCCATCTAATCCAGCATCCTAAGGTTCAAAAATTAGCTGACATTCCCCACCATATTCATTCCAATCGTTTGGAGCATTCCATTCATGTTAGCTATACTAGTTATAAATTGGCAAAAAAATTTGGCTGGGATGCCAAAAGTACGGCTCGGGGCGGGCTCTTACATGACCTCTTTTACTATGATTGGCGCGAGACCAAGTTTACCAAGAGTCACGCCTGGATCCATCCCCGCATTGCCGTGAGAAATGCGCGAAAGATTACAGATCTTAATGCTAAGGAAGAAGATATCATCATTAAACACATGTGGGGGGCTACCCTTGCTCCGCCTCGCTACAAAGAATCCTTCGTGGTGACCATGGTGGATAAATACTGGGCTGTTAAGGAAGCTTCAGAACCTTGGCGTAAAAAGATGGCCAAAAGGAGATTTTTTCATCGAAAAATGTTAAAATCGTAGTAAACAAATTTGAAAGGAACTTGTTTATATGTATAATGATTCAGTAATCCAAGAACAAAGTGGATTGAATGCTTTTTATAACAAAATCTATTCATTAGTAGGAATTGGTGTTGGGATTTCAGCCCTAGTGTCTGGCCTGATGATGACGGTCTTTCAAGACTTCTTCGTTCAAATCTTAACAACAGCACCAATGGTTTACTATGCAGCAGTCGTTGTAGAATTGATCTTGGTCTTTGTTGCAAGTGGGAAAGCTGTTAAAAATAGCCCGTCTACTCTTCCGATCTTCTTGATCTACTCAGCTTTGAATGGCTTTACGTTGAGCTTTATCATTGCGCGCTACATGCAAGCGACGGTTTATAAGGCTTTCTTGGTCAGTGCCTTGATGTTTATTGTGATGGGAGCTATCGGACGCGTCGTGAAAAAAGACCTGTCTGGTATGGGACGTGCCTTGATGGGAGTCTTGATCGGTGTGATCATCGCTTCTGTTGTGAACATGTTCTTGAGAAGTTCTGGAATGGACTATATCTTGAGTATTATCTCTGTCTTCCTCTTTGCAGGATTGACAGCTTGGGATAACCAAAAGATTCGCTATGTCTATGATCAAACAAATGGTCAACCTGCTACAGGCTGGGCAGTAGCGATGGCTTTGGAACTTTATCTTGACTTTATCAACCTCTTTATCAGCCTTCTTCGTATTTTCGGAAGAAACGACTAATCAAAGAGAGACTGAGCTGGGGCAGTTGCCTCGGCTTTTTTTGTCTTCCGACTTGTGCTATACTAATAGTGACTAAAGAATAGAAATGAGAGCTCATGAAAACACCTTTTGTAACCCGTGAACAATTAGAAAGTCTGACCCAAGAATTCTCGACCCCTTTCCATCTCTATGATGAAGCAGGAATTCGTGAAACGGCTCGTGCCCTCCATCAAGCTTTTGCTTGGAATGAAGGATTTAAGGAATACTTTGCCATCAAGGCGACTCCTAATCCATCGATCCTAAAAATTTTGCAAGAAGAGGGCTGTGGAGTCGACACCGCCAGCTATGTGGAATTGTTAATGGCGGATAAACTAGGCTTTAGTGGAAAAGAAATCATGTTTTCTTCTAACAACACGCCAGCTGATGAATTTGTCTATGCTAGAGAATTAGGGGCAACTATCAATCTGGATGCCTATGAAGACATTGCTTTCTTGAAGTCTGTGACTAGCATCCCCAAGGTCATTTCTTGCCGCTATAATCCTGGTGGAGTTTTTGAACTGGGAACCGATATTATGGACAATCCTGAAGAAGCTAAGTTTGGCATGACCAAGGAGCAATTGATCCAAGCCTTTATCGAGTTGAAAGAACTGGGTGTGGAAGAGTTTGGGATTCACGCTTTATTGGCTTCTAATACAGTATCCAACGACTACTATCCAGAGTTGGCGCGTCAACTTTTTGAATTGGCAGTGGAAGTCGTCGAGAATACAGGTGTTCACTTGGGCTTCATCAACCTCTCTGGTGGAGTTGGGGTCAATTACAAGCCAGAGCAAGAACCAAATGATATTGCTATTATTGGGGAGGGCGTACACCGCGTCTTTGATGCGATTCTCAAACCGGCAGGACTTGGTCATGTGAAAATCTATACTGAGCTTGGTCGCTTTATGCTAGCTTCACACGGTCTCTTGGTAACCAGAGTGACGCATAAAAAGAAAACTTACCGGACCTATGTGGGTGTTGATGCTTCAGCTGTGAACCTTCTTAGACCGGCTATGTACGGTGCTTATCACCATATTACCAATATGGATCGTCCAGAGGGAACGACTGAAGTGGTCGATGTCGTGGGAAGTCTCTGTGAAAATAACGATAAATTTGCGAAACAACGTGAATTACCCGTGACGGAGATTGGAGATTTGCTCGTGATCCATGACACTGGAGCCCATGGATTTTCAATGGGGTATCAGTACAATGCCAAGTTGCGTTCTGCAGAAGTTCTGCTTCAAGAAGATGGGCAGGCCCGTTTGATTCGTCGAGCAGAAAAACCAGAAGATTATCTTGCGACACTCTACGGCTTTGACATTGAAAAATAAGTGATTGTCTGATATAATGATAGTTATGTAAAAATAATGGATCGGAGAAAATTTTATGAATCTCTTTTTAGGAATTTTGTTGATTATTTTAGCTTTCTTTGGTGGGATGATTGCAGGAATGTTCTTGCTTCGTCGTCAATTTGAAAAAGAATTTGCATCAAACCCACGTTTGAATGTTGAAGCAGTCCGTACGCTTTTAGGTGCCAGTGGCCAACGTCCAAGCGAAGCAAAAGTTCAACAAGTCTATCGCCAAATTGTGAACCAACAAAAATCAGCAATGGCAAAAAACAAGAAAAAATAAGAGTGGGGCAATCTCACGATAATAAATGAGAGGGGCTTGGAGTAATTTCTTAGTCCCTCCTTTTGGAAGGAAGAGATATGGATAACCGACCGATTGGTTTTTTAGATTCTGGAGTAGGGGGCCTGACTGTTGTCCGCGAATTGCTCCGTCAGCTTCCTCACGAAGATGTCGTCTATATTGGAGATTCAGCGCGTGCACCTTATGGTCCTAGACCAGCAGACCAAATTCGCGAGTATACTTGGCAGATGGTGAACTTCCTTCTGACTAAAAATGTCAAGATGATTGTCTTAGCCTGTAATACAGCGACGGCAGTTGTTTGGGAAGAAGTCAAGGAGAAACTTGATATTCCCGTTTTGGGAGTGATCTTGCCCGGAGCTTCTGCAGCCATTAAATCGACGACCCATCAAAAAATTGGGGTCATTGGGACACCGATGACGGTTTCTTCTGGAATTTATAAAGAGAAGATTCAAAGTCTAGCACCAGACATGGAAGTAACGAGTTTGGCTTGTCCCAAGTTTGTTCCCTTGGTGGAATCAAACGAATTGGCATCCAGTGTGACCAAAAAGGTGGTTTACGAAACCCTAAAACCACTAGTTGGAAAGGTTGATACCTTAGTCTTGGGATGCACCCATTATCCCCTTTTAAAACCGATCATTCAAAATGTTATGGGACTGGATGTCAAATTGATTGATAGTGGGGCAGAGTGTGTTCGGGATATTTCGGTCTTACTAAACTATTTTGAGCTCAATAAGAGTCGTGAACTCTTAGAGCAGATCCACCGCTTTTATACAACTGCAAATGCCAATAGCTTTGCAGCGATTGCCGAAAAATGGCTAGAACGTTCAGTGAATGTGGAGCATGTAAATTTATGAGTGACAAACTATTTGAATACAAAGATCCCCAAGATTGGTATATTGCCCAATGGGGAGAAGATGCAGACTACAACCAATTTAGTCAAGTGCCTGCGGAAGCTTCCACTCTGTTAGATCAGCTGGAACTTCTCTTTGCCAAGGATCCTGAAGGATTCCCTCTCAATCTATCGGTGATGCGCTATGGTTCAGCCTTTCGTTTTCTGACCTTTTTGATCGAAATTTTGAATGAAGTCAAGGGAAGAGCTTTTGAGGTCGTACAGCGTCAAGGGGCCTTGCTCTTGGTTGAAAAAGGAAAATTGCTTTACTTGCATTTGCCAAGTGATGGGGTGGATTTGGAAGCCTTCTTGGGTCAAGACAAGGTCAAAGATACGATTCTCATTGCGACTCGAAATGAGGGAAAAACCAAAGAATTCCGCAATATGTTTGAAAAGCTGGGCTTTGAAGTGGAAAATCTCAATCAATACCCAGAGCTTCCAGAAGTCGAAGAAACAGGGATGACCTTTGAAGAGAATGCCCGCCTAAAAGCTGAAACGATTGCAGAGCTAACTGGGAAAACAGTCTTAGCGGATGATTCAGGTTTGAAGGTGGATATCTTGGGAGGTTTACCAGGAGTTTGGTCAGCTCGTTTTGCGGGAGTTGGTGCGACAGATGCGGAAAACAATGCGAAATTGTTGCACGAATTGGCCATGGTCTTTGACTTGAAAGACCGTTCAGCCCAGTTTCATACGACCTTGGTGGTTGCAAGACCAGGCAAGGAAAGCCTAGTGGTGGAAGCAGATTGGCCAGGGTATATTAATTTTGAGCCCAAAGGGGAACACGGCTTTGGCTATGACCCTCTCTTCTTAGTTGGGGAAACGGGTCGTGCTGCTGCTGAATTAACGCTAGAAGAAAAAAATACACAATCACATCGTGCTTTAGCTGTTAAAAAGTTATTGGAGGTATTTCCATCATGGCAAAGCAAACAATCATCGTTATGAGTGACTCACATGGAGACCGCTCCATTGTTGAAGCTATTAAAGAAAAATACCTAGGCCAGGTCGATGGGATCTTTCACAATGGGGATTCTGAGCTAAAAAGTGACGATCCTGTCTGGGAAGGGATCCACGTTGTCCAAGGAAACATGGATTTTTATGATGGCTATCCAGAACGCTTGGTAACCCAACTAGGGCCAACACGAATCATCCAGACCCATGGGCATCTCTTCCAGATCAATTTTAGTTTTCAAAAATTGGATTTGTGGGCCCAAGAGGAAGAAGCAGATATCTGTCTTTACGGGCACCTTCATATCCCAGATGCTTGGAAGGAAGGAAGAACCCTCTTTGTGAATCCTGGATCGATCAGTCAGCCACGCGGTCTGATTCGAGAGTGTCTCTATGCTAAAATTGAGATAGATGATTCTAATTACAAGGTAGAGTACTACACGAGAGATCATGAATTGTATCCTGAATTGACAAAGGAGTTTAGAAGATGATAGCAAAGGAATTTGAACGTTTCTTACTGGCGCAGGAAGAGACGTTCTTAACTCCTGCCAAAAATTTAGCGGTCTTGATTGATACCCACAATGTAGACCATGCTGTCTTGTTGTTGAGCCAGATTAGCTATAGTCGTATTCCGGTAGTGACGGATGAACGCAAGTTTGTGGGGACGATCTCCCTAACGGATATTCTATCTTATCAATTGAAACACGAGATTCCTGAGGAGACTTTTGCCTCGATGGATATCGTAGACGTTGCAAAAAAAGAGGTCGGGGTCATCGGCTTAGACTTCAATTTGACAGAAGTCCTTCACAAGTTGGTGGATGACTCCTTCTTATCAGTGGTGGATGAAGAAGGCTATTTCCAAGGGATTATTACACGGAAATCGATTCTTAAAGCCATCAATTCGCTAATGCATGATTTTTCAAATGAATACGAGATGATTCCAAAATGAAAGAATTTATTGCAAGTTTTATTGATCAAAAAGAATTAAGTGAAAATTCTCAGTCAGCCTATTTCTATGATTTGGACCAGTTTATTGAGTCGATCCATGGAAAAGTGACACCGACAAATTTGAGAATTTACCAAGCTTCGATTAAAGATTTTAAACCGGCGGTTCAAAAACGAAAATTATCTGCCGTCAACCAATTTTTATATTATTTGTATCAAGAACGCTTTATTTCTGAATACCATCGTTTGGTCTTGCCTAAAATTCAACCAGCCAAAACCCATGATCGTGAATTGTTGGATCTAACCCATTTTTGGGAAGAATCAACCAACCCTCAGGGACGCTTGATGGCCTTGTTGATTCTGGAGATGGGCTTGTTGCCAAGTGAGATCCTCCAAGTCAAGGTCGAAGATATTCAGCTGGACTTTCATGTCATTCGAGTGGGCAAAGATGGCCAAAAACGGGTTTTAAAAGTTCCAGAGCCTTTACTGGATGAGTTGCAACTCTTCCTCGATGGTGTCTATCTCTTTGATAATAAGGGAAAATCTTACTCCCGTCAGTGGGGATTCCGACAATTAGAAGCCTTCTTGATCGAAAAAGGCAACCAAGACCTTTCGGCACAATCGATTCGTGAGCAGTATATTTTGAAACAACGTGAACTCGGTGTGGATCTCTTTAGTATTGCGCGTGAGTTGGGCCTAAAAACCATGGTGACATTAGAAAAATATAAATAATGGATATTAAAATTAAAGATTTTGAAGGGCCTTTGGACCTCTTGCTCCACTTGGTCTCTAAATACCAGATGGATATTTATGAGGTCCCCTTGATTGAGGTGATCGAACAGTATCTGGCTTATCTGGCGACCCTCCAGGCTATGAAACTAGAGGTAGCAGGAGAATACATGCTGATGGCTAGTCAACTAACCTTGATCAAGAGTCGAAGACTTCTTCCTAAGGTTGCAGAGGAGATGGATGAAGCAGAGGATCTCGAGCAGGACCTCCTTTCTCAATTGGAAGAGTACCGTACTTACAAGCAATTAGGAGAGTTGATGGCCTCACAGCACGAGGAGCGCGCCCTCTATTATTCAAAACCAAAGATGGAACTGATTTATGACGATACCGAATTACTTCATGATCGCACCACGGTGGATCTCTTCTTGGCTTTCTCAAAACTATTGACCAAGAAAAAAGAAGAATTCCGCCAGAACCATACAACCATTGTAAAGGATGAATACAAGATTGAGGATCTGATGGACCAGCTGCGTCACCGATTCCACGATCGCTCACAAGTTCTCTTGCAGGACTTGTTTCTAGAAGCAACGGATCTCCAAGAGGTCATTACCTTATTTCTTGCAACCCTTGAATTGATCAAGATTCAAGAAGTAACGGTGATCCAGGATAGGGCTTTTGGAGAAATTTACTTAAATAGGATTGAACATGAGCAAATTAGCTGAAATTGAAGCACTCTTATTTGTAGCGGGTGAAGAAGGAATTACTGCCAGACAAATCGCAGACCTTCTCTCTTTACCTCCGACAGGTGTGGTGCAAAGTTTAGAAAAATTAAGCCAAAAATACCAGGAGGACACAGATACCAGTCTGTGTTTGATGGAGACAGCTTCCCGTTATAAATTGGTGACAAAGGCAGACTACGCTTCGGTTTTACGAGACTATTCTAGAACGCCCATGAACCAAAGTTTGTCTCGGGCTGCCCTCGAAACCTTATCAATCATTGCTTATAAGCAACCGATCACCCGTGTGGAGGTCGATGATATTCGGGGTGTCAATTCCAGCGGTGCCATTACCAAACTACTGTCATTTGATCTGATCCGAGAGGATGGGAAAAAAGAAGTCCTCGGGCGCCCCAATTTGTATGTAACGACGGAGTATTTTTTGGATTATATGGGGATCAATCATTTGGAGGAATTACCAAAGGTTGAGGAAGTGGACATCGATCCAGAGGAAGGTCAATTATTTTCAGAGAGAACAGAGGAACTAGATGAGAATTAACAAATATATTGCCCATGCAGGCGTGGCTAGTCGTCGCAAGGCCGAAGAACTGATCAAGCAAGGCTTGGTTACAGTAAATGGCCAAGTTGTGCGTGAATTAGCGACCATTATTAAGACCGGTGATCAGGTTGAAGTAGAAGGCACTCCAATCTACAACGAAGAAAAGGTCTACTATCTTTTAAATAAGCCACGTGGCGTCATCTCTAGTGTATCGGATGATAAAGGGCGGACAACAGTCGTTGACCTTTTATCTCAAGTGCCAGAGCGCATCTATCCAGTAGGACGTTTGGACTGGGATACATCTGGTGTCTTGATTTTGACCAATGATGGTGATTTTACAGATGAGATGATTCATCCACGTAATGAGATTGATAAGGTCTATGTGGCGCGTGTCAAAGGGATTGCCAATAAGGAAAATTTGCGTCCCTTAACACGAGGGGTGACCATTGATGGCAAGAAAACCAAGCCAGCGACTTACGAGATCTTAAAAGTGGATGTTGAAAAGAACCGTTCAGTGGTTCAGTTGACCATTCATGAAGGGCGCAACCACCAGGTCAAAAAGATGTTTGAAGCTGTAGGACTTTTAGTGGACAAACTCTCCCGAACCCAGTTTGGAAACCTAGATGTCTCAGGACTTCGTCCGGGTGAATACCGTCGCTTGAACAAAAAAGAAATTAGCCAGTTGCACAATCTAGCAGTGACTAAATCTAAAAAATCATGAAAAAGATCCTGATTGCTATGGTCAGAGGCTATCAAAAATGGATCTCTCCCATATTTCCGCCTTCTTGTCGCTTTCAACCGACCTGTTCCAATTATATGATCCAAGCGATTGAACGCTTTGGTGTGAAAGGTGTCTTGATGGGGGTTGCGAGAATACTGCGATGCCATCCTGGTACCCAAGCGGGACCAGACCCTCTGCCAAACCACTTTAGTCTGAGGCGAAATGAAGAATCAAAATAGGACGATCACAAATAAACAGAAATACCCTTAGAAATTATGTTTCTAAGGGTATTTTTTGTGCAAGGGCTGTCTATCAGCGTTTAGACCATGTTTTAGGAAGGAAGAGCAGAATCATTGGATAGATTTCAAGCCGTCCGGCAATCATGGCTAAGGAAAGTAACAGTTTTGAAATCGGACTAAAGATGGAGAAGGTTTGACCCGTACCAATCATAGGTCCAATATTGTTGAAACAACTAAAGACAGCACTGACAACCGTCATGAAGCTATTATTGTCTAGACTCACTACAAAGAGTAAGCCGATCGTAATAAAACTGTATATTGTAAAGTACTTGAGGATCTGATGCTGGGTATCCTTATCGAGTACCGTATCGTTGACATGCAAGGTCAAAACGCGATTTGGAGACAAGGTCGAAAGAACCTGATTTTTTGCGATTCGCCATAAGGTCAAGCACCGAATGACTTTTAACCCCCCAGCGGTCGAGCCAGCAGACCCACCGATGACCATCAGCATCAAGAGGATGAACTGAGAAAAGAGAGGCCATTTTTCCGTCGTTCCATAACCAAAACCGGTGGTGGTGATGATATTGGATACTTGGAAGAAAGAAATCTCAAAGCTCTTCGCAACATTGGCATAGAGATGAAGGCAATTGTAGGCAATCAAGACACTGGACACGAGGACGATCGTGATATAGGTCCGCAATTCCTCATCTTTAAAGAAGGCCTTGAATTTTCGAATCATGAGGAAGTAGTAGAGGTTAAAGTTAACCCCGAAGACTAAGACCCCGATACTGACCAAATAGGTGATCAAACTACTATTGTAGTGGGCGATCCCATCGTTAAAGACGGTAAAGCCCCCAGTACCAGCCGTCCCCATGGCGATGACAAAACTATCATACAGGGGCATGCCAGCAAGGAAATAAAGAACCACAAAGAGGAAGAACAAACCCAAGTACAAGAAGTAGAGAATTTGAGCCGTGTTTTTTAATTTGGAAACGACCTTGCCAAACACTGGACCAGGAACCTCTGCCTTCATGACTTCAAGGTGGCTGTTCTTGTTATTGTCCATAATCGCAAGGGCAAAGACCAATACTCCCATCCCACCTATCAAGTGGGTAAAACTACGCCAAAAGAGGAGAGAGTGGCTGAGGACACCCACATCGTCTAAAATCGTTGCCCCTGTTGTTGTAAAGCCGGAGCTGACTTCAAAGAAAGCATCGATAATGTTTGGAATTTGGCCCGAAAAGACAAAGGGAAGGGCACCAAAGAAGGACCATAGGATCCAACAAAGTGCTACAATCAGGACCCCTTCCTTAGCATAGATGTGAAAATCCTTAGGTTTGTGGAAACTACCAAGGAGGCCAAACACAAGTAGGATGGCCATGGTTGCTCCAATAGAGACAAAGACCTTGGCAGGTTCCTGATAGATTGCAGCGACCACTAGGGGAACGATTAGGAGACCTGCCTCGATTAAGAGGAGTTTGGATAAGAGGTAACGAATCATGCTTCTATTCATCAGTCTTACCTCTCAAGTAGATCGTAGATTTTAGTGACATTTTGAATCAAGGTGGTCACGATAATTCGATCCCCTACCATCAAACGGTCATCCCCATTAGGGAAAATAGCTTTGCCGTCTCGAATAATGGCAGCGATCAAAACGCCCTTCTTCAATTTTAATTCAGAGAGGGAATATTGGGTTAGTTTGTTGTCTTCCTTAATTTGAAACTGCAAGGTTTCAATCCGGCCGTTTGCGACATGGTGCAAGGCTTCTAGGTTTGAGAACTGTGCATTGTAGCGCCCGCGAATAAAGTGCATAATGGTGTCTACAGCGATGCGTTTTGGAGTGACAATACTGGTCATATCCTGATCGCCAATGATCTCCAACAGACTGGTTCGGTTGACTTTGGTAATGTTCTTTTTGACTCCGACAGAATTCAAGAACATGGAGGTGATGATGTTTTCTTCATCGACTCCTGTCAAAGTAGCCACAGCATCAAAGTTATTAGCACTCTCTTCTAAAAGAATGTCTTTAGCGGTTCCGTCTCCATGGACGACATAGAGGTCAGGGAATTCCTGACTAAAGAATTCTGCCCGTTCGCGATTGACCTCGATGACCTTGAGATCGATCTTGCGGCGCACGTCTTGAAGAATATTGAGTAGGTAGTAGGCGATTTTCCCAGCACCAATGATCATCATGCTCTTAATGACTTGAGGGCGAACATTGTTATGGAAAAGAACAACTTCGATCCGATTACCTGTTACGAAAATCTTGTCTTGAGGTTGCAAAACAAAGTCTCCATTTGGAATCGTGAGTTCATTGCCACGCTCGATCGCACAAACAATGACATTTCCGTATTTCTTTCGGAATTGGGATAGGCTCATATTGCAGAGATTGCTATCTGGCTTGATCTTAAATTCCATCAAGGCAACACGGCCGTTTGCAAAATGTTCCACAGAAAGGGCATTTGGGAAGTCAATGATATTAGCAATATAACGAGCTGTCAGCAATTCAGGATTGACAACCAGGGAGAAGCCCAAGATATTTTTTTCCTTGAAGTAGGAATTGGAATATTCTGGATTCCGCACCCGAACGATGGTTTCTTTGGCTCCCATTTTTTTAGCTAAAACAGCAGAAACCATGTTCACTTCGTCGTACTCGGTCATGGAAATGAAGATATCGCAGTCTTCAACATCTGCTTGCTCCAAGATCTTGAAGTTTGCTCCATTTCCTAAAATCCCAATGATATCAAACCGTTTGGTAATATGGTTGAGAACGGATTCGTCTTTTTCGATCAAAATAACATCGTGGTTTTCAGCAACGAGAGAACGACAAAGGGCCGTTCCGACCTTTCCTCCACCAACAACAATAATTTTCATAGAATACCTCCAGAGTATGCTTCTATCATACTCTATTTTCAAGAAAAATTCATCTTTTTTAAGGATTTTCTGGCGGAATTTTGAGGAGCTAAGAACAAGTAGGAAAAATTGTCAAAATAGAAGAATGAGGAGGGATCGAAAACTTTGATAAAGTTTCTTAAAAAAATCTAAAAAAACTATTGACAGGAGCTTCAAAAGTGATATACTTAGAAAGTACCTTCGTTGATTTACCTCAAACCTGTTGTGAGTTAAGTTAATGAAGCTGTAACCACGCTGTTTGCTGAGCTTGACTCCGGGCAGTGTGGCTATTTTTTTATCAGAAAGAGATCGAGTATGAATATTGAAGAACTGGACTACCAAGAGTCAGCAGCTCAAAACCACATCGTCTTGTTCCAACCTCAGATTCCACAAAATACGGGCAATATTGCACGGACCTGTGCGGCAACCAATTCTCCCTTACATATTATTCGTCCCATGGCTTTTCCGATCGATGATCGCAAAATGAAGCGAGCGGGACTCGATTACTGGGACAAGCTAGATGTCCGCTTTTATGATAGCTTAGAAGAGTTTATGGAAGCAGCGCATGACGGTCAGGTGCACTTGGTGTCTAAGTTTGCAAATCAGACTTATTCGGACGTTTATTATCAGGATGGGAAATCCCATTATTTCTTGTTTGGACGCGAGGACAAAGGATTGCCGGAAGATTTTATGCGTCAGCACGAGGAGAAGGCCATTCGCATTCCGATGAATGACGAGCATGTTCGTAGTTTAAATGTCTCCAATACCGTCTGCATGATTGTTTATGAGGCCCTCCGCCAGCAGGGATTCAAAGGGCTTGAGTTAACACATCAGTATGAACAAGATAAGCTCAAATAGCCGATAAAAACCAAACATCCGAACGACGTCACCCATGACGTTACAAAAACTTGCCTAGGCAAGTTTTTTTTGTTATCATAAAAAGGTCTTCAGGGCAGGGTGAGATTCCCGACCGGCGGTGACTTTTACTAGGAAATGTTCTTTTCCTTTTATACTTTGTTGCCAAGCTTTGCTTAACGAGAAATTATGCCTACAGCTTGTCGTATCGTTTAAAAGAAAAATCTCCATTTCCAAACTCTAAAAGAAGTCCGCGAGCGCAAGCTGATGTGGTGTGACTCCACAACCGACAGTATAGTCTGGATGGGAGAAGACGAGAGACGAATAGACTGACAGCTATTCTGATCTGTTTAGAGCTGATGCATAGGAATAAAACGTTAGGTGCTATGATTGACTAGCGGTGTTTTTCAATGGAGACCAGCTAAAGTGACTAGAATGGTTTCTAGTTTAAGCTTTGTTTAAATAGTTTAGAGTAGAATGATGGGGTAGACGTCTTTCCAGCTTCTCTAATTTTTAAAAAATTGGAGGAACCTGTTATGACAAATACACGTAAACTGACCCTAGTGGCTGTTTTATCCGCATTATCTTTTATTTTGATGTTCTATCAATTTTCTTTCTTGATAGATTTCTTCAAAATTGATTTGAGTATCATCGCCATTTTATTGGCTTTGGTCTTGTTGGATTTTAAAAGTGCTGTTTGGGTGACTTTGATCCGATCTGTTCTTAAATTAGCTCTTAATAATAAGGGGCTTGAGACCTTGATCGGACTACCAATCAATATCATTGGAGTTCTTGTTTTTGTCCTTGCTTTTGCATGGATTTGGAACAAGGAACGGACCCATGGCCGATTTGTCCTGGCTACGATTATTGGAACGATCAGCTTGAGTATCACGATGGTATTGGTGAACTATGTCTATGCAATCCCTTTGTATGCTCGCTTTATGAACTATGATATTTCGAAAACACTAGGGCTTGTCCACTATTTAGCTGCAATGGTTGCACCGTTTAACCTGATCGAAGGAGTGATTTGGGCCATCGCATTTGGATTGATCTACACCTTATTGCAACCGATTTTGAAAAAATATGAAAAATAAACAACAATATTGGGCGAAGGCAAGCTTCGCCCTTCTCATTTTTGTCATTCTTGGGTATGTGATTCGCTTTTACCCGCAACAATTAACGGGTTTTGATAGCGCGCTTCAATCTACTATTCGAGGCGATCTGCCTGCACCACTGACAGCTTTCTTTACCAAGGTGACCCACGTCATGGATACCAAGATCATTGTCATCTGGGTGGGTCTTTTGCTAGCTGTCTTTGCCTATAAGAAATGGTACAGTGAGGCCCTCTTCCTTGGGAGCAATCTGGTATTGACTGGTCTTTTGGTTCTTCTTCTAAAGAATATCTACCAGAGACCGAGACCAAGTATTCTTCATCTAGTAGAGGAAAAAGGCTTTTCTTTTCCAAGTGGTCATTCACTGGCGTCTACCCTTGTTTTGGGAAGCTTGATCCTCATGATCGGCCAGCATGTAAAACATAAAACAGCCCGCTATTGTCTTCAAGGCTTGCTGGTTATGGGAATTGTGACCATTGTGGTCTCCCGTATTTATGTCGGGGTCCACTATCCATCAGACGTTCTTGGCAGTATGATTTTGGGCCTTGCTGTCTTGCAATTTGAGTACCCCTTGTATGATCGCTTGCGCTTTCAATGGCGCTTTACAGGGAAGCAAAAATAACTAACAACTTGGAGTTGAACTCGCGTTTTGAGTTCGACTCTTTTTTTGCTATAATGAAGGATATGAAATCCTACAATACCTTGAATGATTATTATCGAACCTTATTTGGAGAAAAGACCTTTAAAGTCCCTATTGATGCAGGCTTTGATTGTCCTAATCGTGACGGAACAGTCGCCCATGGTGGCTGTACTTTTTGTACGGTCTCGGGTTCAGGAGATGCCATTGTGGCCCCAGAAGCTCCGATTCGAGAACAATTTTACAAAGAGATTGATTTTATGCATCGGAAATGGCCGGATGTGAAGAAGTACCTGGTCTATTTTCAAAATTTCACCAATACCCACGATAAGGTGGACGTCATTCGAGAGCGTTATGAGCAGGCCATCAATGAACCAGGAGTAGTAGGAATCAACATCGGTACGCGTCCGGATTGTTTACCAGATGATACCTTGGCCTATCTAGCGGAGCTGACCGAGCGCATGCATGTGACAATTGAGTTAGGGCTTCAGACGACTTATGAAGCGACGTCTCAATTAATCAATCGGGCCCATAGTTATGACCTCTACGTTGAAACAGTCAAGCGGATTCGCCAACAGGTGCCTAAGGCTGAGATCGTGTCCCATTTGATCAATGGTCTTCCGGGGGAAACGCATGAGATGATGGTGGAAAATGTTCGCCGTTGTGTGACCGATAATGAAATTGATGGCATCAAGTTGCATCTCTTGCATTTAATGACCAATACACGCATGCAACGAGACTATCATGAAGGACGACTCCAACTCATGAGCCAGGAAGAATATGTCAAGGTCGTCTGTGACCAGTTAGAGATTATCCCCAAACATATCGTCATCCACCGGATTACAGGAGACGCACCACGGGAAATGTTGATTGGCCCTATGTGGAGCCTCAACAAATGGGAGGTCCTAAACGCTATTGAAACTGAAATGCGTCGGCGTGGAAGTACCCAAGGATGTAAGCTAGAAGAAAAGGAGACTGCCGATGCTTCGACCACTTGAAATGGCCCATCAATTTTTAGCAGAAGTCATCACCAAAGAAGATGTGGTGGTGGATGCGACCATGGGAAATGGACATGATACAGCTTTTTTAGCCCAACGAGCAGGCCAGGTCTATGCCTTTGATATTCAAGAGCAAGCACTTGTAAATACCCAAGAAAGATTGAAAAAGTTGGGTCTTCAACATGTCCGGTTGATTTTGGATGGTCACCAGCATGTGGACCAATATGTGGAGACCCTCAAAGCAGCTATTTTTAATCTGGGTTATCTGCCATCTGCGGATAAATCGGTCATTACTCTTCCGGCTACTACGATTGAAGCGATGGAAAAAATCTGTGCTCGCCTAGAAAAAGGTGGGCGAATTGCTATTATGATCTATTATGGTCATGAGGGAGGAGACATCGAGCGTGATGCAGTGTTAGACTTTGTCAGTCAGCTCCCTCAAAAAGACTATACAGTGACCATCTACCGGACACTGAATCAAGTGAATCAGCCACCGTTTTTGGTCATGATCGAAAAATTAGAAAGCTACCGTCATGGATAAAGAATATTTAAAGAATAAAATCGAAGGATTGAGACATGATTTTGTCGAATCAACCATCCACGAGCGTGCAATAGGTTTTTATGATGAAGCCCATATGACCAAAAAGATGCTCAAAATAAAAAAGAAATTGGTTTCGCTTGAGATGGAACGGTGCCAAAAGAAGATTGAGCACAAGGATGTAACCAAGACAGACCAAAAGATTGCGGAGTTAAAACAGCAATTTGAGACCTGCTGCCAAGAACGCTAAGGAGGGAGTGATATGGAACTACTCCTTTATGCAGTGATCTTTTCGATGATTTTGATCGTCTCAAATGCCACGAATAAACTTGTGCCGAGCCTTCCTCTGCCCTTGATTCAAATTTTACTAGGGATTGGTTGGGCTCTCTTTGTGCCCGAAGAAAATTTTCATCTGGATACCGAGCTCTTTCTGGCCTTGGTCATTGGCCCTCTCTTATTTCGAGAAGCAGAAGAAGCAGATATTACTTCCGTCTTAAAGCACTGGCGGGTCATCCTCTATTTGATTTTCCCAGTGATTTTTATCTCCACCATTAGTTTGGGCTGGGCAGCTCACTCCTTGTGGCTGAGCCTTCCTTTAGCAGCCTGTATGGCAGTAGGGGCAGCCCTTGGGCCTACCGACTTAGTAGCCTTTGCTTCTCTGTCTGAGCGCTTTAGCTTTCCAAAGCGGGTTTCGAATATCTTAAAAGGCGAAGGATTACTAAATGATGCCTCAGGTCTAGTTGCCTTTCGAGTGGCCTTGGCAGCCCTTGCGACCGGAAGTTTCTCCCTTGGAGAGGCAGGGGTTTCCTTAGGAATCTCCATTATTGGAGGATTTGCGGTGGGGATCTTGACGGCCTTTGTGAACCGGTGGTTGCAAACCTTGCTCTTGAGTGTTCGCGCCAGTGATATTGCCAGTGAATTGTTATTAGAACTGAGTCTCCCACTGTTGACCTTCTTCCTAGCAGAAGAACTCCATGTCTCTGGTATCATTGCAGTAGTTGTGTCAGGGATCCTAAAAGCCAGTCGCTTTAAGCACATTACCCTCCTTGAAGCGCGGGTAGATACTGTGAGTCATACTGTCTGGAATACGGTCAACTTTATCTTAAATGGGTCGGTCTTTGTCATCTTAGGAATGGAATTGGAAATGATCTCCAAGCCCATCTTAAGTAGTCCCATTTACAATAATCTTCTTTTAGTTCTTTCTGTCTTTCTGTTGACAGCCTTGCTCTTTTTGATTCGTTTTGTCATGGTTTACCTCTTTTATTGGTTCCGAACGGTTCGACTAAAAAAATCGTTAAGAAATTATCTAAAAGATGCCTTATTGCTGACCTTTTCGGGTGTGAAGGGAACGGTTTCGATTGCGACGATTCTTTTGATTCCAACCAAGATCGAAAAAGAATACCCTATCCTACTCTTTTTAGTGGCAGGAGTTACCCTTGTCAGCTTTATTGCAGGCTTAGTGGTACTTCCAAAATTATCAGAAGAAAAGGAAGAAACCAATGACTACCTGATGCAGATCGCGATTTTAAATGATGTCGTCATGGAATTAGAAGCAGACCTAAAGAATAGCAAGCACAAGGGTCCCTTGTATGCGGCGATTGATAACTACCATGGCCGCATAGAAAACTTGATTCTAGGCCAAGAAAACAGGCTCATTCAAAAGGACTGGGAACAGTTGAAGCTCCTGATTTTGAGTATTGAAAGTGACGGCTTGGAACAGGCCTATGAAGAAGGAAAGATTCGAGAGCGGGGCTACCGTGTCTACCAACGCTATCTTCGCAATATGGAGCAACGTGTCAATCGCAATCTTTCGTCTCGCTTAACCTATTACCTCTTGGTGTCTTTCCGACTTTTGCGTTTATTAGTTCATGAGATCTTAACTTTTGGATCTGGCTTGCGAAACTGGTGGACCCGAGAAGACAGTAAGTTAGAGGCCATTGATTATGACCAGATTGCGGCCCTTTATCTGGCCAATACGGAAATCATTATCGAAAGTTTGGAAGACCTCAAGGGGGTTTATCGGAGCAGTTTGATCTCTTTCCTACAAGAATCTCGTCTGAGAGAGACAGCTATTATTACCAGTGGGGCCTTTGTGGAGCGGGTTATTAATCGCGTGAAACCAAATAATATCGATGAAATGTTGAGAGGCTATTATTTGGAGCGTAAGATTATTTTTGAATATGAAGCGCAACACCTGATTACCGCCAAGCAAGCGCGCCGTATGCGACAAAATGTCAATGAATTAGAAAGCTATTCCCTAAGAGAAAGTGCCAATACGCTTCCATACGATTTGATCGAGTATGCACGAAATCGTTGAGATAAGAGTAAAAGAGGCTGGGACAAAAGTCCTAGCCTCTCAATTATTTTTGGATTGTCGATCAAGATGCAGTGGTTGAGTGGGATCTACTACGCTGATTTCATCAGCTTTTACAGCCCTACTCAACTGTGCGGAGGTGGGACGACGAAATCGAATTCTAACGAATTACCGATTTCTGTCCCACTCTCTTATTGCTTTATTCACTTTCTTTTCAGTGTGCGATTTCTGGTTTGACAAAGAGTCGCTCGTCACCAAGATCAATAAGGGATACAGGAGCTTCGTAAAAATGGCTGAGAACACCTGGTGTTAGAATTTGATCTTTTGGTCCTTGCTCAACCACTTGGCCATGTTTGAGTAAGAGGACATGGGTCATGTCTTTTGTAATTTCCTCGGCATGGTGGGTGACGTAGATCATGGTTGGCGCGTGATCCAGTTGTTTGATGTGATGGATCTGACGGAGGAGCTTTTCTCTGGCAAAGAGATCCAATCCACTTGAAGCTTCGTCAAAGATGATCAGATCTGGCTGGTCCATGAGGCTTCGTGCAATGAGGACCGTCTGCTTTTCTCCCTGGGAGAGCTCCCGGTATTTGCGACCAATCAAAGAGCTAGCCCCAATCGAAGTCAGCATATCCCGTGCCCAGTTTAGTTCTTCCTCCCCGTATGCAGCATATAAAATACTACTCTTGTATTGACCGGTTAGGACAATTTGTTCTGTCAAAAGGTGCTCTGGCAGTCTTTCTGAAATAAAGGAGCTAACGATCCCAATGCGCTTTCGTAATTCAGGAATTCCCCCTTCTCCAAAACGAGTTCCAAGGACGGTTATCTGACCGGAACTAGCCCAGTATTCAGACATCAACAGTTTGAGGAGGGTCGATTTTCCTGCTCCATTGAGGCCTAAAATCGCCCAGCATTCATTTTCTTTTACTTGCCAGTTAACGTCTTTTAAAAGGGCTTTTCCATTGCGGATCAAATTGACGTCTTGTAGTTCAATCAAATTATTCATAACTTCATCCTTTTGATTAAAATCTCCTTTATTCTAACATAAAATATGGTAGAATAGAAAACAGGAGGTAAGGAATGTTTCGAAATAGTAAATTGTTATTCTGGACATGTGAAATTTTATTATTGACGGTGATTTTCTATATTTGGAAATCAATGGGGACTTTAATTTCTCCATTTGTATCTGTTCTGAATACCATCCTCTTACCATTTTTAATTGCAGGTTTTTTATACTATATCACCAACCCGATTGTTGAATTGTTAGAAAAACACTTAAAAATCAAGCGTGTGTTTGGGATTTTGATCACCTTAGTACTGTTGTTTGGGATCATTGGTCTAGGGATCTTTTATCTGCTCCCCATCTTAATCAATCAGTTAACTAGCTTGATTAATTCAACTCAAGGACTATACTGGGAAGTCCAAAGTTTGGTTCGAAAACTTTCGACCAATCCTTTGTTCCAGAATGTAAATATCCAATCGACGATTCAACAGTTGAATCTCTCTTATATGGATATCCTACAAAATCTCTTAAATAGTGTGACCAACAGTTTGGGAAGTGTGGTCAATACCATCGTCAATACGGTCTTTATTTTGATCATGACCCCTGTCTTCTTGGTTTATTTCTTGATTGATGGCAAGAAATTGTTGCCTATGTTAGAGCGGACCGTTTTACGCAATGACAAACTCCACATTTCAAGCCTCTTGGTTAGTTTGAATGAAACAGTCTCTCGCTATATTAGTGGTATTTCGATTGATGCTTTGATCATTGGAACACTAGCCTATATTGGCTATAGTTTTATTGGATTGAAGTATGCTTTGGTCTTTGCCATCTTTTCTGGGCTGGCCAACTTGATTCCCTATGTAGGACCAACCATCGGTTTGATTCCGATGATCATCACTTATGCTTTTACCGATATGGATATGATGATCAAAGCAGTCATTTACATGTTGATTATCCAGCAGATCGATGGCAATATTCTTTATCCACGTATCGTTGGAGGCGTGATGAAGGTTCACCCGATTACCATTATGGTTCTCTTATTGCTCTCAAGTAATATCTACGGAATTATCGGAATGGTCGTCGCGATTCCAGTCTATTCGATTGGGAAAGAAATTGTAAAATTCTTGGCCAATCTATATGATAACCACCGTGCTGCGAAGGAGCAGAAGAAAAAAGAAGAATTTGGAATCATTAATAAATCTTAGACTCTAGCGCCTATATGGGCCTTGGAGTCTTTTTTGTACATTTTTTTGAAAAAATACCGTAAAAAAGTCAACAAGTGCTATGAAATGTGTTAAAATATAAGTGATTTTGAAAGAAAATAGGAAAAGGTAGGGAAAGATGAGACTCCTCTTATCCAAAAAACAGAGACGCCAATTGCAATTGTTGGAAATCTTGATTAAGGAAAAAAGATGGTTCCACTTGAAAGAGTTGGCCAAGCGTTTGGATTGTACAGAACGTTCGTTAAAAGAGGATTTGTCTAATCTTCGTAGTACATTTGATGACTTTTTAATTGAATCCTCTACCAATGGGATCAAAATCAGTTATGAGGATTCGGTTGGGCTTGAGGTGATTTATCATCACTTTTTTAAAGAATCACAAGCCTTCGAATTGATTGAATATCTCTTCTTCAACAAGGATGTTTCTAATGAATATATTTGCAGAAAGTTTGATCTGAGTTACCAATCTTTCTACCGCTTGATTCGGACGATCAATCAGAAACTTCAAACCAAATACAATGTAAAGATTGATTTGAAACCCTTGAATCTTGTCGGGGATGAAGTAGATGTTCGTTTCTTCTATGCCCAGTATTTTGCGGAACGTTATTACTATATGGAGTGGCCTTTCCCAGAATTTAAGGAAGAGGCGGTGACCGATTTGATCACCTTCTTCTTCAAACTCTATGGCTATCCATTGACCTTCTCTTTACTCAGGTCTTATAAAGTTCTCTTGACAGTCTACTTATCACGTATTAAGCAGGGCTATTTTATTGACATGCCAACGAACTATGATGTGTATAAAGACCAGTATCAAGGGGTGACCAATGTCGAGGGGATGTTGCGCTACTTTAGTTTGCAGTTGGGTGTCGAGTTGAATGAAAGAGTGCTGGAGCAATTCTTCATCATCTTCATTCAAGAGAATTTCTATTTCAGCCCAGAAAGCTTGGTCGAAGCTGCAGAAACTGATCCGTATGCCAAAGAATCGACCAGACTCATCAAAGATATGTTCAAGGATCTATGCTATACCTATGATTTAGACATTGAAAATCTTGATGAGATGTTGATGCACGTTCACAATACGGCTCACTTAGGTCGGAAGGAATTATTCTCCGAGTTCCTCTTAATTGATACGAAGACCAATACCAACGAAGATTTCATGAGCATCTTCCCAGCCTTCTATGATGATTTGAAGGAGCATATCATCACTTATATGAAGACCATGAAGCATGATCTGAACGAAGAGATCATCAAGCACATGATCTACACGGTCTATACTCACTGGGAACGTCTCTTACCGCAGTTGTTGCGCCGACGGAAGTCTATTAAGGTCTTGATTATCAGTCGTTTTGACGATCACCATGCCAAATCCATGATTGATTTCCTTGATTTCTACTGTACGGATAACTTTGAATTTACACAGATGATCAAGTACAATCTGACAGTGGATGATATCGAAGCTTCGGATGCAGATGTGGTGGTAGCCAACTTTATGATGCCCGAATTAAAGAAAAAACCTTTTATCTGTACAAGTAGTCTCTCATCGCTTGAGCTGGTTGAAAAACTCAATGCCTTCTTTTATGATTTTACCAGTGCAGAACACTAAAATCAGGACCTGGTCCTGATTTTTTGATGGTAAAAAAAGAAAATTTTATAGAAGAATGCAGGCTCTCCTATTTTGTGGTATAATATACAATATTATATACTGGAGGAAACTATCCATGGAAGACCCTGGCAGTCAGGAAATTTTACTGGAATTTATTTTATTGATTGTTTTGACATTATTGAACGCCTTTTTTTCGGCGACTGAAATGTCAATGGTATCGTTAAATCGCTCTCGTGTAGAGCAAAAGGCTGAAGAAGGAGATAAAAGATACATCCGTCTTCTTAGCGTTTTGGAACAGCCCAACCATTTCTTATCCACTATTCAGGTGGGGATCACCTTGATTACCATCTTATCTGGGGCGAGTCTTGCAGAAAGTCTCGGTCATGTCATTGCTGGATGGATGGGCAATACTAAAACGGCTCTTGCAGCTGGAAGCTTTTTATCTCTAGCATTTTTGACTTATATTTCGATCGTGTTTGGCGAACTCTATCCGAAACGAATCGCTATGAACCTAAAAGATGAGTTGGCTGTTCGAACAGCTCCGATTGTGATTCTATTAGGAAAAATTGTCAGCCCCTTTGTTTGGTTGCTTTCAGCATCGACCAACCTTTTGAGCCGTATCACGCCAATGGAATTCGATGATCCGGATGAAAAGATGACGCGGGATGAAATCGAGTATATGCTGACCAATAGTGAAGCAACACTAGATGCGGACGAGATTGAGATGCTCCAAGGGATCTTTTCATTAGATGAAATGGTAGCGCGTGAAGTCATGGTCCCACGGACAGATGCCTTCATGGTCGATATCAATGATGATACCAAAGAAATTATTGAAAGTATCCTTAAGCAAAACTTTTCACGGATTCCTGTCTATGATGATGACAAGGACAATGTCATCGGTCTCATCCATACCAAACGTCTCTTGAACGAAGGATTTATCAATGGCTTTGATAATATTGTCTTAAGAAAGATTTTGCAAGAACCTTTGTTTGTTCCAGAAACCATTTTTGTGGATGATCTTTTGAAGGAATTGCGCAATACGCAAAATCAAATGGCCATTCTACTCGATGAATATGGTGGGATGTCTGGTTTGGTTACTCTTGAAGACCTCTTGGAAGAAATCGTTGGTGAAATTGACGATGAGACTGACAAAGCGGAAATTGATGTCTTTGAAATTGCGGACAATACCTATGTCGTACAAGGAGCCATGTCTCTAAATGACTTTAACGAATATTTTGATGTTGAGTTGGAAAGCGATGATGTGGATACCATTGCAGGCTATT
Organism: Streptococcus sp. 27098_8_99; assembly: GCF_041431935.1. Lineage (NCBI taxonomy): Bacteria > Bacillati > Bacillota > Bacilli > Lactobacillales > Streptococcaceae > Streptococcus > Streptococcus sp. 27098_8_99. Next base: position 52,840 of record NZ_JAPVYQ010000003.1, on the reverse strand, counting down.
ACCTGACAGAGGTTGGGCGAATTCCGACCTTGAAAGAGCGACTCAGCTGTGAAGTCGATAGTCAAAAGAAACACTTGATTCTGACAAATGACAAGGTGAAAAATGGTCGTGTGACCAAGGTAAAAGTTGAAATTTCTGAAATCGTCGAAGATGATGAAGAAACCAAATCAAAAGAAGATTAGAAAATAGAGGCCTGGACGTGTTCCAGCCTCTATTTTTTTCTTGACAGGGCTAGTTGAATTTTCAAAAAATTTTAAAAATTTCTGAAATAGTCTTGACAGCTAAAAAAAATTAAGGTAAGATATTACCCATAAATAAAGAAAGCAGAAAATAAACATGAAGCAACAAGCCATTTCAACTCAAAAATTTTACTTTAGCTACTTTAGATAGTGTTTGTAGACATGATCTCATGGATGCAAACAACCCAAGCAATTTGTTTGTATCTATGTGGCTAAGATTTTTGATGATGGTCCATAGAGCTAGTATCTAAATGGACCGAGGTTTTGTAACTTGTTGGAGAATTTCAAGCATCCGTTTAGAGAATGATCTAAGCGGATTTTTTGTTTATTTGCAGAAAAGGAGTCAAAAAATGAAAGTAGTGAAGAAATTACTAGCACCTGTCCTGGTTGTAGGACTGCTGTTAACCTCATTGGTGACCTTACACCATCTGAAGGATGCTAAAAAAGACAATGTATTTCGGATTGGGATTTCCCAGTACATCACCCATAAGTCGCTCGACGCGACACGAAAAGGCTTTATCGATGAGTTGAAGAAAGAGGGCTATGTGGATGGGAAAAATATCCAGATTGATTTCCAAAATGCTCAAGGGGAGCAACGAAATCTGAAAAACATTTCCAAACAATTGGCGGAAGAAAGTGATCTAGTCTTTGCGATTGCAACCCCTTCTGCACAAAGTTTGGCTAATACGACGAAAACAACGCCGGTTGTCTTCTCAGCTGTGACCGATCCATTGGCAGCGAAATTGGTGAAAAACTTGAAAGAGCCTGGCGGCAATATCACGGGGACAAGTGACCAGTCAGAAGATGCGATCTCTACACAGGTAGATATGATTAAGCAAGTCCTTCCAACGGCGAAAACAGTTGGGATCCTCTATACGCAAAGTGAGCCTAACTCCGTCGTCCAAAAAGACAATGCGAAGAAGATCCTTGAAGCTAAAGGTTATCAAGTGGTTGAAAAAACCATCCTCGATAGTAACAATGTGAAGGCTGCAGCAGACAGTATCATGTCAGAAGCAGATATCGTCTTTGTTCCGACGGATAACATCATTTCTTCTACAATGGACACTGTGAAACAGGTCTCTATCAGCCATAAGGTGCCAGTTTTTGGTGGATCTGCTGAAATGGTAGCTACTGGTGGCTTGTACAACTTTGGTACTGATTATGAGGAATTGGGAAGACAAGCTGCTCGGATGGCCATTCGCATTATGAAGGGTGAGAAACCTGTCAAAATCGCAGTTGAAACACCTGAAAAATTAGAATTGCATACCAATAAAGAGATGGCGAAAGAGCTTGGAATTGATATTAGCTCGTTGAAGGTAGAAAAATAGGAGGTTTGAGATGAATTTCGTTTTATCAAGTTTATCAGAAGGTTTATTGTGGTCGATCATGGCGATTGGTGTTTACTTAACATTTCGAATTTTAGATATTGCCGATATGACGGCAGAAGGAGCCTTTCCACTTGGGGCAGCAGTTGTAGCCTCCCAAATTCAAGCAGGAAGAAACCCTTGGCTTGCAACCTTGTTAGGCTTCCTGGCGGGGATGATCGCAGGATTGGTTTCTGGAATTCTCCATACAAAAATGAAAATTCCAGCCCTCTTGACAGGGATTGTCACTTTGACGGGTCTCTACTCTATCAATATTAAAATCATGGGGGGAGTTCCCAACCTCTCTATTGGCGATGCCAGTACCATTTTCAAAAGTGTCATGAAATTGGGCTTGTCCAATGAAGAAGCTGTCTTTTTGATTAGTATTTCTTGCTTGATCATCGTCTGTATCTTGTTAACTCTCTTAATGAAGACGCAGCTTGGCTTGGTTTTGCGCTCGACAGGTGATAACATTCCAATGAGTGAGGCCAATGGGGTCAATGTAGATAACATGAAGATGTTGGGCTATATGATTTCCAATGGTTTAATTGCCCTTTGTGGAGCCATGTTTGCACAAAATGATGGTTTCTCAGATGTGACTTCTGGTACAGGGACGATCGTAGTCGGCTTGAGTGCTGTGATTATCGCTGAAGTTTTGATCCACGAATTGACCATTGGTTGGCGCTTGCTTTCCATCGGGGTTGGAGCTATTGTGTACCGTTTGATTATCTTAAATATTTACGAGATCCCAAATCTCGATCAAAATATGGTTCGTCTCTTCAATGCGATCTTGCTCGCGATTGTCTTGTTCGCTCCTGAGGCGCAAAAACGTCTTCGTGTTCGTGGACTGAAGTTAGGAAATAAATAGGAGAAAAGTATGGCAACATTATTATCAATTGAAGGTATTCATAAGACATTTGAAGCAGGAACAGTCAATGAAAACCATGTCTTAAAAGGCTTGGATCTCCAAGTAGAAGAAGGAGACTTCATTTCGGTTATCGGTGGAAATGGAGCTGGGAAATCAACCTTGATGAACATCTTGGCAGGAAACCTAGTCGTGGATGAAGGGGATATCTTGCTAGAAGGTAACTCCATCAAAAATACGAGTGTTCGTAAGCGTGCGAAAGATATTGCGCGTGTCTTCCAAGATCCTAAAATGGGGACAGCTTCCCGTTTGACCATTGAAGAAAATATGGCCATTGCCCAACGACGGGGGAAATCTCGTGGTTTGAGCTGGGGAGTTCGCGAGAAAGATCGCGAATTATTCCGTGAAGCCTTGAAGGAACTGAATATCGGTTTAGAGAACCGTCTCAAAGTCGATACCCAATATTTGTCTGGTGGGCAACGTCAAGCGTTGACCTTGGTCATGGCAGCCTTGGTCAAACCCAAACTCTTGCTTCTGGATGAACATACCGCAGCGCTCGATCCCAAGACTAGTGAAATGGTCATGGAATTGACACAAAAGATCGTGGAAAGCCATGATTTGACAACCTTGATGATTACGCATGATATGAACCATGCGATTGAATACGGCAACCGCTTGATCATGCTCTACCAAGGCAAGATCGTTGTCGACGTCAAAGGAGAAGAAAAGAAAAACCTAACGGTTGAAGATTTGATGCGCCTCTTCCACCAAAACAGTGGTGAAACCCTGGTTAGTGATGAATTGGTATTAGGATAAAATGAGAGTGGGACAGAAATCGGTAATTCGTTAGAATTCGATTTCGTCGTCCCACCTCCGCACAGTTGAGTAGGGCTGTAAAAGCTGATGAAATCAGCGTAGTGAGCCCACTCAACCACTGCGTCTTGCTCGACAATCCAAAAATAATTGAGAGGCTAGGACTTTTGTCCCAGCCTCCTTTATTTCCTCCGCTCTGCATAGTCGACAAAATGAAACTTGTCTAATTTGTGCCGGCTTTCGGTGAACTGGAATTGCCGTCCGTCTGCTAAGTGAACTTGGGAGCGGACCGTTACTACGTGTTTGTCTTTTCCAAGATCCAGTAAGATTTTGTCACGATTATCGATTGGTGAAATCAAGATTTCTTTCTTAGCATAGCCAATCTGCAATTTCAAGTCTTCTTCTATATATTGGTAGATAGAGTGCTGGGCAATTTCCTTAGTAAGGCCTGGGATCAGCTCTCTGTCTAAGTAATCAATATCTAAGACAGAAGCGACACCATCCACCATCCGTTGCCGGGTTACTTTCCAAACCAATCGGTGAAGGGGGAAGCCTGTCTTTTTAGCGCCTTTTTCATCGATACTGATCTTTTCTAAACGAATGACATTGGTTTCTGAAAGCTTTGACGATTTCTTGATAACTGGTTAATTGGGAAACAGGGAAGTCAAAGTGAGCTTGTCTAGAAACTTGCGAACCCATCCCTTGAACAGTCTCGATAAAGCCTTCCTCCTGCAAGAGCTTGAGCGTCTCTATCATACTTGGGGCAAGGAAATGAGTGAACGAGATGGTTGGAGTGCCCTCTTCTGGAATAACCATGACCAACCTCGTGCCTTGAATCGCTTTGTAGATATCAAGAACTTCCGCAATGAAGGAGCGACCATGCTCGCAGCTAGCCTTCACTTGTCACGTGGTACCCCTTATATCTACATGGGAGAAGAAATCGGCATGATAGATCCAGACTATGATTCGATGGCAGATTACGTGGATGTGGAGTCCATCAATGCTTACCAAATGCTCTTGGACCAAGGCAAGTCACCTGAGCAAGCCTTCAAGATTATCCAAGCTAAGTCACGTGATAATTCACGTACGCCCATGCAATGGGATGCTTCTCTAAATGCCGGTTTTTCAACAGGGACGCCATGGTTGAAAGTTGGGAAGTCCTATAAAGACTTCAACGTTGAAAAGGAAATGGATGGCCCAATTTTTACCTTCTATAAAGAATTGATTCGCTTGCGAAAAGAAATGCCCATCATTTCAGAAGGCAGCTACCTGCCAGCACTGGAAGATAGTCAAGAAGTCTACGCTTTTGAACGCCACTTAGACGGTCAAAAACTCTTGGTACTCAATCATTTCTATGGAAGTGAAGTCGAAGTAGCGATTCCAAAAGACTACCAAGCAGGGCGCGTGCTCTTGTCCAACTATGAGAAGGTAGAGCTTTCTGAAAAAGTAATTCTGAAACCATATCAGACACTGGCGATTTTAGTTTAAGTATTTCACACTTCGATCTTTTTGGGTCGAAGTGTTTTTCTTTTTGAAAAATATTTTTGAAAGCGCTTGAAAATGCAAAGTTCTTCCCTTATAATAAAAGAGGAAATCTTTTTAGGGATGGAGAAACGCATGAGAAAAAACGGTAAAAAGATTCGCCTACTGGGAGTAGCCACCTTATTGGCTAGTCAGTTGGGGGTCTTTAGCAGTACCCTCACGGTAGTTGCAGACGAGACCACAGCTTCGACTTCAGAGCCAGCGCTTGTGACGAACACTAGCAGCGAAGAAAACTCGACAAATAGTTCGACTTCTGCTACAACAACAACTACAGAAGCTACGACGAGAGCTTCGAGTGATAGAGGAGAGATATCTAGCAGTTCCTCGGAGGATACCGAAGAGAAGACGGTTAAGATTGGGGAGATTCAAGGGGAAGCGCAACGCTCTCCACTTGAAGGCCAAAAGGTAGCCATCAAAAATGCGGTCGTGACCAAAACAGACCGCTATGGTTTTTATGCTCAAGATATTGAATCGGATGGTAATAGTCGGACTTCAGATGGGATTTATGTAGTTTCTAAATACAAGGTCAAGGTCGGTGACAAGGTAAAAATCACTGGTACTATCAAGGAAGGCTATATGGAAGAGGTTACCTTGGGAGCTGGGAAGACCTTTAAGGAACCGACGAATAGTTTAACGGTGACCATGCTAGTCGATGCTTGGATCACAAAAGATGGGACAGCCCCTCTTCCAGAAGCTGTGAATATCACTGCGGGCATGCCAGCGGAGGTGAAGCCTAATCCGACGGCTTATGCTCCAGAAACCGATGCTCTCGATTATTGGGAAAGCCTGGAAGGAATGCTCACGGTGGTGAAGAAACCGCATGTCCTTGGTCCCCAGTACAAAGGAGATATCTATGTATTGGGAGAAGATTTTACAGGCCTTCCTTTAAACAATATTGGAGGTCTGAATCTACGGCCACATGCGCAAAATACAGCGACGATCCCGATTTATGTTGGGAATCAGTTTGTCGCAAAAGCCAAGGATTACCTTACAGAAGACGTAACAGGAGTGGTAACGTATCGAAATAGCTTTTATAAGTTAGAACCTACTCAACAGTTGACGGTCCAAGACGGTGGCTTGCAGCGTCAAGCAGCTCAAACCCAACCAAGTGAGGACAAGCTGACCATTGCTTCCTACAATATTGAAAATTTCTCGGCCAACAATGCCAAAAATGAAACCCCAGAGGATAAGGTGACGCTGATTGCCAATTCCTTTATCCATGAAATTCACAATCCTGACATCATCACTTTGATCGAAGTGCAGGACAATAATGGTAGTGTGGATGACGGGACGACAAGTGGTGTTGAAAGTGGACGTAAACTAGCCAATCGGATCAAGGAATTGGGTGGCAAGAGCTATGAATATACGGAGGTTGCTCCAGTAGATGGCGCTGACGGAGGAAAGCCTGGTTCCAATATTCGTTTGGGAATCCTCTACAATCCAGAACGCGTAACCTTAGCCAAAAAAGAGGCAGCAACTAGCAAGGAAGCGGCGCAATTTGACAAGGGACACCTGGTTAAAAACCCAGCTCGGATTGCCCCTAATGACCCATCGTTTGATCATACTCGCAAGTCTTTGGCTGTTGAATTTGAATTCAAAGGTCAACCAGTTGTGGTGATTGCCAATCACTTGAAATCAAAAATTGGAGATGATGCTATTTATGGGGCAAGCCAACCAGCAGTGGAACATACATTGCCAACGCGTGAAGCACAAGCCAGTGTCATCCATCAATTCGTTCAAGAAGGCTTGAAGCAAAATCCGAAGACCACCTTTGTTTTGACGGGTGATTTTAATGACTACGATTTCTCAACCACAGCACAGATCCTTGCGGGCAACGAACTAACCAACTTAATGGCCCAACATGATGCAGGGGATCGCTATTCTTATTTCTACCGTGGAAGCAATCAAGTTTTGGATAACATTTTTATCTCAAACAACATGGCAGCAAAAGCAAGGTTTGAACCAGTCCATATCAATGCTTCCTTTATGAAGGAACACGGTCGTGCATCAGACCATGATCCTGTCTTGGTCCAAATCGACTTTAGTGGAGCACAAACTCCAGGAACGCCGACGGATGATCAACAAGGAAATACAGGACAACCAACGGATCAAACCAGCCCTTCTTCATCGAATACAGGATCTCAACTAGTCCCTCATCAGACTCAAGCCAATGAACAAAAGAGTTCAACAGCTGAAAGCAAAGAGAAGGGCAAGAACGAAGATGAGAAGCAAGACGACAAGGAAGAGGCTACAACAGAAACCAAGACACCAGGTAAACGGAAAATCCTTCCATCTACTGGACAAGAAACAAGCTATCTAGCCCTTTTTGGAGTGGCAGTAGCTACGATGAGTCTTGTCTTCTACAAGAAGAAAAAGACTTACTAACGTTTTCAAAAGAAAGATCTAAAAAAGGAGTCGCTGGCTCCTTTTTTTCTCCTAAAATACAGGACAGATAGTTCCATATTGGAAACTGTACTAGGACAATGAAAACTACTGAAAAGAACAGTTTCTTTTCAAAAAGAAGCTTAAACTCTTTAAAATAGATGGAATCGTGTTATAATAAAACCATAAAACGTTTTCAAGAGAAGAGGTTCCTCAATGGAAAATGAAACAGTTGACTATGGAAAAGTAACAGGAATGGTACACTCAACAGAAAGTTTTGGGGCAGTAGACGGGCCTGGGATCCGCTTTATTGTCTTTCTTCAAGGGTGTCAAATGCGGTGCCAATACTGCCACAATCCAGATACTTGGGCAATGGAAACCAACAAGTCCCGTGAACGGACCGTGGATGATGTCCTAGAAGAAGCCCTCCGTTATCGTGGATTTTGGGGCGAAAAAGGGGGAATCACGGTCAGTGGTGGAGAAGCCCTCTTGCAGATTGACTTTTTGATTGCACTTTTTACCAAGGCTCAAGAGTTGGGCATTCATTGTACTTTGGATACCTGTGCTCTTCCTTTCCGGAATACGCCTCGTTATTTGGAAAAATTTGACCGCTTGATGGCAGTGACAGACTTGGTGCTTCTTGATATCAAGGAAATCAATGATGAACGTCACAAAATTGTGACCAGCCATACCAATAAAACGATTCTAGCTTGTGCCAAGTACCTATCTGATATTGGAAAACCAGTCTGGATTCGTCACGTTTTGGTGCCAGGTTTGACAGACCGAGATGATGACTTGATCGAACTTGGAAAATTTGTTAAAACCCTTAAAAATGTCGATAAATTTGAGATCCTTCCTTACCATACTATGGGGGAATTCAAATGGCGTGAATTGGGAATTCCGTACAAATTGGAGGGTGTGAAACCACCGACAAAAGAACGGGTCCAAAATGCAAAAGATTTGATGGAAACAGAAAGTTACCAAGATTACCTGAAACGGGTCAAAGGATAAAAAGTATAGACAGTTGGGCCTTCCAGCTGTCTTTTCTATTGAAATGCACAACTATTCCCTTTCTTTAAATGGCAAAACGTGCTAAAATAGAGTGAATCTATAAATGAAATAAAGAGGTAGAAACATGTCAAAAATTCTCGTTTTTGGTCACCAAAATCCTGACTCAGATGCTATCGGCTCATCTGTAGCTTTTGCTTATCTTGCAAAAGAAGCTTATGGTTTGGATACAGAAGCAGTGGCTCTTGGAACTCCAAATGAAGAAACAGCTTTCGTATTGGACTATTTTGGTGTGGAAGCACCACGCGTCGTCACATCAGCTAAAGCAGAAGGTGCAGAGCAAGTCATCTTGACGGACCACAATGAATTCCAACAATCTGTTTCAGATATCGCTGAAGTAGAAGTTTACGGTGTAGTGGATCACCACCGTGTGGCAAACTTTGAAACTGCTAGCCCACTATACATGCGTCTGGAACCAGTTGGATCAGCATCTTCTATCGTATACCGCATGTTCAAAGAACACGGTGTAGCAGTGCCAAAAGAATTGGCAGGTTTGATGCTTTCAGGTTTGATTTCAGATACCCTTCTTTTGAAATCTCCAACAACACACCCATCTGATAAGGTGATTGCGCCAGAATTGGCTGAATTGGCTGGTGTCAACTTGGAAGAATACGGTCTTGCCATGCTCAAGGCTGGTACCAACTTGGCAAGCAAATCAGCAGAAGAATTGATCGATATCGATGCTAAGACTTTTGAATTGAACGGAAATAACGTTCGTGTGGCTCAAGTGAACACAGTTGATATTGCTGAAGTTTTGGAACGCCAAGCTGAAATCGAAGCAGCCATCCAAGCTGCCAATGCAGCTAACGGGTACTCTGACTTTGTCTTGATGATTACAGACATCGTCAACTCAAACTCAGAAATTCTTGCCCTTGGTGCTAATATGGACAAGGTAGAAGCAGCTTTCAACTTCAAACTTGAAAACAACCACGCTTTCCTTCCAGGCGCTGTTTCACGTAAGAAACAAGTGGTACCTCAATTGACTGAAAGCTTTAATGGCTAATGATAAATGGGGAAACCCATCGTTAAAAAGGAGTTTCGGCTCCTTTTTTGCTAGGAGAAGACCATGTTGGAGACGGGCGATTTGATTTTTGTCAGTGAAAATACAGAAATGGGGCAGGCCATCCAGGCATCAACTGGCAACTATAGCCATGTGGCCATCTTTTTGGACGGATTCATTTATCATGCCACGGTAGAAGGTGGCGTCCTTGCCCAATCCCCTGAAGATTTCTTTGAAGCTGAGAAAGTCTATGACCTTTATCGCTATTCGGGAATCGATCTCAAAGAAGTCAAAAAGCGGGCAGAGAGTCTTTTAGGTGCTCCCTACAATGCTTCCTTTTACCCGGATGGAGATGGTTATTACTGTTCCCAGTTCATTGCCGAACTACTTCCTATTTTTGAGACCATTCCCATGAGGTTTGGGGAAGGAGAACAAGAGATTAGTCCGTTTTGGGAAGATTACTACAGAGAGCTTGGTCTAGCGGTTCCTTTGGATCAGCCCGGGACCAATCCTAGTCAGTTAGCCCAATCACTACAGCTACAGTTTAAAGAAAGGTATTTGGATGATTACAATCATTAATCCCACACGTTTGACACGTCAGCCATTTTTCAAGGACTTGATCAACTTTTTGGATCAGCACGACGATGTGATCCTGCGGCAAATCAAGGCCCAATTTCCAGATCAACCAGTGGATAAGCTGATGGAGGAATATATCAAAGCGGGCTTTATCCTTCGAGAAAATAAACGCTACACCCTCAACCTGCCTTTCTTGGAGTCAGCTGATCTTGTCGATTTGGATCAGGAGGTCTTTGTCCGAGAGGACAGTGCAGTTTATCAAGAATTAAAAGCCAAGGTCTTCCAAACGGAACTCCGCAATACTACCAATGAAGCGATTCTCATAGAGGAGACGGACTTTGCGCGACATGCACAGACCCTTTCCAATTACTTCTACAAGGTTGCTCACCAATATCCATTGACAGAGGAGCAAGAAAAGCTCTATGCTATTTTGGGAGATGTCAATCCTGAGTATGCTCTCAAGTATATGACTAGCTTTTTGCTCAAGTTCCTCAAAAAAGAAGTAGTCCAGCAAAAGCGCAAGGACATCTTTGTCGACAGTTTAGTTTTATTGGGCTACATCATTCAAAATGAAGATGGAAAGTATGAGTTAGCTGTCGAATTTGATAAAGAACGATTCATTTTTATAAAAAAATAAAGGCTAGGAATTTTCCTAGCCTTGTTTTTTTTGATTATAGATAACGTTCAGCGATGGCGGCGTCACCTGGATACTCTTCTTTAACGCCATTTACGATTTGGTAGCAGTCTGCTCCTTTTCCAGCGATAATAACAGCATCTTCAGGCTTGCTGGTTGTCGCCATAGCCAGCTGAATGGCTTGTTCGCGATCTGCGATTTTCTCGACAGGGCGCGTGATAAAACTACTAATCTCTTCAGCGATAGCCAAAGGATCTTCATAGTTGGGATCATCCGCTGTGAGGAAGACTTGGATTTCAGGATGGTCTTCTAAGAGTGAGCCAAAGTCCTTGCGGCGGCTCTCTCCTTTATTCCCAGTTGATCCAAGGACCAGTGAAATGGTCCCGGTTTGATGGGTTTCAACAACTGAGAGCAGTTTTTTCAAGCTATCTCCATTATGGGCGTAGTCGATGAAGACCTTAGCGCCGTTTTTCTGAGTCAAGACTTCCATTCGGCCTGGAACGCGCGTCTTAGCAATCCCTTTTTGGATATCCTCGAGGCTCGCACCTAGGCGAAGGCAGGCAAGTCCGGCAGCCACAGCATTTTCTTGGTTGAAATGTCCAATCAGTTGGATTTCATAGTTTCCAGCTAATTTACCAGTGGCTGAGAAGCTGAAGGCCTTAGAGTTTTCAATTTGATTCTCAGACTGGCTTCCATAAAAATCGTGGTCTTGCTTCGCGACTTGGTCCGCTAAAACTTGGAAATGATCCATATCACTATTGATGACAACGGCTTGGCTGTTCTTCATGAGGAGACGTTTGTGGTAGAAATAATCCTCAAAAGTTGGGTGTTCAATCGGTCCAATATGGTCAGGACTGATGTTGAGAAAAACACCAACGTCAAAGGTCAGACCGTAAACCCGTTTCACTAGATAAGCTTGACTGGAAACTTCCATAATGAGGTGGGTCCGATCATTGGCTACTGCCTCAGCCATCATGGCAAAAAGATCTAAGCTCTCTGGAGTTGTCAGGGTCGATTTAAAGAAGTTTTTACCATCCAGTGTTGTATTCATGGTCGACAGCATAGCTGGTCGGTGACTTTGTTCCAAAATATGGTAAGCAAAATAGGCCGCGGTTGTCTTTCCCTTAGTCCCTGTGAAGGCCAATAGTTTTAATTGTTTCTCAGGGTGTCCATAAAACTCCATGGCGATTAAGCTCATGGCCTGTTTGATATTATTGACGAGGATGGCAGGAATACCAACTTCATAATCTTTTTCAGAGACATAAAAGCCGAGTCCATTAGAAATAGCCTGTTCCAGGTATTCTTTTTTGAAGTTGGCCCCTTTAACAAAAAAGAGGGTACTAGCAGAAACCTTACGGCTATCATAGCTAATAGCATCAAAACTTGTTCCTTCTAGATGGTAGTAGTATTCACCATTTACTAGAACTTCTCGGAAATTTTGGTCTTGTTTTAAAATGTTGAGGGTTTGTTCAATTGTAATCATAAAACTATTGTAAACCGAAAGTCTGAATTTTACAAGTAACATGGAAAAGTTTATAATGAAGAGAAGAAGAAACGAAAGAGGACGTTTATGAGTCACGAACAAAATGACCAGCAAGCCCAGATGCTACGCGGGACTGCCTGGATGACAGCCAGCAACTTTATCAGCCGTTTGCTAGGAGCTGCTTATATTATTCCTTGGTATATTTGGATGGGAAAATATGGGCCACAAGCCAATGGTCTTTTTACAATGGGCTACAATATCTATGCTTGGTTTCTCTTGATTTCGACAGCCGGAGTACCCGTAGCTGTTGCCAAGCAAGTAGCCAAGTACAATACCCGGGACCAAGCCGATCATAGCTTTGCTTTGATTCGGGGCTTCTTGAAATTCATGGGAATTCTAGGCCTTGGATTTGCCATTCTCATGTATCTCTTGTCTCCTGTCTTTGCGAGTCTTTCAGGTGGGGGAAAAGAGTTGATTCCGATCATGCAGAGCCTTTCTTGGGCTGTCCTGATCTTTCCTTCGATGAGTGTCATTCGGGGATTTTTCCAAGGTTTTAACAACATGAAGCCTTACGCCATTAGCCAGATTGCAGAACAAGTCATTCGGGTCATCTGGATGTTGCTCACGACCTTCTTCATTATGAAGATTGGCTCAGGTGATTATGTGCAAGCTGTGACGCAATCGACCTTTGCTGCTTTTATTGGGATGGGAGCGAGCCTTCTGGTGCTCTTTTATTACCTTGCAAAGACAGGCTTGCTCTCTTCTATTTTTAGAAAGCAAGAGGGAAGTGATGGGATTGATACTCGGGCTCTCTTGATCGATACGATTCGTGAGGCTATTCCTTTTATCATCACAGGTTCCGCGATTCAGCTCTTCCAAATTGTTGACCAGATGACCTTTATCAATGTCATGTCTTGGTTCACAGACTATAGTCAAAAGCAGCTCTTGGTCATGTTTAGTTATTTCTCTGCTAATCCAAACAAAATTACCATGATCTTGATTGCGGTAGCGACTTCGATTGGGGGAGTTGGGATTCCTCTGTTGACAGAGAATTATGTGAAGGGGGACCTAAAAGCGGCTGGAAAGCTTGTACAGGATAACTTGACCATGTTGCTAGCTTTCTTGCTTCCAGCCACCTTTGGTGCAGTAGCAGTCGCAAAACCACTTTATACGGTATTTTATGGGCAACCAGATGGCTTGGCCTTAGGACTCTTCATCGTAGCGATGTTGCAGACCGTAATTCTCGGTCTTTACACGGTCTTATCGCCAATGATTCAAGCCCTCTTTCAAAATCGTAAGGCCATTCGCTACTTCCTTTATGGTGTAGTGGTGAAATTGGTCCTACAAATTCCATTTATTTTGGTCTTTCGTTCTTATGGTCCGCTTTTGTCAACGACCATTGCCTTAATGGTCCCAATCGTTCTCATGTATCGGGAGATCCAAACCATTACTCAGTTTAATCGCACCATCGTCTTCAAGCGGACCTTGCTTGGTTCCATTCTGACCGTGGTGATGCTACTTGGAGTCTTGATCGCTGGTTTGATTTTGGGCTGGATTTTCCCACCAAATGGCCGTGTATCGAGCATGATTTATATTATCGTCATTGGCGGATTAGGAGTTGTTATCTATGGAGCCTTAGGATTATGGCTACGGTATTTTGACCGCTTTATCGGAGGTCAAGCTGCACGTCTCAGACAAAAATTCCGGATTAAATAAATCAAAGGCTGGACATAAATGACCAGCCTTTTCTTATAGTTTGAAACTATAGCTAGGTCTTGAAAATGGGAAAACCGCTCTCCTCATAATAGTGATAAAATAGTAATCAGTTAGATTGAATGTTTATCGGAGGGCAATATGAGTAAAAAACGCAATATCAATACGATTTTGGCACAGGCAGGAATCAAGTCGGATAAAGCAACGGGAGCTTTGACGACTCCTTTGCATTTCTCTACGACTTACCAACACCCAGAATTTGGTCAGTCTACAGGTTTTGACTATACCCGTACGAAAAATCCAACACGCGCAACAGCTGAGAAGACTTTGGCGGCTATCGAAAGTGCAGACTATGCTTTGGCGACAAGCTCTGGAATGTCAGCCATTGTGCTTGCTTTTAGCATTTTCCCAGTTGGTTCAAAAGTCTTGGCCGTTCGTGACCTTTATGGAGGTTCTTTCCGCTGGTTTAACCAACAAGAGCAAGAGGGTCGTTTCTCTTTCACCTATGCCAATACAGAAGAAGAATTGATCCACCATCTAGATCATGATCCAGTGGATGTCCTCTATATTGAAACACCAACCAATCCATTGATGTTGGAATTTGATATTGCTCATTTAGCCAAATTGGCCCATGCTAAAGGTGCCAAAGTTGTGGTGGACAATACCTTCTATAGCCCGATCTATCAACGCCCAATTGAAGAGGGAGCAGATATTGTTCTTCATTCAGCAACCAAGTATCTGGCTGGTCACAACGATGTCTTGGCTGGTGTTGTCGTGACAAATGATGCAGACTTGTATGACAAACTCTTTTACAATTTGAACACGACAGGTGCTGTTCTTTCCCCATTTGACAGCTATCTCTTGATCCGTGGTCTCAAGACGCTCTCTATCCGGATGGAGCGCTCCACTGAGAATGCCCGCAAGGTGGTCGAGTTTTTGAAAACCTCCCCTCAGGTCAAAGAAGTCCTCTACACTGGAAAAGGTGGAATGGTCTCCTTTAAAATTCAAGATGAGAAAAAAATTCCTAACTTGTTGAATTCCCTTCAAGTATTTACCTTTGCAGAAAGCCTTGGCGGAGTTGAAAGTTTGATCACTTATCCTACCACTCAAACCCATGCGGACATTCCTGCAGAAGTTCGCCATTCATATGGTTTGACAGATGATCTTCTTCGGTTGTCCATCGGAATCGAAGATGCGGATGATTTGATTGAAGATTTGAAACAAGCATTGGAGGCTTAAGATGACCAAATATGATTTCACGACTTTACCGAATCGCTTGACCCACCATACTTACAAGTGGAAAGAAACAGAGACAGATCCAGAAATCATTCCGGCTTGGATCGCGGATATGGATTTTAATGTCATTCCAGAAGTACGAGAAGCTGTTATCGGCTATGCTGACCAAATGGTCTATGGTTACACCTATGCATCGGATAGCCTCTACCAGTCTATCCTTGATTGGGAAAAAGAAGAGCATGGCTATTCTTTTGACAAGGAAGCTGTCGTCTTTATCGAAGGTGTTGTTCCAGCCATTTCAACAGCTATTCAAGCCTTCACCAAGGAAGGGGATGCTGTCTTAATCAATACGCCGGTCTATCCTCCATTTGCCAGAAGCGTCAAGCTCAATCGTCGAAAATTGATCGAAAATTCATTAGTTGAAAAGGACGGTCTTTTCCAAATTGATTTTGATCAGCTCGAAAAAGACATTGTGGAGCAAGAGGTTAAACTCTATGTTTTGTGTAATCCGCACAATCCTGGAGGCCGTGTATGGGATCGTGAAGTCTTGGAAAAAATCGGCCACCTCTGTCAAAAACATGGTGTCCTTCTCGTTTCAGATGAGATCCACCAAGATTTGGCCTTGTTTGGCCACCGTCATACCAGCTTTAACACAGTTGATCCAAGCTTTAAAGATTTCAGCTTGATCTTAACCAGTGCAACCAAGACGTTCAATATTGCAGGAACAAAAAATTCCTATGTGGTCATTGAAAATCCAAAGCTTCGTACGGCTTTTAAACAACGGCAATTGGCTAATAATCAACATGAAATTTCAGGCTTGGGCTATATTGCAACAGAAGCGGCTTATCGCCATGGTAAACCTTGGTTGACAGAGCTCAAGCAAGTCTTTGAAAAACACATCGACTATGTTGTAGATGAATTGCATGAAAAGACCAAAATCCGTGTCATGAAGCCCCAAGGAACCTATCTTCTTTGGTTGGACTTTTCAGCCTATCCTTATACCGATGATGAGCTGCATGCTAAAATTCATGACCAAGCCAAATTGATTTTGAACCGTGGAACAGATTTTGGAAAAGAAGGAAACTTGCATGCCCGCCTCAATGTGGCAGCTCCCTTCACCCTCATTGAAGAAATTACCAAACGCTTGGTGGAAACTTTTCACAAATAAGTGTTGACTTTCTGTAAGTGAAGGAGTACAATAAACTCGAAATACGGTAGGTGAGGCTACCACAAGGATACGGATGACTACCGCAAAGCAGTGGAGACACTACTCGTTGGTAAACAGTCCTGATCGCAAAGGTCAAGACTAAGCTCATTTCATTGCCTTGTGGAGCTAAAGCTTGGACGGTCAGTTTTTTGAGAGTTTTGATTGAAAAATAAATGACGAGTTTCATGAGTCCTACCGATCGAGGGTAGGACTCTTTTTTATGCCTTACCTAGAAAAGAGAAAGGAGAGAGCTATGATACAAATCGACGATCATCCCGAACCGCACCGAACCAGCCAATCGCTGATTTGTGTCGTAGGGACTCCAAAAGTGATTGGCTCCTGATTGAAAAAGGAGATACCAATGCAAACAAATAAAGAAAGACTTATTAACGCTCTTCAAGAACCACTTGAAAGCACCTTTGCCAACTACCAAACCAGTGCCCTTGGTCTAGTTGACGATCAAGTAGAAGAAAACCGCGATGCTTATGGCGAAAATGTCATCACAAAAGGTCAAGAAGATTCCATGATCAAAAAGATCTATGAATCGATTATTAATCCTTTTACGGTGATTTTGTTGGTCATTGCGCTGGTTTCCTTCATCACCAATGTCTGGCTAGCAAAACCAGGTGAACAGGATCCAACGACCTCCATCATCATTGTGACCTTGGTCTTGATCTCTGGTGGTATCCGCTTCATTCAAGAATTGCGGAGCGACAAAGCAGCTAGCAACTTATCACGTATGATTGTCAATACAGCGACCGTTCTGCGTGATGGATCAGAACAAGAAATTCCGATCGATGAAATCGTCGTAGGAGATGTGATCAAACTGAGTGCCGGCGATATGATTCCAGCAGATGTGGTCTTGATTGATTCCCGTGACTTCTTTGTCCAACAATCTGGCCTCACAGGGGAAAGTGATGCTGTTGAAAAGGTTTGTCTCAGAAAAGCCGACAGTCAAAATCTAGATAGTCTTTTGGAAAGTGAAAGTTTGGCCTTTATGGGGACCAATGTCATCTCCGGACGGGCGACAGCCTTGGTCTTGGTCGTGGGGGATGAAACCATGATGGGCGCCATTGAGCAAACCATCAACACCTATGACGAACCAACCTCATTTGAGAGAGAAATGAATACCATCTCTTGGCTCTTGATTCGGCTCATGTTAGTGATGGTGCCCGTTGTCTTTGTGATCAATGGCCTCACAGATGGTGACTGGTTAGAAGCGGGTGTCTTTGCCCTCAGCGTTGGGGTTGGTTTGACTCCGGAAATGTTGCCGATGATTATTACAGCGAGTCTTGCTAAGGGCTCCATCATCATGGCCAAGGAAAAAGTCGTTATCAAAAAACTCAATGCCATCCAAGACCTTGGGGCTATTGATATTTTGTGTACTGATAAGACAGGTACCTTGACCCAAGATGAAATCGTTTTGGAGTATCCGCTTGATATCCATGGCGATTTGGATCTATCAGTCCTTCGCCGGGCTTACTTGAATTCCTATTTCCAAACCGGGCTAAAAAATTTGATGGACCGAGCGATTATCAATCGAACCCAGAAAGAAGCCAAGAAACATGAGATTGTTCGCGATCTGGATCAAACCTTCCATAAGATTGATGAATTGCCCTTTGATTTTGAACGTCGTCGCATGAGTGTCATTGTCAAAGACGAAGACGGTGTGGTCAGCATGGTGACCAAGGGTGCCTTGGAAGAAATGCTTTCTGTATCGACTTATGTTGAGTACAAAGGGGAGATTAAACGCCTGACAGATGAAGTCCGTCAAGAGGTCCTCGCTGAAGTTGCTCAATTAAATGAACAAGGTCTTCGTGTTTTGGGCGTCAGCTACAAAACCGACTTGGACGAAAATGACATCTTTAGTGTTGAAGATGAACGAGACATGATCCTAACTGGTTACCTTGCCTTTCTTGATCCACCAAAACCTTCTGCAGCTCCAGCAATCAAAGCTCTTGCAGAATATGGGGTAACCACCAAGATCTTAACTGGGGACAATGAAAAGGTCACCCAAGCTGTCTGTGAAAAAGTAGGACTAGATGTAGAGCGGATTCTTTTGGGAAGCGAAATCGATACGATGACTGACCAAGAGTTAGCACAAGTTGTGGAAACAACAACGGTCTTTGCCAAATTATCACCAGATCAAAAAGCGCGGATCATCCTCTGCCTCAAGAACAATGGCCACAAGGTGGGGTACATGGGAGATGGGATCAACGATGCTCCATCCATGAAGGTCTCAGACGTTGGGATCTCCGTGGATACCGCTGTGGATATCGCCAAGGAAACGGCAGATGTCATCCTTCTGGATAAGGACTTGATGGTCCTTGAAAAAGGCTTGGTCGAAGGCCGCAAGGTCTATGCCAATATGACCAAGTACATCAAGATGACGGTCTCTTCTAACTTCGGGAACATCTTTTCTCTGCTCTTCGCCAGCATCTTTTTGCCTTTCCTTCCAATGGCTCCCGTTCATTTGATTGTGCTCAATCTTATCTATGATCTTTCTTGTATCGCCCTTCCTTTTGACAATGTCGACAAGGAATTCCTCAAGAAACCTCGTATCTGGGAAGCAAACTCTATCATGCGTTTTATGGCCTGGATTGGTCCCATTTCATCTGTATTTGATATTATTACCTACATGCTTCTTTACTTCCTTGTTGTTCCTATGATTTTAGGCCATGGCTACAACCATGGAGCAGCAGATGCAGCAGCCTTTATCATGGTGTTCCAAACCGGATGGTTTATCGAATCCATGTGGTCTCAAACCATGGTTATTCATATGTTGCGTTCACCAAAACTGCCATTTATCCAAAGTCGTCCAGCCTTCTCAGTCGTGGTGACGACTCTAGCAGCAGCCTTCTTTGTAACCTCCCTTCCATATAGTCCTTTGGCTTCTATCTTGAAGTTGAGCCAACTAAATGGATTGTACTTTGTTCTATTGTTTGCGATTATCGTCCTCTATATGCTGAGTGTGACGGTTGTCAAACGTATCTATATTAAGAAATACAAAGAATGGTTGTAATTGATTGATAGAAAGAGTGAGTCCGAACTTAAAAAATTAAGTGTAAGGGCTCTCTTTTTTTTGTAAAATTTGGTATAATAAGAAGAATGTAAAGTTGGAAATGAAGATTTCCATGTGCTGTGAGTATCAAAGAGGGACTGAAAGAAAGAGTAGAGATTGACTCCACTTTTATCATAGCTCTTTTTTGAATAATAACAGCTTAGAAAGAAGGATCTCAAAATGGGAAAATTAGAAGTTATTACACATCCACTGATTCAACACAAATTGTCTATTCTCCGCCGCACGGATACCTCTACGAAGGCCTTTCGTGAATTGGTAGATGAAATTGCTATGTTGATGGGCTATGAAGTGTTGCGTGAATTGCCTCTTGAAGATGTTGAGATTGAAACTCCTATTACTAAAACCGTTCAAAAGCAAATCGCAGGGAAGAAATTGGCTATTGTCCCCATTCTTCGTGCAGGGATTGGGATGGTCGATGGTCTCTTGAGTTTGGTACCAGCTGCTAAGGTTGGCCATATCGGGATGTACCGTGATGAAGAAACCTTGAAACCAGTTGAATACTTGGTGAAATTGCCAGAAGATATTGATCAACGTCGTATCTTTGTAGTAGACCCGATGCTTGCTACGGGTGGATCCGCTATTCTAGCGATTGATTCCTTGAAAAAACGTGGCGCTAGCCATATCAAATTTGTCTGCCTAGTATCAGCGCCAGAAGGGGTGAAAGCTCTTCAAGAAGCTCACCCAGATGTTGATATCTTTACAGCAGCTCTCGATGATCATTTGAATGAACATGGCTACATTGTTCCTGGTCTTGGAGATGCAGGTGACCGTTTATTCGGTACCAAATAAGAAACCATTCATGATTCGTCCGAAAGGTGCTTAAGATTTGACCTTTTTTGACCATTGGTTTATAATAGCACATATACTTTGAACCTCACGAATTGTGAGAATGAATGGATACTAAAGGAGAAGAATAGATGATTCCAGTAGTTATTGAACAAACCAGTCGTGGAGAACGTTCTTACGATATTTATTCCCGTCTGTTGAAAGATCGAATTATCATGGTAACAGGACCAGTTGAGGACCAAATGGCTAACTCCATTATCGCTCAATTGCTCTTCTTGGATGCCCAAGATAATACAAAAGATATCTATATGTATATCAATACCCCAGGTGGCTCTGTCTCAGCAGGTCTTGCCATTGTAGATACGATGAACTTTATCAAGTCAGATGTCCAAACCATTGTCATGGGGATGGCAGCTTCTATGGGAACAATTATCGCTTCAAGCGGTGCGAAGGGCAAACGCTTCATGTTGCCAAACGCCGAGTATATGATTCACCAACCAATGGGTGGTACTGGTGGTGGTACCCAACAAACCGATATGGCGATTGCAGCAGAACACTTGCTCAAAACACGGAATAACTTGGAAAAAATCCTTGCGGAAAATTCAGGTCAATCCATTGAAAAAGTGCATGCTGATGCGGAACGTGATAATTGGATGAGCGCACAAGAAACGCTTGAATATGGCTTTATTGATGAAATCATGGCCAATAATAAATTGGGTTAAACCATCCTGTGGGAAGGTCCGTCAAGAGGCTGGGACAAAAGTCCTAGCCTCTCAATTATTTTTGGATTGTCGAGCAAAACGCAGTGGTTGAGTGGGCTCTACTACGCTGATTTCATCAGCTTTTACAGCCCTACTCAACTGTGCGGAGGTGGGACGACGAAATCGAATTCTAACGAATTACCGATTTCTGTCCCACTCTCTTTTTTGCTCTCATAAAAGAGTAGTTCTTTTTCTTGAAATTTGATATACTAGTAACAGAACGAGAAAGGGATTGACCATGTTTGAGAAACAAGAAAGAACAGGCTTGATTGTTAAATTGTATTACAATCGAGACGGGAAAAAATTACAATCTGTCGGAGATGTCTTGTACCATTCTAAGAAATGCCGCTATGTCCAATTGTATGTGGACAGTGACAAGGCCGATCAAGTCATGGAAGACTTAAAGAAAGAACGTTATGTCAAAAAGGTCTTGCCTTGCCATCTCAAAGATTTAGATACAGATTTTGTGGGGAGTTTGCAACGATTGGAGACCCCATCTGTGGTCACAGAAGTTTAGAAAACGCAATCATTTGATGGATTGTGCTTTTTTTATTGACAATTGTCAGATAATTCGGTATATTCTTAATGTATTTATTTTAAGATTCATTTAAGGAGATCATTACAAATGAAGAAAAAATTTGCTCTTTCATTTTTAACCATTGCAAGTGTCGCTCTTCTTGCTGCTTGTGGTGAAGTTTCTACTTCAGGTTCAAACACAACTGGTAACGAAATCGGCAAAGAACTAAAAGTCGGTTTTAACTTTGAAAAAACTGGTGAAGTAGCAGCCTACGGTAGCGCTGAACAAAAAGGTGCTCAATTGGCCGTTGATGAAATCAACGCTAAGGGTGGAGCTGACGGTAAGAAGATCGTTGTCACAGATAAAGATAACAAATCTGAAACAGCTGAAGCAGCTACAGTCACAACAAACCTTGTAACCCAATCAAAAGTGAACGCTCTTGTAGGACCTGCAACTTCAGGTGCTACTGCAGCAGCGGTTGCCAACGCTGGTAAAGCAGGTGTTCCATTGGTCACACCATCAGCAACTCAAGATGATTTGACAAAAGGTCAAGATTACCTCTTCCGTGCTACCTTCATCGATAGCTTCCAAGGAAAAATCATTGCTAAATACACAACTGATAACTTGAAAGCGAAGAAAGTCGTTCTTTACTACGATAACTCATCTGACTATGCGAAAGGGATTGCTGAAGCCTTCAAGAAATCTTATAAAGGTGAAATCGTAGCAACTGAAACCTTCCAATCTAAGGATACAGACTTCCAAGCTGCTCTTACAAAAATCAAAGATAAAGACTTCGATGCGATTGTTCTTCCAGGTTACTACACAGAAACTGGTAAGATCGTAAACCAAGCGCGTGGTATGGGAATCAAACAACCAATCATTGGTGGTGATGGATTTAGCGATGCTAAGTTCGTTGAACAAGCAACACCTGCTGCAGCTACAGATATCTACTACGTAGCTGGATTCTCTACTGAAGGTGAAATGACTGATAAAGCCAAGAAATTCGTAGAAGCCTACAAAGCGAAATACAATGAAGAACCTTCAATGTTCGCAGCTTTGGCTTATGATTCAGTTTACATGGTTGCAGAAGCATCTAAAGGTGCTAAGAACTCTGTCGAATTGAAAGATAACCTTGCGAAGTTGAAAGACTTGGAAGGTGTGACTGGTACAATGTCAATTGACAAGAACCACAACCCGGTTAAATCAGCTCTTATGATTGGCTTGAAAGATGGTAAAGTCAAATCAGTTGAGTCTGTTAAACCATAATTATCATTTGTTGTTTGTACAAGAGGCTGGGAGAATGAAAATTCCTGGCCTCGCTCTTTATTGTTAGAAAGGATGGTTCAAATGCTCCAGCAATTAGTGAACGGTCTAATCTTGGGAAGTGTCTATGCACTCTTGGCCCTTGGTTATACTATGGTGTATGGAATTATCAAATTGATCAACTTTGCCCATGGGGATATCTACATGGTAGGTGCCTTTATGGGATATTTCTTATTGAACTCATTGAAAGTTAACTTCTTTGTAGCCTTGCTTCTAGCTATGGTTGGGACAGCTATTTTAGGGGTTGTGATTGAATACCTGGCTTATCGTCCGCTTCGTCATTCAACTCGGATTGCAGCCTTGATCACAGCCATCGGGGTTTCCTTCTTGCTCGAATATGGGATGGTCTTCTTTGTAGGGGCTAATACCCGTTCCTTCCCGCAAGTCATTGAAACTGTTCGTTACAATTTTGGTCCTATTTCGATCTCCAACATTCAGTTGATGATCTTAGGAGTGTCTATTTTCTTGATGGTCGCTCTTCAATTTATTATCCAAAAGACAAAGATGGGGAAAGCCATGCGTGCCGTTTCTGTTGATAGTGATGCCGCTCAATTGATGGGGATTAACGTCAACCGGACCATCAGCTTTACCTTTGCATTGGGATCAGCCTTAGCGGGTGCTGGTGGTGTCTTGATCGGTTTGTATTACAACTCGATCGAGCCTTTGATGGGGATGACACCAGGGATCAAAGCCTTTGTCGCAGCCGTTCTTGGAGGAATCGGAATCATTCCAGGTGCGGCTCTTGGTGGATTTGTCATCGGTTTGTTGGAAACCTTCGCTACAGCGATCGGTCTCTCAGATTTCCGTGATGCAATTGTGTATGCCATCTTGATTGTGATCTTGCTCATCCGTCCTGCAGGTATCCTCGGTAAAAATGTGAAAGAGAAGGTGTAAGCCATGAAACAAAATTTAAAAGTGAATTTAGTCTGGCTTGGTCTTTTGGTCGCAGGTTTTGCCTTGATCCAAGTCTTGGTTGCAGCGGGTGTGCTCAACCTCTTCTATATCCAAATTTTAGAACAAATTGGAATTAATATTATCCTTGCAGTTGGCTTGAACCTCATTGTTGGTTTCTCAGGTCAATTCTCACTCGGGCATGCCGGATTTATGGCGATTGGTGCCTATTCTGCAGCCATTCTTGGTTCCAAATCACCAACCTATGGTGCTTTCTTTGGTGCGATGGTTTTAGGTGCTTTGATTGCTGGTATCGTTGCCTTGATCGTTGGGGTTCCAACCCTTCGTTTGAAAGGGGACTACCTCGCGATTGCGACACTTGGGGTTTCTGAAATCATCCGGATCTTGATCGTCAATGGTGGTACTCTAACAAATGGGGCTGCTGGGATCCTTGGTTTGCCAGCCTTTACAACTTGGCAATTGGTTTACCTCTTTGTTGTAATTACAACGATTTTTACCATTAACTTCTTACGCAGTCCAATTGGACGCTCTACACTTTCTGTTCGTGAAGATGAAATCGCAGCAGAATCTGTTGGGATCAATACGACTAAAGTCAAAGTCATCGCCTTTATATTTGGTGCGATCACAGCGGCGATTGCTGGATCTCTCCAAGCTGGCTTTATCGGCTCTGTTGTTCCTAAAGATTACTCTTTCACCAATACTATTAATGTCTTGATCATTGTCGTGTTTGGTGGTTTGGGATCAATGTCAGGAACAGTTGTGGCAGCCATTGTCTTGGGTATCTTGAACATGGTGCTTCAAGACTTCTCAAGTGTCCGTATGATCATTTACTCATTGGCTTTGATTCTCGTGATGATCTTCCGTCCAGGTGGTCTTCTTGGAACATGGGAATTCAGCTTGAAAAAACTACTCTCAAAAAAGGAGGCTAACTAATGGCACTTCTTGAAGTAAAAAATTTAACAAAAAACTTTGGTGGTTTGACAGCCGTTGGAGATGTGACCATGGAACTCAATGAAGGGGAATTGGTTGGTTTGATCGGACCCAACGGTGCCGGTAAAACAACCCTCTTCAACCTCCTAACAGGGGTATATGAACCAAGTGAAGGGACCATTACCTTAGATGGTCAGCTACTTAATGGTAAAGCACCTTATAAAATCGCTGCAGGTGGTCTGGGACGGACTTTCCAAAATATTCGTCTCTTTAAAGATTTGAGCGTTTTGGACAATGTCTTGATTGCCTTTGCTAATCACCACAAACCACATGTCTTTGCGAGTCTTTTCCGCTTGCCAAGCTATTACAAGAATGAAGAAGCTTTGAAAGCGAAAGCCCTTGAATTGTTAGCGATTTTTGGTTTGGAAAAAGAAGCAGATACCTTGGCCAAAAACTTAGCTTACGGACAACAACGTCACTTGGAGATCGTTCGTGCCCTTGCTACAGAGCCAAAAATCCTCTTCTTGGATGAACCTGCTGCAGGGATGAACCCTCAAGAAACAGCAGAATTGACCCAATTGATTCGTCGCATTCAAAAAGAATTTAATATTACGATCATGCTGATTGAGCACGATATGAGCTTGGTTATGGAAGTAACGGAACGGATTTATGTATTGGAATACGGTCGCTTGATTGCCCATGGTACGCCAGATGAAATCAAGACCAACAAACGCGTAATCGAAGCCTATCTAGGAGGTGAAGCCTAATGTCTATGTTAAAAGTTGAAAATCTTTCTGTACACTATGGCATGATCCAGGCTGTCCGTGATGTCAGTTTCGAGGTAAACGAAGGGGAAGTTGTCTCTCTTATCGGTGCTAACGGTGCTGGGAAAACATCTATTCTTCGTACCATTTCCGGTTTGGTGCGTCCAAGTGCTGGGAAAATCGAATTTTTGGGTCAGGAGATTCAAAAGGTTCCGGCTCAAAAGATTGTAGCAGCAGGACTTTCTCAAGTTCCAGAAGGCCGCCACGTCTTTCCGGGCTTAACTGTTATGGAAAACTTGGAGATGGGAGCTTTCTTGAAGAAAGATCGAGAAGAAAATCAAGCTAACTTGAAGAAAGTCTTCTCCCGTTTCCCACGTTTGGAAGAACGGAAGAACCAAGATGCAGCAACCCTATCTGGTGGGGAACAACAAATGCTTGCAATGGGTCGTGCACTTATGTCAACGCCAAAACTCTTGCTTCTGGATGAACCTTCTATGGGATTGGCTCCAATCTTTATCCAAGAAATTTTTGATATCATCCAAGATATCCAAAAACAAGGAACAACGGTTCTCTTGATCGAGCAAAATGCCAACAAGGCCCTTTCCATCGCAGACCGCGGTTATGTTCTCGAAACAGGGAAAGTCGTTCTTACCGGAACAGGAAAAGAACTCTTAGCCTCAGAAGAAGTCCGCAAGGCCTACCTTGGTGGATAAGATTTCTAAAGTTTTTTGAAAGGAAAAGTTAGCTAAACCTTTCTTCGGATTGATGACAAAGATAATTTAGAAACTTTCCTTAGGTGAGTGCGGACGTCAGCGAACTTCTACGAAGTTCCATGACTTAGTTTTGAAACTAAGGTTTCAAAACTCCCGAGTGCTAGAAACAATAATGTTTCTAGCACTTTTCTCACGGCGGAAAGTTTCAATATACTCCCAAATGATTCAAAAAAAGCATAATTTCTATTATGAAGAAACATTAATCTCATTTTATAGGAAAAACAGTTTGAATATGTTCGAAAGAAAGGTCCTGAAGACCTTTCTTTTTTCATCTCTCTTGTTTGATTTTTCTAAATTTTGAAAACAAGAGAAAACTGCTGAAAGCGTTTGAAATCATTCTTAAAATCAAGTATAATAAAACTAATAAAAGCATAGGAGAACTTGTTATGGCTGTTAAAGATTTTATGACACGTAAAGTGGTTTACATTAGTCCAGATACTACAATTGCCCACGCGGCAGATTTGATGCGCGAACAAGGTTTGCACCGTTTGCCAGTCATTGAAAACGATAAATTGGTTGGTTTGGTGACAGAAGGTACGATTGCAGAAGCAAGTCCATCTAAAGCAACAAGCTTGTCTATTTTCGAGATGAACTATCTGTTGAACAAGACCAAGGTCAAAGATGTCATGCTTCGCAATGTCATTACCGTCTCTAAATTTGCTAGCTTAGAAGATGCGACCTATCTCATGTATAAGAACAAGGTGGGAATTCTTCCAGTCGTGGATAATGACCAAGTATCTGGTGTCATCACAGACCGTGATATTTTCCGTGCCTTCCTTGAAGTATCCGGTTATGGAGAAGAAGGAGTTCGTGTTCGCTTTGTGACTGAAGATAAGGTTGGCGTTCTAGAACAAATCATTCACTTGATTGTAGAAGAGGGGTATAACATCGCCAATACAGTCAATATCCCAACCAAAGACGACCGTGTGGTTATCGAAGTTCAAATTGATGGGGTGACAGATCTAGAAGGAATCCGTACTAAATTTGAAGCCAACGGTTTGAAAGTCGATGAAATCACTCGAACAACCGCAAAAGTAATTTAATAGAAAAATCAGGCTGGATGATCATCCAGCCTGATTTTTCTATTAACGGTTAATGGGTTGTTTTTCTTTATCTAAAGTAAAACCTTCGCCGAGAATTTCATGGGCTTCAGAAATGGTGATAAAGGCAAATGGATCAATACGATTGATGATGTCTTTCATTTGTTTCATCTCATTCCGCGAAACAACACAGTAGACGATATCCAGATCTTTACGGCTGTAATAGCCCATCCCGCGGATAAAGGTAATCCCGCGACCCAGATCATCAGATACCTTTTTGGCAATTTCTTCTGGTTTAGAGGTTACGATAAGGAAGCCTTTTCCAGCAAAACCACCTTCCCCAATCAAGTCAATTACAAGCGTATCGATCAGGATAAAGAAGAGAGTGTACATGGCTGTACGGACATCTTGGAAGACAATGACCACAGTTGTCAGAACAATGGCATCGACAATCAACATGAGCTTTCCCATACTGAGGGAAGTGTATTTGTTAAAGATGCGAGCGAGGATATCGGTTCCTCCAGTGGTTCCTCCAGCATTGAAGATGATCCCTAGCCCCAAACCAAGCACAACCCCTGAGGCGATACAGGCAAGCAGAATATCTCCTTTAAAGGCTGTAAAGATAAAGTGATGGTAGTGGTGGCTGAGGGGCATAGCTTCAAAAATTGCCATCCATGCCGAAACTGAAAAGGTCCCCAGTAAGCTCAGATAAAGAGATTTCTTGCCCAGAAGTTTCCAAGCTAGAATGAAGAGAGGGATATTGATCAGCAAGTTCATCAGGGATACGGGGACTTTTAAGAGGTAATAGGTGATCAAGGTAATCCCTGTTGCTCCTCCTTCATAGAAGTGAAAGGGAATGACCAAAAAATAGATCCCAAATGAAAAAATGCCGGCCCCCAAGATGATAGCCAGAATATCTTTAAATTTAAACATGATAGGTTGTCTCCTAAAACTTTATAAGATCATTGTAACAAAAAAGTGAAAAAATGAAAATGACTTTGAAAAATTTTCTCTCCTAAAATACAAGATTTTTACCCTTATTTTTGGTAAAATAAAAAGAAGAAAAACAGAAAGAGGATACTATGGTAAACGGTACATTAATTTCATTTGAAGGTCCAGAAGGAGCAGGGAAATCATCGGTCCTAGAAGCCGTTTTGCCTCTACTTGAAGAAAAAGGAATTCCTTTTATTACAACCCGTGAACCAGGCGGTGTAGACATTGCAGAAAAGATCCGCCAAGTCATTTTAGATCCAGACCATACTAGTATGGATGCTAAGACCGAGTTGCTGCTCTATATTGCTAGTCGCCGGCAGCATTTGGTGGAACGTGTCTTGCCAGCCCTTGCAGCTGGGAAGATTGTCTTGATGGACCGCTTTATTGATAGCTCGGTCGCTTATCAAGGGTATGGTCGCGGTCTGAGTGTGGAAGATATCGAGTGGCTCAATCAATTCGCGACAGATGGTCTTAAACCAGATCTCACCCTTTACTTTGATCTGGATGTCGAAGAAGGGCTCGCCCGAATTGCGAAAAACCAAGAGCGGGAAGTCAATCGTTTGGATTTGGAAGGATTGGAGCTTCACCAAAAAGTCAGACAGGGTTATTTGGCCTTGTATGAAAAGGAACCAGAGCGCATTGTGAAAATCGATGCCAGTCAATCCTTTGAAGCAGTCTTTGCGGATGTTTTGGCTGTTTTAGAAAATCGCTTGGGGATATTGAAATGAAGCTAGAAGAGATCCAACAGCTCCAGCCAGAATTGGTGGAGCGCTTCACCCAGATCTTAGAACACAAACAGCTCAGTCATGCTTATCTCTTTACAGGTTCTTTTGCTAGTTTTGAGATGGCCCTCTTGCTAGCTCAAAGTCAATTTTGCGAAAATTTGCAGGGAGTCTGGCCTTGTGGCAAATGCCGTTCCTGCCGCTTGATTGAAGAAGAAGAATTCTCAGACGTGAAAATCGTGCGTCCAGTCAACCAGATCATTAAGACAGACCGCATTCGTTCGCTGGTTCAAGACTTTTCTCAATCAGGATTTGAAGGCAGTCGGCAGGTCTTTATCGTCCAAGATGCGGATAAGATGCATACCAATGCGGCCAACTCTCTCTTAAAAGTCATGGAAGAACCCCAGAGTGAGATCTATCTCTTCTTGTTGACATCCGATGAAAACTTGATCTTACCGACTATCAAGAGTCGGGCCCAGCAGGTCCATTTTCCTAAAAAGCAAGCCTACCTAACCGAACTGCTAGAAAAAGAAGGCTTGATCAAATCACAGGCAAATTTAGTAGCTCGTTTTAGTTTTAGTCTCGAAGAAGCAGAGCAACAAAAAAAGAATGCTACGTTTTTTGAACTAGCAAAAGTTTGTGATCAGTTCATCGAACGTTGTCAATCCAATTTGAATCGCGCCTATTTGGAAGTGACTCGATTGGTAAGCTTAGCAGATGATAAGGAAAAACAAAGCCAGGCCTTTCGTTTGATGGAGTTGGCTTTAGAAGAGCAGTTGCGCTTGAGTCGATCCCAGCAGTTGCTTGAGAAATTGAGTCTTGTTCGCAGGATGTGGAAGGCCAATGTTTCTTTTCAAAATGCTCTAGAATATATGGTTTTGAGCTTAGAAAGTTAAGGAGTCAGAATGAATAAAAAAGAATTATTTGATGCTTTAGACGGCTTTTCTCAGAATTTGTTGGTCACCTTGGCTGAAGTCGAAGCCATCAAGAAAAATTTGAAACAAGTCATCGAAGAAAATACAGCTCTTCGCTTAGAAAATGATAAATTGAGAGAGCGTTTGGGGGAAGTTGAGAAGACTTCATCCGCAAAGTCACAACACCATGGTCGTGAAAATTTGCAACGTATTTACAATGACGGTTTTCATATCTGCACTTATTCCTACGGTCAACGCCGTGAGAACGATGAAGAGTGTATGTTTTGTGACGAGTTGTTATTTAGGGAGTAAACATGCAGATCCAACGAAGTTTTAAAGGGGAAAAGAAAACTGGGGTGCTTTACCTGGTTCCAACACCGATCGGTAACCGGGAGGATATGAGTTACCGCATGGTCCAGACCCTAAAGGATGTGGACTTGATCGCAGCTGAGGATACTAGAAATACAGGCCTCTTACTCAAGCATTTTGAGATTACGACACCCCAGACCAGCTTTCATGAGCACAATGCCATGGAGAAAATTCCAGATCTGATCGCCCATTTAGAATCTGGAAAAGACTTAGCGCAAGTCTCAGATGCAGGACTCCCTAGTATTTCTGACCCTGGCCATGATTTGGTCAAGGCAGCGATTGAACGCGAGATTCCTGTCGTAGCTGTGCCTGGTCCTAGTGCAGGTATAACGGGTTTGATTGCCAGTGGCCTAGCCCCTCAACCTCATATTTTTTATGGATTTCTGCCTCGCAAAGAGGGGCAACAGAAGGCATTTTTCCAAGAAAAAGTGGCCTATCCGGAGACCCAGATCTTTTATGAATCGCCCCATCGAGTGAAGGCAACCTTAGAGAATATGTTGGCTGTCTATGGGGATCGTCCTGTTGTCCTGGTTCGTGAATTAACCAAGATCTACGAGGAATATACTCGCGGCAGTATTTCTGAGTTAGTCGCATTTCTTGAAGAAAATCCTCTCAAAGGGGAGTGTCTCTTGATCGTCGAAGGAGCCAAGGAAGAAGAGCTAGACCTAGAAGAGGTCGACTTGATCCAAGAGATCGATACCTTGGTCCAAGAGGGGATGAAGAAGAATCAAGCAATTAAACAGGTCGCCAAACAATACGGCCTGCAAAAGAGTGAGCTCTATGCTCGTTACCATCAAGACTAGGAAAGGTTGGAAGCAGGATGGAAATTAGAATGGCTTATCCCAACGAGATCAAGCGAATTATGGAAATCATCCAAGATGCCAAGGAAAGCCTGGCTCAAAGACAGGTCGACCAGTGGCAGGATGGCTATCCAGATGAAGAGATCATTTTTGAGGATATTCTAGAAAGTCGTGGCTATGTGGCCGTTGAAGATCAGGAAGTTGTCGCCTATGCAGCTGTCTACAAGGGCAACGAAGCGGCCTATAATGAGATTTACGATGGCAAGTGGGAGCATGACAACTATATGTATGTCACTTTTCACCGCGTGGCTGTAGCCAAAGAAGCTGCTGGCAAAGGGGTGGCTCAGACCTTCCTTCAAGGTTTAATCGAAGGAGAAAAAGGGCCAGATTTCCGTTGCGATACCCACCCGGATAATCTGGTCATGCAACATTTGCTTGAAAAATTGGGTTACCATTATTGTGGAAAGGTTCCCATTGATGGCGTCCGTCTGGCTTATCAAAAGATCAAACGAAAAGCAGAAACGAGTCTATTCCAAGTGGTCTCAGAAGAAGATCGCTGGGACCAAAGAGCAGAAGCGGCCTACAATGACTCTCTATCTTAAACAATTTTATGAAAGCCCTATGGGGCTTCTTTCGATCATTGTCAGTGAAGAAGGCCTTGTAGAGCTTGATTTTTATGATCCAAAAGAGGAGGCGCCTGATCCCTATGGGGCGCTGGAACAGATCCATCCCCACCATGAGAAGGTGAAGGAGTGGTTGGACCACTATTTTGCGGGAGATCCAATCGCTATCAGCTTTCCACTAGCGCCGCAAGGAACAGCCTTTCAAGAGCGGGTGTGGCAGTTATTGCGAGAGATCCCATATGGTGAGACCAAGACCTATGGCCGGCTGGCCCAGGATCTTTCTTGTGGTTCAGCCCAGGCCGTGGGACAGGCTGTCGGACGTAATCCCTTGACGATCTTAGTCCCTTGTCACCGTGTGATGGGAAAAGATGGACAACTGACGGGCTACGCGTCTGGACTCGATCGCAAACGCTGGCTCTTACACCATGAAGGAATTACCTGGAAGGAGAAGTGAAATCAATGTATACCTTTATTGAATACCCAAAATGTTCGACTTGTCGAAA
Organism: Streptococcus sp. 27098_8_99; assembly: GCF_041431935.1. Taxonomy (NCBI): domain Bacteria; kingdom Bacillati; phylum Bacillota; class Bacilli; order Lactobacillales; family Streptococcaceae; genus Streptococcus; species Streptococcus sp. 27098_8_99. The sequence continues at coordinate 20,906 of NZ_JAPVYQ010000003.1, read as the reverse complement.
GGCTAAATCAGAATTGGATGGTCTCCAATGTGAGTTTCAAAGCCAAAATATTGTCACAGAAACACCGACTAGCCAAGAATTGCAAGACTGGATGGCAGCTTCTGGCCTACCGATCAAGTCTTTCTTCAATACTAGCGGAATGAAATACCGAGAACTTGGTTTGAAAGATAAGGTGGATCAACTGACAGTGAAAGAAGCGGCGGATCTCCTTGCTTCAGACGGTATGCTGATCAAGCGGCCTCTGCTTGTCAAAGACGGAAAAGTTGTTCAAGTGGGCTACCGAAAACCTTACGCAGACTTAGGCTTGTAATTGAAAAGGGAGTTGGAGGCATTGCACCCCAATAATGGGACAAGAGACCCCCTCTTATGCGACCAGTTTTCTGTAATTTACAGGAGACTGGTCATTTAATTTTTGTTGAATTCTAGTTTCATTATAAAATATGATGTAATTTTTGACAATATCTATTATACTATCTTTAGTTAGGTTTCTCCACTTATGGAGATAGAAGGTTTCAGACTTGAGAACAGAATGGAACTATTCGATACGTGCATTATCTGCTGGTGTTCCTTTTCGGGACATAGAGCGGGTGATGCCTTTTTCTGTACAAGCTTGATAGTAGGCTTTTGAGGTGTAGACAGATCCCTGGTCGCTGTGTAAAAGTGCTCCTTGAGGTAGCTCAAGTTGATGAAGTGTGTCGAGCACAAAGTCCGTATCTTGACACTCGGAGATGCTATAAGCTACTATTTCACGATTATAGAGATCCATGATTGAAGATAGATAAAGTTTACAGTTTCCAAAGTAGAGGTAGGTGATATCTGTGACAAGCTTCTCCATCGGCTTGTCTGCCTGAAAATCACGATCCAGCTTATTGTCTGTTACATGGTAAGGCTTCCCTAATTTAGGTCCCTTCTTGGGACGGACACGGCAAAGGTAGCCCTTTTCCCTCATGATATGATAGACCTTCTTGCGATTAACGGCGAGGTTATAAACTTTCTTTAGTAAGCGAGTGATGGTTCGATAGCCGTAAATAAAGCGATTTGCCATACAGAGTTGTTCGATTTTATCTGCTATTTCGTCTCTTTTCTGAGAATTCTTACACTCCTGTTTCCAGCGATAAAAGGTGGAGCGTTTGACGCCGAAACACTCTAAAATAATAGATACAGGGCACGTTTTCTTATACTCTTCCACTAGCTTGATAAGACTTACTTTGTCGATTTTCTTACCAAGCTCTGATACTTTTTTAGTAATTCTATCTGCAAACGTAACTGTTCGACTTCAGATAATTGTTTCATTCCTTTACCATAAGTATATTGTTTCCCCACAGGTTGGTGGAAACAGTACAATTCATCATTCTGATACCAACGCCACCAGGTTTTCACCTGAGTAGCATTTTTGATACCGAGGGTATCCATGATAACCTTATTTGATTTACCTGCCTTCTTCATTTCGATACAGGCTAGCTTAGTTTCTACCGAATATGCTTCTTTGACCATAACAAAACACTCCTGTTTCTAGTTTACCAGATTTCAACAGGAGTGTTTTCTTGTGTCTCATTTTATGGGTACAGTGCCAAAGTAAGATTTTTTCTATCTAACTTTTGGGGTGCAGTTCAATCCGTTGCTTTTTTTGGGGCCAAGAGATTATTGCCCCAGACTCTTTTATAAAACTATTTACTTAGTTCTCTGATTTTTTATTCTTTTTGAAAAGTGAAATACCAAAGATTCCAGCTAAAATAGCAAGAAGATTCATAGCTAATGGCGAATCAGAAGTTCCTGTATTTGGTAACTGAGCTTTTTCCGGAGCTGATTTTTTCTCAGAAGAATGAACTTTTTCTGGTTGAACAGGCTTTGGAGCTACCTCTGGATCTGGAGTAGGTTTAGGATCTGGAGTAGGTTTAGGATCCGGAGTTGGTTTAGGATCTGGAGTTGGTTTAGGATCTGGAGTTGGTTTAGGATCTGGAGTTGGTTTAGGATCCGGAGCTGGTTTAGGATCTGGAGTAGGTTTAGGATCTGGAGTAGGTTTAGGATCTGGAGTTGGTTTAGGATCCGGAGTTGGTTTAGGATCTGGTGTTGGTTTAGGATCTGGTTCTTTCTCATACTCATAGATAACATGAGTTGTACCTTCTTTTAACTGACCTGTTTCAGGTGCAGATGTTGAAGAAACACCAACTAGATTGTATTTTTTACCATCTACAGTGATAGAAGACGGACGCTCATCTGCGTTTTCAGCAGCATTATAGGTCACAAGATTTCCATCAGATCCATAAATAGAAGTTAATGGTGTGTCTTTATATGTTTCCTTGATAGACTGATTTGTTCCTTTGATCACATAATCTACCACTACATCTCCATAGTGAAGCGTAGAAACATCCTGGTCAGCCATATCTTCAAATTCTGAAGCATAGTATTTAACAGCACGATTGTATTTCAAAGAAAAAGTTTTAACATAACTAAAGAAGGTCTCAGGATTAATATTAACATCATGAGGAATAGTTTTCCAGTCACCGTTATTTGGTGTGATATGAGTAGCTGGGTTTGAAACTGACCTAATTAGATGGTCATTCTGAACATAAGTATCATCTACTAAACTTGGATTACCTAGAGCACCATAAGTTGCTTCCCCATTGTTGTCTGGATAATATGGTTGAATTCGATGATATTCTTCTAGGCTTTGGCAACCTTCTTCATATGAACCAACCCCACCACCATCTTGAGAACATTTCCAAGCAAATCTCGCGTCGATTGGTAAGTACTTGATTTTCTTAGCTTCCTCCAAGGGTACGGTCACAGAAACTCGAAAAGCTGTTGATCTAAATGTATTTGAAACAACAGCATATAAATTAACTGCATCATCAGTAGAGGTTGGATCAGTGAGATTACCGTCAACATCCTTCATATTAATAACGGAAGGTTTCTTACCAGCTGCTAGTTCCTCAGCAGTTGGAACATTCCCCCTTTCTTCATCAACAGGTTCATTATACGAAACCTCTTTCATTGGAACATTAACATCTACAGGATTTCCATTGGCATCATGTGTTCCGATCAAAGTGAAATTAGCTTTTGCACCTGAAATATTAGGAATACGGATACGAACACCGCGAACAGCTTGACCTTGATCACTTGAGTGCAATTCTTTGAAGGCTACAGTGTAATTGTAGACTACACTTTTACCATCCTCACTTAAATGTGCTGGAAGTCCTTCAACATTGACGTAACCACCTTCATCAATGATATTGCTACCAGTTGAATCTTCTTTCCCGCCAGTTGTAGCTTCGCTATTAGTTGAGATTTCTTCAGTTTTTGGTGAGGAAGCATTGGCACCCTCTTCGTCTGATTTTAGTGAGGTGTCACTAGTAGGGTCTGGTGCAACCTTATTGTCTACTGAAGAAGTGTTCTCAGCATCAGTTGAATTAGTAATACCTGATGTCACTGAAACATTTGCTGGTTCGCTATTAGTTTCATCAGCTTGAACTACTGACTGTGAAACCAAATTTAGAACAAAGACAGACATTGTAATGATGCCAAATTTAGTGAGTTTTTTCATACACTTTTTCTCCTTAATATGAAAGGGCTCATGCATAAGCAAAATCCTAGTCATTGATATTATTTTCACACACATTGTACTATATAAGCGCTTAGTTTGCAAGCGATTTCCTAATAAATTAAGAAATTATTCGTTTTTTATTTAAAAACGCGTAAAATCCACAAATAATCTATCATAAAATATAGAAAAAACGAATTAAGGCTCTTTTATTCAATATTTTCTTTTAATTTCTCAACAAAGAGATAGGCTGCTGGACAGGTTAAAGTGTTTTTGATCATTAGATTATTAATTTGATAGATTTTTTAACGATCTGTATGTGAGAACTCATGACAGGATTTGGAACGGATATCATAGATAGATCAGAGATTGTCACCTCCTAAAAATGGACAGGGCATAGATTTGAAGATCTTAACCCCATCCTCGTCTACCCGCAAAAACTCTGATTTTTTTCACGGCGGAAAATTTCGGTATATTCTTAATCAAATTTAAAAGTTAGATCTTATGTTGATTTCTTTACAAAATCGCTTAACATATTTTACTTAAAAAATATTTTTTTAAATTTCTAAAGGAAGTTGAAGTCCCTTTAATTTTTGCTGTGAAGATGATATAATCATACGAGTGAAATCAATGAAAGAGAGTCAATCATGAGTATTTTAGAGGTGAAAAATTTAAGCCACGGCTTTGGAGACCGGGCTATTTTTGAGGATGTGTCTTTCCGCTTGTTAAAGGGAGAGCATATCGGTTTGGTTGGAGCCAATGGTGAAGGGAAATCCACCTTCATGAGCATCGTGACCGGCAAGATGCAACCCGACGAAGGGAAGGTTGAGTGGTCTAAGTATGTGACGGCAGGTTACCTGGATCAGCATTCGGTCTTAGAAGAGGGACAAACAGTTCGCGATGTCTTACGGACCGCTTTTGATGAGTTGTTCACAGCTGAAGCTCGCATCAATGACCTCTATATGGCCATGGCGGAAGAGGGAGCCGATGTCGATGCTCTGATGGAAGAAGTTGGAGAACTCCAAGAGCGTTTAGAAAGTCGTGATTTTTATACCTTGGATGCCAAGATCGATGAAGTGGCGCGTGCTCTTGGGGTCATGGACTTTGGGATGGACACGGATGTAACCTCCTTGTCAGGTGGGCAACGGACCAAAGTCCTCTTGGCCAAACTCTTACTTGAGAAACCAGATATCCTTCTCTTGGACGAGCCAACCAACTACTTGGATGCAGAGCACATCGATTGGCTTAAACGCTATTTGCAGAATTATGAAAATGCCTTTGTCCTCATTTCCCACGATATTCCATTCTTGAATGATGTGATCAACATCGTCTACCATGTGGAAAATCAGCAGTTAACCCGCTATTCAGGAGACTACTACCAATTCCTTGAAGTCTATGAAATGAAGAAATCGCAATTGGAAGCGGCTTATGAGCGTCAGCAAAAGGAGATTGCTGATTTGAAAGATTTCGTAGCCCGCAATAAGGCGCGTGTGGCTACACGGAATATGGCCATGTCTCGTCAGAAGAAGCTGGACAAGATGGAACTCATTGAGTTACAAAGTGAGAAACCAAAGCCATCCTTTGAATTTAAAAATGCCCGGACTCCTGGTCGCTTTATCTTCCAGGCCAAGGATCTCCAGATTGGGTATGACCGTCCTTTGACCAAGCCTTTGAACCTAACGTTTGAACGCAATCAAAAGGTTGCCATCATCGGGGCCAACGGGATCGGAAAAACCACTCTCTTGAAGAGCTTGCTGGGAATCATCCCACCAATCGCTGGTGAAGTCGAGCGGGGAGATTACCTAGAGCTTGGCTATTTCGAGCAAGAGGTCGAAGGGGGCAATCGCCAGACACCGCTTGAAGCAGTCTGGAATGCCTTTCCATCTCTCAACCAAGCAGAAGTTCGTGCCGCCCTTGCCCGCTGTGGCTTGACCACCAAACATATCGAGAGCCAAATCCAGGTGTTATCCGGTGGGGAGCAAGCCAAGGTACGCTTCTGTCTCTTGATGAATCGTGAAAACAATGTCTTGGTACTGGACGAACCAACCAACCACTTGGATGTGGATGCCAAAGATGAATTGAAACGGGCTCTGAAAGAGTACAAGGGATCGATTCTCATGGTTTGCCACGAGCCAGACTTCTATGAAGGCTGGATGGACCAAATCTGGGACTTTAATGAATTGACGTAAAGACAAAAAGAGAACCGCATGGTTCTCTTTTCAGATTCTTCTTAGAAACTTTCCTTAGGTGAGTACGGACGTTAGGTGAAATTATCCAGTGGATGATTTCAGCAATCCAGGAAGTTCCATGACTAATTATTGAGCCTAAGGTCTCAATAATTCCGTGTGCCTGAAACAAATCTGTTTCGGGCACTTTTCTCACGGCGGAAAGTTTCAGTAGATGAATGTCTTAAATAATTAGAATTCATTTTTTTTACCAATGAATCTATTAGCTCATTTTATGTAAATTGTTTATCAATATCTTAAAAAGAGAACCTCTCGGTTCTCTTTTCATTATTTCTTGAAATCATAGTCTTTTAAGATTTCAATTTTTTCAATTTTGATATCTGTTTTTGGTTTGTCCTTATCATCGGTTTCGGTAGATGCAATTTTATCGACCACATCCATACCATCGACGACTTGGCCAAAGACAGTGTAGTTACCACCATCGAGGGTTGGATTTCCACCATTTTTATAAGCATCGATGATCCTAGCTGGGAAGCGGTCAGTTGGGAGTTTACTTGAAATATCATCCTTATTTTGGTTGATATAGAATTGACTACCATTGGTATTTGGACCAGAATTGGCCATTGCAAGGGCTCCACGAAGGTTGTAAAGGTATGGAGAATACTCATTCTCAAAACCAGTACCTGAATCTTTGGATTTGTCTTTGCCCTTCCAGATAGATTCGCCACCCGTACCGTCTCCTTTAGGATCCCCAGTTTGGATCATAAAGTTGTTAATAACACGGTGGAAAAGCAAGCCATTGTAGTAGCCTTCTTTTGCATGGGTCAAGAAGTTTTCAACTGCAAGGGGCGCATATTTAGGGAAGAGCTTGACAGTGATATCGCCTTCAGTTGTTGTGATTTTAACCTCTGCTTCGTCTTCAGCCACATCAGTTGAGAGTTGTGGGAAGACGGCATTTTCATTGGTCATGGCATCGTTAAAATCTTTGCGCAGTTGTTCTAATTTCTTTTGTTCTTGTTCAATTTTCTTTTGATCTTTTTCACTAGAGCTAGAAGTTGCTGTCTGCTCTGTCTTTTCTTTGCTTGAACTTGAAGAGTTAGCATCAGTCTTATTAGACGAACAAGCTGTCAAAGCCAAGCCGGAAAATAATAGTAGTGCGATTAATTTTTTCATATTCTTCCTTTCCAACATAGTTGTCTTTCTCTATTGTACCTTAATTTTGCGATACTTTCAAATCTGGATAAAATTTAAGGTGAAAACACTATTCTGAAAATTTGCAGAAAATAGATGAAAGTAATTCTGAATTCCTGTATAATAGGATGACTACAGGAGAACGATCATCAAAAAATGAAATCATCACATTTTGCGAGAGCCCTTTGGTTTGGTATCCTAGGTGCTCTCTTTTTTGCATTTACCTTTATTTTTAATCGAAGTATGAACCTGGCAGGTGGTTCCTGGATGTGGAGTGCTAGTTTGCGCTACCTTTTTAGTTTGCCCATGATGGCTGTTTTAGTCTGGCAGAAAGGCGAATTAAAGGGTGTCTTGTCAGCGATTGCACGAGCCCCGTGGACTTGGCTGCTATGGAGTACGGTTGGCTTTGGTCTCTTTTATGCTCCTTTATCGATGGCTTCTATCTATGGAGAATCATGGTTTGTGGCTGCGACCTGGCAGATTACGATTTTAGCGGGTCTCCTTCTGACCCCACTTTTTGGCCAAAAGATTCCAGGAAAACAGTTAGGAATGACTTTACTGATTTTGTTAGGAATCGTATTGATTCAAATTCCATATTTTGGACGAGGTCTCGGAGAAGGTGTTGTGCGAGCTAGTATCTTAATTTTGATCGCGGCTTTTTCCTATCCATTGGGAAATCGCAAGATGCTGGCTCATTGTAAAGAAGAACAATTATCAACGACCCAACGGGTCTTTGGGATGACCTTAATGAGTGTTCCCTTTTGGTTGCTCTTAGCCGTCTTTGCAGGAATAGATGCAGGCTTGCCATCAGGTGGGCAAATGCTCCAATCCTTGATCGTAGCTGTATTTTCAGGAGTTATCGCAACCATGCTCTTTTTCGAAGCAACCAACTTGGTGAAACATAATCATCAGCAGTTAGCTGTTGTTGAAGCTACCCAGGCCGGCGAGGTCCTCTTCACCCTATTTGGAGGCTGTCTCTTTCTGGGAGATCAGATCCCAACCCCACTAGGATTTTTAGGGGTCTTCATTGTGATCATCGGTATAGTAGGAAATAGTCTGATGACTTCTTCAGAATAGATAGTGGTAGAAAAGTAGAACTAAAAAGATGATATTGCGGTTCAGTCTATCAATGCTAACACCCACGAGGGTGTTTTCTTTTTGGACTAAATCACTAATTAAGAAGGAAGTTGCGTATAGATGGAAAATTCGGTATGATGGGAGATAAGTTGTTTTGTTGGAAAATGAACGTATTCCCTCAAAAAATGTATCATGAATAGGAGGCTACAAATTGGATTATAAAACTCTACGCAAAAACTATAGGCTCTATATTAGATCTGCTGGCTTGTTGGCAATGCTTCTCATTATTTGTATTGGGTTCGTGGTTAGAGATACTCTTCTTCAGACTGCTGCGCTCTTATTGGTCCTTGCAGGCTTGTTTTTATTCATCCAATTGCTCAAGAAGAGCTATACCAACAAGTGCAACACCTTGCTCCATGTAGACTTAGATTTAGCTTTTTGGCAGCAATACCTTCAGTTGAACAAGAATGTGAAAAAGCCCATTTTACAGATAGATATTAAGCTGACATCGGTTGCCTATTCGTTTATGATGGGAGATTTTGATACTGTTATAAAGGAAGCTAGAGAAGCAATAAGTCAGACGGATTGTCCGCAGAAATATAAGAACTTTTTTGAGAGTTATCTCATGCGATCTACTGTTCTCACAGATCCTGATTTGACTAGAGAAGAGCTAGAGGCTCGATTAAATAAATTGACTATCACAGACCCGACACTGGCTGAGAAAACAAAAATGGTCTGTCTCGCTCTTTATGATTTAACCATTGCGCACCAAAGCAATGATTATTTCGAAGATTTAAGCAATGACTTCAAGTACCAGCAGTTGGAAATTATCTACTACCAAGCCTTGAATGCTACTCTTAAAGGCGATCAGCACAGAGCCAATGATCTCTTTCGCAAGTTAGCCTCAGAAGATGAGTCGCTCTATATCGTTCGAAAGGCTAAAAAATACTTGAAGGATGAAGGCAGTCATCTGTAAATCCTCCAATCAAAATAGAGATTAATTGAAAGAGCCTGAAAAAATATAAGGAGTTATTAAAAAATGGATAAGAATTTTAACGAGATGTCGTTTGATGAATTGAAATGCTACCGTAGGGAAGGTCTATGGAGATCTTTGGGACTATTGCTGGTCATTATTTTAGTGATTGTGGGAATGGTCTTGATGGAAGTGAATCATGTTTCTCCATCCAATCAGAATCGTTTTCGGGTGATTGGCTTGACAACGGTCATTGCGCTCTTTGCATACCTGATGCCTCTGATGGCAGCAAATCGTGTCATGCGAGACCACCCGGATTGGGTCAAGAAATCAGGGATTCGAGCGAAAATTCCCTTGCCTGTGGCTTGGCATGTCAAAAGACTTTGCGTCCTTGGAGCGAGTCTATTGGTGATTGGAGTATGCTTTTTCTCACTATACAAACCACAAATCTCGCAGACAAATCTGAAGTATCAACAAGATAATATCCAAGTCAATAATGTAATCGATGTGCCTGATATTGAAGTGCCTACGAGTGATAGTCAGGACTAGTGAGTGACAGATTGAATCTAAAAGGGAGAAATATGAAACTTTTTACTTACTCATTTGAAGAAAGTCAATCCTTCGTAAATGAGACCATTATTAGCCGCTTTAACGATAAGGGAAATTGGAAAAGATTTATTGGTATGCCTTTATTTTCTGCAATAGTCTATCTACTTTATATTCTTCTTCCAGCAGTCTTTAAGGGAATAAGACTAGATGGAGATGGGGATGTTGCCTATCAATGGTTAAATTTACCTCTTTTGTTTGTTCTACTTTTATTTTATTTGGTCTACATTTTTTATTCGTTTAAATATCGAAAGAAAAAAATGATCTTGAAATATCTCACTTATTGTTATATGTACCTTCTATTACTATTTATGGAATTAGGATTTGTATTAATTGGGATTTTTTGCAGAAAACTTCTCGGTTTTTTATCAGCAGGATTAACGATAGTTGTTGTGATATATCTCTTTAGGACGGTCCCTAAAAAGATAAAGACTGCAGTTGAAGAAAGAAAACCCTATGCTTCCTTGGCTGCCCTAGCAACAGAAAAAATAACAGATCAATTATTGATCTGGGGAGGAAGTGGAGTTACAGCGGGTTTTGTATTGTTTGATCGTTCAAATCATACAAATGTAAGAGGAAGCATTGATGCTATCTTAACGCCATTCTGCCCCGCTATTATGGCTGTCGCTCTTTATGTATTCTTTTTAGAAATAGTAGGGGGTTACTACCTATTTTTGTACTACGAACAATACAAAGAAAAATATGACAGTTTAAAATCTATTTAACAAAATAGGAAAAAGTGTAAGTAAGATCTATTTCACAATAGAAACCTCGACATTAGGAAGCTTTCTTGATCGACAGGTTCTTTTTATTTTGTTATGATACAATCAATGATAGATAGGAGAGACTTATGACGACTATTTTAGATGTAATGGAAAAATTCTACGCCGATCACGAGGTGAAACCCTATATTTCGCCTGAGAGGGATTTGGAAACCTGGTTGTTGGATCCAAAGCCCGTTTCTAAACGAAATATGGAGCTCCTTCGAGATGGCTTGCTTGCAGGGGATATTATTCTCTTGTGGCGAATCCATTTTGGAACCTTTACGACAGAGACTTGGTTTCCTAAGTACTTCGAATATACTTATGGGATTCATGCTTCGGAACACGTGAAGGTTTTGGTGGATAAGGGCTATGCTTTTATTGAATCAGCCTTTGATTCATTGGACCATATCAATGCGACTATGAAAAAAGCCATTCTCAAAAAGAAGGGAGTTGCGGGGTTGTCCAAGATGAAAGCGGCCGATTTGAACCAAGCTTTGGCTGAACATTTTACGGAGGAAGAACTGGCGGAGCAGTTCACAATTCGGGGTTATCAGTTGACGGACAAAGGAAAGCAAGCGCTGCAAGACTATCAAGCCATCATTGACCGCCACCCTAAGAAAAACATCTAAAACAGTGCCCAATCGGTGCTGTTTTTTTACTTTATTCTGAAAAATTGAGGAAATGATTTTACTAGAGAACTGGCATAGAAATGTGATATAATAAAGGTTATGGCAAACAATAATCAATCGAAAAAAACACGGTCGACGAGACGACTGTCCAAAGCAGAATTAGAAAGAAAAAAAGCAATTCACCGCATGATTGTGACCATTCTGATTAGTCTGGTTTTAGTCTTTGCGGCCTTGAAATTGGGAGCGGTAGGGGTCTTGGCCTACAACTTAATCCGACTGTTTGTTGGGAGTTTGGCTTACTTGGCTATTTTAGCGACCTTTTTCTACCTCTATGCCTTTAAATGGCTGGACAAACACGAAGGGGTTATTTCAGGATTCCTAAGCTTCTTTGCTGGACTTCTCTTGATGTTTCAGGCCTTCTTTGTATCCTCCCTTCATTTAGACAATAATGGGATCAAGGTCACCTTTTCAAGAATCATGGCAGACTTGATTCATCTGCGGGTGGAGAGTTTTGCTGGTGGTGGTATGATCGGTGCCCTTCTTTATGCTCCGATTTCCTTCCTCTTTTCAAATATTGGCTCTTATTTTATTGGCCTTCTCTTTATTGGATTGGGGATTCTCTTGATGAGTCCTTACTCCATCTATGATTTGTTTGAAAAGGGATCGGAAGCCTTCCACGCTTCTATGGAAAAACGCAAGGAACGTCGCGAGCAGAAATTCCTTGAAAAGGAAGCGAGAATTGCCGAGGAAGCTGCTGCAGCTGAAAGAGAGCAAGAAGAAGCAAGTGCAGTTCTTCCAACTCCCCTTTCAATGGAAGGGCATCCTGTAGACCCTGAAACGGGAGAGGTGTTGGCGGAAGAGCCGTTCACAGAGTCCTTCCCAGAAGCCGAAATTGTCGCACCAGCAACACCAGAGATCTACCTGCCAGATGAAGAATGGCCTGAAGAGCCTGAAGCATACGAAGAGTTTCCGGAAGCCGAAGAATTCGAGGACGATGGGGAAGAAGTTCAAGTGGATTTCACACCTAAGGAACTCCTCCAGTACAAGCTTCCAACCATTGATCTCTTCGCACCTGACAAGCCCAAAAATCAATCCAAAGAGAAAAACATCGTTCGCCAGAACATCCGCATTTTGGAAGAAACCTTTGCAAGCTTCAATATCAAGGCGACAGTGGAGCGGGCGGAAATCGGCCCTTCTGTTACCAAGTATGAAGTCAAGCCAGCGGTCGGTGTGCGGGTCAACCGTATCTCCAATCTAGCAGATGATTTGGCCTTGGCCCTAGCAGCCAAGGATGTGCGGATTGAAGCACCGATTCCAGGGAAGTCTCTGGTCGGGATTGAAGTGCCCAACTCAGAGATTGCGACCGTTTCCTTCCGTGAATTGTGGGAGCAGTCCAAAACAGATCCAGCTAAACTCCTTGAGATTCCTCTTGGGAAGGCTGTAGATGGCTCGGCTCGGACCTTTGATTTGGCTCGGATGCCCCACCTTTTGGTAGCGGGGTCTACCGGATCTGGTAAGTCAGTAGCGGTTAATGGGATTATTTCGAGTATCTTGATGAAGGCCCGTCCGGACGAAGTCAAGTTTATGATGGTCGATCCAAAGATGGTGGAGCTTTCTGTCTACAATGATATTCCTCACCTCTTGATTCCAGTGGTGACCAACCCACGTAAGGCCAGTCGGGCCCTGCAGAAGGTCGTTGATGAGATGGAAAATCGCTATGAGCTCTTCTCGAAAGTAGGGGCTCGCAATATTGCTGGCTTTAATGCCAAGGTGGCTGAGTACAATGCCCAGTCTGAGATGAAGCAAGTGCCACTTCCTTTGATCGTGGTCATTGTCGACGAGTTGGCAGACTTGATGATAGTCGCAAGTAAAGAAGTGGAAGATGCTATTATTCGCCTTGGACAAAAGGCGCGTGCAGCGGGGATCCACATGATCCTTGCGACTCAGCGGCCATCGGTTGATGTTATCTCAGGTTTGATCAAGGCCAATGTGCCTTCCCGTGTCGCTTTTGCGGTATCATCTGGGACTGACTCACGGACCATCTTGGATGAAAATGGGGCAGAGAAATTGCTCGGTCGGGGAGACATGCTCTTTAAACCGATCGATGAAAATCATCCAATCCGTCTACAAGGATCCTTTATCTCAGATGACGATGTGGAGCGGATTGTCAACTTTGTCAAAGAGCAGGCAGAAGCCGATTATGATGATGCCTTTGATCCAGGAGAAGTATCCGAGTCAGACTTTGATGGAGGCATGGGTTGCTCAGACGAAGGCGATCCTCTCTTTGAAGAGGCCAAAGCGCTCGTCATCGAGACCCAAAAAGCCAGTGCTTCGATGATCCAGCGCCGCTTATCGGTTGGTTTTAATCGGGCGACTCGCCTCATGGAAGAGTTGGAAGCAGCGGGTGTGATTGGACCAGCTGAAGGGACCAAGCCTCGAAAAGTATTGCAACAATCATAAGGATAGGGAAAAAGGGCATATGCCCCACTCCCTTTTCTTTTTATAGAAAATAGAAAGTAGGACCAGATGAAGTTAGACACGATTCATCATATTGCCATCATTGGACGGGATCGCGATGCCATGTTGCACTTTTATGTGGACCAGTTGGGCTTTGCGATTGTCAGTGAGTATGACCGTCCCGAACGCGGAGATATCTTGATCAATCTCCGCCAGGGGGAGCTGACTTTAGAACTCTTTATCAAACTGACAGCCCCAGAACGGCCGAAGCTCCCCTTGCCCGAGCATGCGGGACTGCGTCACCTGGCCTTTAAAGTGGACGATGTAGAGGCGTATCTAGCTAGATTGGATCAGCTAGGTATTGAGAATACAGGCCTTCGCTATGATGATTTTGATGGCAAGAAGATGGCATTTTTCTTTGATCCAGAAGGATTGCCCTTGGAAATACATGAGTGAGGAAAGCAATGGTTAGATTAGAAGGACTCAGTCAGGAAGAAGTAGCGAAAAAGATCCAAGAGGGCAAGCAAAATAAGGTCACGATTAAGACAGAAAAAAGTATTGGGCAGATCATTCGAGATAATGTCTTTACCTACTTTAATCTGATTTTCCTGGTCTTGGCGGTCTTGCTGGTAGCAGTGAAGTCTTGGAACAATCTCTTGTTTGTCCCGGTCGTCGTGGTCAACTCCTTGGTAGGAATTGTGCAGGAGGTCCGCTCGAGACGGATCTTGCGTCAGATGCAATTTCTGCATATGAGTGAGGCGATCGTTCTTCGAGAAGGAAAAGAAGTCGCTCTACCGATCGATCAGCTGGTGGAGGGCGATCTAGTTCGCTTTCAAGCTGGAGACCAGATCTATGCGGATGGGGTCTTGCTGGAGGGCGAGCTAAAAGTCGATGAGTCGCAATTGACAGGTGAAGCCGATGAGGTCAAAAAAGGAGCGCAAGATGCGCTCATGTCAGGTAGTTTTGTGATCGCTGGTCAAGGTTTAGCGCGACTAGAAAAAGTTGGGAACGACTCCTACATCAACCAATTGAGCCTGGAAGCCAAGCAGGTTAAGTCTCATGAGGAGTCCGATATGGTTCATGCGGTCAATCGCATTGTGGGGATCATCGGCCTTCTCATCATTCCGCTAGGTTCGCTCCTTTTTCTTCGCAGCTATATCAGCCTAGGCGATAGCCTCAAGCTCAGTGTGACTTCAACAGTCGGTGCCTTGATCGGTATGATTCCGGAAGGCTTGTATCTCTTGATGACCTTGGCACTGGCTCTGGGTGCTGTCAGATTAGCCAAGGAAAAGGTCCTGCTCAATAGCATGAAGGGGATTGAGACCTTATCGCGCGTGGATGTCCTTTGTGTCGATAAGACAGGGACCATTACAGAGCCAGGTATGGAAGTAACAGAGATTCGTCCAGTTAAAGACGCTCAAGACTTGGAAGCTCTAGCTCAGTATGTAGGAGCTAGTATGGATCAAAACGATACCATGGATGCCATCCGAAAATTTCACAAGACTCCAGTCAGCCAGCCTTGGAAGGCTCTCGACATTCAGCCCTTTACGTCTAAGAAAAAGTATGGGGCGATTGCCTTTGAATCGGGGATCTATGTATTAGGTGCACCAGAGTTTGTTTTACGAGAGGGCTTCTCTGAGGTTGAACAAGAGATAGCTCCTGCTACTCAGGCAGGCAATCGGGTCTTGGCCTTTGGGAAATATAAGGGAGATCACCTGGGAGAGACTTTAGAGGCTCCTGTAGACTTGGTAGCCTGGATTATTCTCTCCAATCCTTTGAGAAAAAATGCCAAAGAAACCTTCGCCTACTTTAAACAACAAGGAGTGACCATTAAGGTTATCTCAGGGGACAACC
This sequence comes from Streptococcus sp. 27098_8_99, assembly GCF_041431935.1. Taxonomy (NCBI): domain Bacteria; kingdom Bacillati; phylum Bacillota; class Bacilli; order Lactobacillales; family Streptococcaceae; genus Streptococcus; species Streptococcus sp. 27098_8_99. Next base: position 5,628 of record NZ_JAPVYQ010000003.1, on the reverse strand, counting down.
CTGCTACAGTTTCAGCTATTGCACAAAAAGCAGGCATTGAAGGAGCAGAGGATCTAATCGATACCAGAACCTTACTGACGGAAGAAGAATTGCACCAAGCGGCGAGCCAATATACGGTCTTTGGACGAGTGACACCAGAGCAAAAGAAAAGCCTTGTTGAAGGCTTGCAGGCAAAGGGGCATAAAGTCGCCATGACCGGAGATGGCGTCAACGATATTCTGGCCCTCAAAACAGCGGATTGTAGTATTGCGATGGAATCTGGAAATGATGCGACCAAAAAGATGGCGCAAGTGGTTTTACTGGATTCTGACTTTGGGAAGATGCCGTCTATCGTGGCAGAAGGTCGGCGAGTGGTCAATAATATTCAACGATCAGCCAGTCTCTTTTTGATCAAGAATATCTTTTCCATTTTGTTGGCTATCTCAGTGACGCTCTTAGCCTTTACCTATCCCATTATGCCATCGCAGATGTCTTTGATCAGTGGTTTTACGATTGGGATTCCAGGATTCTTTCTAGCACTTGAGCCCAATAGCGAGCGCATCAAAGGGCGCTTTATCGAAACGGTCTTTAAAAATGCGCTACCTGCTGCCTTGACGGATTTTATACTGATCTTCAGTCTGGTGTTGCTCTCTTCAACATTTGGCATGAGGTCGGAAGAGCTCTCGAGTGCAGCCATCTGCTTGATGGCCTTCGTTGGTTTTACCATCATCTACCAAGAATCTCAGCCTCTCAATCACTACAAGAGACTGGTTCTTCTAGGAAATATCCTAGCCTTCCTGGTTTCAAGTAGTATCCTAGGGAAATTCTTTAACATGAGCCCCTTGAGGATCCAAACGCTGGTTATCTGTGCTATCATGGCCGTTCTTGCTCTCGTCTTGATTCAAGTCTTCAAGAAACTAGTGGGCTGGTTCTTTCATCGGAAAAAATAAAAAAAAGAGAGTGGGACAGAAATCGGTAATTCGTTAGAATTCGATTTCGTCGTCCCACCTCCGCACAGTTGAGTAGGGCTGTAAAAGCTGATGAAATCAGCGTAGTAGAGCCCACTCAACCACTGCGTCTTGCTCGACAATCCAAAAATAATTGAGAGGCTAGGACTTTTGTCCCAGCCTCTTTTCAGTATTAGATAAACAAACTAGCGGTTAAGATCAGATAGAGCAAGAAGGTGACCAGAAATCCAGCGCGCCAGAAGTATTTGATAAATTTCGGATAATAAAAACTCTTTTTCTTTTTTAAGAAATAAATCGTTAGCCCCAAGGCCAAAAGCGAAAGACTCAAGGCTAGCAGCGGTAAGAGGCTGTGGTAAAAGGCGCTGTCTGAAATCAGGTAGTACTCCAAGGCAAATAAAGGAAAGGCAATATCGGTAGATCGCCATCCTCTTTTTTGGAGTTTAAAGAGGTGAACAATGATGCCGCTCAGAATCAGCGTTAAAAAAATAAATAATACAGAAGCAACTTTGATTAACATAGCTTCATTCTATCATAAAACGAAAAAAAAGTTTACTATATTTTAATTTTTTCTTGCAAAAAAAGAGAAATTGTGTATAATAGAAAGGTATGCACAAAGCATACTTGTGGGAGGTAAAAATCTGTAATTACCGCCAAAACCACAAAGGAGGATTTAAGAAATGGCTAAAAAAGTCGAAAAACTTGTAAAATTGCAAATCCCTGCTGGTAAAGCTACTCCAGCTCCACCGGTTGGTCCAGCGCTTGGTCAAGCAGGTATCAACATCATGGGATTCACTAAAGAGTTTAACGCTCGTACAGCTGATCAAGCTGGTATGATCATCCCAGTTGTTATCACGGTTTATGAAGACAAATCATTCGATTTCGTTACAAAAACACCACCAGCTGCTGTTCTTTTGAAAAAAGCTGCAGGTGTTGAAAAAGGTTCAGGTACACCGAACAAAACGAAAGTTGCAACTGTAACTCGTGCACAAGTACAACAAATCGCTGAAACTAAGATGCCAGATTTGAACGCTGCAAACATTGAGTCTGCAATGCGTATGATCGAAGGTACTGCTCGTTCTATGGGATTCACTGTTACTGACTAATTGTAACAATCCTATTTGCCCGCAATACACTTGATCATGAGACGAGTGACGTGGGAGATGAAAATCGATATGACCACATTACAAGGAGAAAGATAAAATGGCTAAAAAAAGCAAACAACTTCGTGCTGCACTTGAAAAAATCGACAGCACAAAAGCATACAGCGTAGAAGAAGCTGTAGCTCTTGCAAAAGAAACTAATTTTGCAAAATTTGACGCAACTGTAGAAGTTGCTTACAACTTGAACATCGACGTGAAAAAAGCTGACCAACAAATCCGTGGTGCAATGGTATTGCCAAACGGAACTGGTAAAACAGCTCGCGTACTTGTATTTGCACGTGGTGCAAAAGCTGAAGAAGCAAAAGCTGCTGGTGCAGACTTCGTAGGTGAAGATGACCTTGTTGCGAAAATCAACGATGGTTGGTTGGACTTCGACGTTGTTATCGCTACACCTGACATGATGGCTCTTGTTGGACGTCTTGGACGTGTCCTTGGACCACGTAACTTGATGCCAAACCCTAAAACTGGTACAGTAACAATGGATGTTGCGAAAGCAGTTGAAGAGTCTAAAGGTGGTAAAATCACTTACCGTGCTGATAAAGCAGGTATCGTTCAAGCGATCATCGGTAAAGTTTCATTCGATGATACTAAATTGGTTGAAAACTTTAAAGCTTTCAACGACACAATCCAAAAAGCAAAACCAGCTACAGCTAAAGGTACTTACGTAACTAGCTTGACTTTGACTACTACTCAAGGTCCTGGTATCAAAGTGGATGTTAACTCACTTTAATTAGAAATCAAAGCTACCTTCGGGTAGCTTTTTTGTTCGTTTGAATGGTTTCAGAACGCTATTTCCTGATGATAAACTTGATAAACATTAAAACGCTTGCATAAGTACAGGAAAAAGGTATAATATAGGCGAAAATAAAAATTAAGGAGAATCAAATGATTTTTAAACGTTCAAACGGAGAATTCCGTGAAACTGATCGAGTGACTCGTTTCAAGTTGATCAAGTCAGGTAAGAACTGGTTGCGTGCAGCTACTTCAAACTTTGGTTTGCTCAAAGTGATCCGAGGTCAAGTCGAAGAGACGGTTGTTGCTGAGGTTCGTGAAGACGCTGTTTCTGCTAAGAGCCGTCACCTCTTAAAAGGGATCGTAGTAGCAACGGCTCTTTTAAGTGCTACTACAGTTGCAACTACTACGTTTGCGGATGAAGTAGGAAACGAAGTCGTTTCTTCCTCTGCAGCAGTGAGTGCTCCATCCCTTTCACCTGAAGCAGCTCCATTGACTGAAGAAGGTTCGAAAGAAGTCTCAGTCCCTCAAAATGAAACTGCTACAGAAACAAAAGCTCAAGCAGCAAGTTCATCCCAAGTGGTCGAAAGTACTGTAGCATCGGATGATAAAGCAATCTTGGAACAAAATGCTTCTGAAGCAGCTTTATTGAATCAAATAGCAGAAAAATATGCTTCCAACCATCAAAATGAAGAGCAGAAAGCTGCTATCAAAGAGGCTGTTGCAAAAGTTCAAGCTGAATTGCCAACAAAAGAAACTTCGAGCAATTCTGAAGTAAAACCACAATCATATGCTGAACAACGAGAACGCTTGAACAAGTCAGTAGATGATATGATGGTAACCTTGAAGGCTGCAGGCTTTAATGGAAATACAACTGTTAATGGTGCACCAGCAATTTCTGCTCAGTTAGATGCACTTTCAACTTCAACTACCTTGACAGCCCCATCAGTAACTCCAACAATGGAAGAGCCAAATGGTGCTTCTATTGATGACCCAACATGGAACAATGCAACTTATCAATTGGATCCAAATGCTGACCGCTATACCTATTCTATTTGGGATCTTCAAAACTGGCAAGGTCCGGCAAATCAAGGTGGTCTTACCTATAGCAATGGTGGCTATTATGTAACCTTCTCAGTAGATCGTTCTGCTGTTGGAACAACTCAGACACCAACTGTTCATGCTCGTTTGGTTGAAAAAGCTACTGGTAAAGAAGTCGAAACCTTGGATTTGACTGCCAAGTCAACTTTCCAATTTAAGACCTTGGTGAATGAAAATCCTACTTATGCCCCTCAATTTGATTATACTACTGGGGAATCTTCGCAAATCCTAGGAACTTGGACCAATAACCGTGAAGCTGGTCCAACTTCTGATGATAAATATAAACACCACATTCTTCAAATTCGTGATACGACTAAACCAGGAAATGTTGGGGAAACAAAACCGAATGTTCAAACAGTTATCCCAACTGAAAAAGTAACCCATACCACCTACTATAAAGTAGAGGGTACGAATGAAGAATTGGCTTCATACAGCCAAACTGGTATTGAAAGCCAAGACTACAAGGCATCGAATCCGCGTGAATTTGAAGGCTACGAGTTTGTACGTACGGATGCTGAAAAGGATATGACCGGTTCTCTAGGTGGTGTCGGAGCTAAATACTTGGAACTCCAAGGTGGACGTGCTCACTACTACGTCAAACGGATTGTAGAGCAAGTCGATAAAGACGGAACATCTGTTGTTAAATTATATGCTTTAGACCCATCAAAAGTGGCGTCGTATAATCCATCAACGGATGTAAATACGCTAGACTTAACCAACTATACTTTGTTGTATACTTCAGACCCGGTTAAGCCAGGAGGTAAGCCAACACCTGCTGGAACAGCAACTGAACCGAAAGAGGTCGGATATGTTGACAGTAAGGATGGGAAATACCATCTTAAAGTTGCAACTTATACGGATGGTGGAAACGGGAATGTGCGTTTGAGTGGTTGGTACAATAAGGCTACTGGGGATGCCTTTACAGATTCACCGCAATTCTCAGCAGATGTAGATCCTGTTCGAAACAATACTTCCAACATCATTGGTGGGAACACACCAGGGGATAAGGCTTCTGGCTACCCATCATTCTTTAATAACTATTCTCTTCCATCCATTAAAGAAATTTCTACAGATGTAACGCACTATTACCGCAAATCAGATGTTACTGGTAATGTTTACGTTCATTATAAGGATACTGAGGGTAATGAGCTGAAAACTTCCGTCACAGATGAAGCGGCGCAACCAATTAATAAGACCTACGATACAGTCGTGGACAACCGTCCGCAAACAATCGAAAAAGATAGCAAGACTTACGAATTGGTACCTGCGGGTAACTACACAGTCGGTGAAGTAGATGATGAGGGTCACCTCAAGTCTTCTGATCCTACAACTGGTCTAGTTGCTAAAGAAGATAAGAATGTTACCTACATCTATAAGCTCAAAGAAGAGCCTAAAGGTAATGTCTATGTACACTATGTGGATACAGAAGGCAAGACCATCAAGTCAGATGTGACCGACGAAGACGCTCAACCAGTGGATAAAGACTACGACACAGTGGTAGACAACCGTCCACAAGAGATTGCATTCGAAGGCAAGACTTATGAATTGGTTCCAGCCGGAACTTACACAGTCGGAGAAGTGGATGATGAGGGTCACCTCAAGTCAACCGACCCAACAACCGGTAAGGTCATCGAAGGCGATAAGAATGTCACCTACGTATACAAACTGAAAGAAGAACCTAAGGGTAA
>NZ_JAPVYQ010000002.1:0-223078 GCF_041431935.1 Streptococcus sp. 27098_8_99 | reverse complement strand
TGCAAGTAAGGCTCGTGGAGTCTAGGCAACTGTTAGTCTCTAGCATTAAAAGGAAAAAAATGTAAAAAAAGCTTGACAAAGCAAATGATTCGCAGTATTATTAACTAGTTAATTAACTGATTAATAAACTAGTTAATAAAAATGAAAAAGAGGTGAAGGATGAATAGGAGAAGAATGAAGGTTCTGGGACTCTTGTTTCTCGGTTTCTTTCTGCTGACAGCTTGTGGAAGTCAAGGAAATGCGGGCAAGCCCCCTTCTAAAAAAGGTCTTAAAATTGTCACGAGTTTTTATCCCATCTATGCCCTGGTCAAGGAAATCTCTGGCGATCAAAATGACATCTGGATGGTTCAGTCAGGTGCAGGGATCCATGATTATGAACCCTCTACCAAAGAAGTGGCCCAGATCTATGATGCGGATGTTTTTGTCTATCATTCTCAGACCCTGGAATCTTGGGCCGGTCGCTTAGATCCCAATCTTCAAGGTTCCAAGTTGCGAGTGATCGAAGGTAGCCAAGGAATGACCCTTGATAAGGTGGCTGGATTAGAGGATGTCGAGGCTGGTCAGGGAAAAGAAGCCAAGCACTTGTATGATCCGCATACTTGGTTGGATCCTGTAAAAATCGCAGAGGAAGGAAAGATCATCGCCCAGCGCTTGGGAGAGATTGATCCAAAGAACAAGGAGCGCTATCAGACCAATGCTCAAAAGCTTGAAAAGCGCTGTGAGGAACTGGTAGCCCGCTACCAGCCTCTCTTTGACAAGGCCAAGCAAAAGACTTTTGTGACCCAGCATACGGCCTTTTCTTACCTGGCTAAACGCTTTGGTCTCAAGCAGTTAGGGATTGCAGGGATTTCCCCAGAGCAAGAACCGACCGCTCGGCAATTGGCCGAGATCCAGCAGTTTGTCAAAGACTACAAGGTGAAAACGATCTTTGTGGAAAAGCACACGTCGTCAAAAGTGGCAGATAGTATCGCCAAGGCAACAGGGGCGCGTGTCAAGGTCTTGGATCCACTGGAAGCCGATCCACAAAACGATAAGGATCTATTAGAAAATTTAGAAGAAACTATGGCGACTTTAGCCAAGGAATTAGAGGAGTAAATCAAGAATGAAGAAAAAGGGAACGATTGGAATTGTAGCGACCTTGGGGTTAGGACTCTGTGCCTATGCGCTCAGTCAGCAACCACAAGTCAAGGAAGAGAAAAAGAATCAGATTCAGTATTTGCAAGCGGACAAGAAATCGTCAGCGACTTCCTCCAGCAAAAAGGAAGACAGCATCGAAGCGGTCAATGCCAAGGAAAAGACCCAGGCAGAGCAGATTGTCATCAAGATTACAGATGAAGGCTTTGTCACTTCTCATGGGGATCATTTTCATTACTACAGCGGCAAGGTTCCATTTGATGCCATCTTTAGTGAAGAGTTGATTTTGCGGGATCCAACTTACCAGCTGCAAGAAGCGGATATCGTGAGCAAGGTCAAGGATGGCTATATTATCAAACGCGCTGGGAAATACTATCTCTACTTAAAGGATGCCCAACATACAGTCAATGTGCGCTCGATCGAAGAGATTGCCCAACAGCAAAAGGGAGGCACCAAAGAAGAAGGGGAAACGGGATCGGTGCAAGCGAGCTCCTCGCACAAGGCAGGCAAGACCCGTGACTTCCGTCAACCGAGTCAAGCGCTGAAAGAAGGTAAGACCCTTGAGATGCTGACGGCTAAGAACCATACAGGAGGTGGCTACCGTACGGACGATGGTTATGTCTTTAGCCCTGGAGATGTCATTTCAGATACAGGGGATGGCTTTATTGTGCCCCATGGTGGCCATTTCCATTATATTCCAAAGAGTGCTTTATCTGCTGGAGAGTTAGCAGCAGCCCTCTCCGTCTTAGGTGGTCAAGCCGGTCATCAGGCTGGGAACTCACACCTAGCTGGAGCAAGCACAGAGCAAGCTACTCCAGATCAAGCCTCTCCAAGCCTTGGGAAGCAAGCGAGCAACCAGCCGTCATCCAGTCCAACCAATACACAGACGACCCCAACGATTTCTAAACCGGCTGCATCTAAACCGAGTCTAACCCTGACCAACTTGATCGAAGAATTGCAGAAAGCCCCGTTGTCTTCTCGTCATGTGGAGTCTGATGGTTCTGTCTTTGATCCAAGCAAGATTACCAAGTGGACCGATCAAGGGATTGTCTACCCTCATGGGGATCATTTCCACTTTATCCCATACAGCTCCTTATCGCCTTTAGAGCGTGAGTTGGCGCGGCAATTCCAATTGCTTCGTGCTCAAGGATCTAGTAGTCCAACAGAAGTAAGTCCAGGCTTGCCTTCAAATCCGAGCACAAAACCAGTTGATCCTGATCATGACCACGACCATGAGAAGGAAGATCCTCATCACAAGCATGACTATGAGGACCATGAAGCCGATCATGACCATCATCATGAAGGCGAACATGATCATGGTTTCCATGCTGACCATGTCATCAGCAAGGATGACGAGGGATATATGGTCGCTCACGGAGACCATGCCCATTACTTCTACAAGAAGGATCTCTCACCTCAAGAGATTGCAGCAGCAGAGGCAACTCTAGCTGGTAAGAAAGAAGAGGACAAGGGTCAGCCCCTGACAGATGATGTTGCGACCTATTCTCGTGATGCCTCAGATGAGGAAAAGATCCAGTACATCAGCAAGACCTACGGTGTCCCTCGCGAGGCCATCAAGATTTCCAATGGTTTCTTTGTCTTTAACAATCCAGACCAAGAATACGATCCGACCCACATCCATCCTTATGCCGTTCGGAAGGAACATGTCCGCATCCCACTTGAAACTGGCAATCCTGAACTAGACTTTATCAATGAACTCTATGCAACAGCGCTTCGTTCAGGGATTTCTCCATATAGCCTCCAGATTGAAAATGGTCAGTTTGTCATCCCGCATGGCGATCACAACCACTACATCAAGGTACGCTCAGCAGGACTAGCAGACTACTTAGCCCACAGTCTTCCAACCATCCAATCTCCTTACAAAAAAGGAGACTTGGACAAGAAAGTTGTAGAGGACAGAGTCAACCAGCTCTTAGCGGAAAGTCGCAGCCTCTATGCTTCTGATCCGTTGCAACAAAGACGGATTGAGCTCATCTTGGGCCACTTCTTGGAAAATGTCAAGAGTTTCCCAAGTAACTCGACAGAGGGCTACCTAGCCAGTCTCAAACAGGTTGATGAGCAGTACATTCATGCGACTCAAGCAGTCAAACCAAAAGAAGAGACAGCCTTGGACCGTCGTTACCAAGAGTTGCTGGAACAAGTGCGTTTGCTAGACACAGAAGCCTTCCAATTGAAGAAGGAAGAGTTGGTCTCTCAACTGCAGGAAGCCTATACTGCCAAGGACAGCAAGCGTTTAGAGCAGGAAGGGAAGCTATTAGAAGCTGTTCAGGAGATGCAAGATCGGACGGGTGTGACATCGGTCGATTACCTCAAGTATTTCTACCAAAGCTTGAGCGATGCGCGCTTGACACCAGAACTCCGCACTAAGGCAGCAGATCTAGCCTTGAAGCTCTACCGAGCTCAAGCCTTTGAAGAAGCTTGGGATTCCAAGTCTCACTTTATGGAACTCTACCAAACCAAGCAAGCTATTGATCAGCTCTTCTCCCAAGAAAAAGGCCAAACCTATCCTATTGAAAAAACAGTTTTGGATCAAAAAGGAAGTCAAACTCCATCCTACAACGTAGCGGTTTATGATTTCCTCAAAGGCTTGAATGGAGAATTGGATAAGGCAACAGAAGCCCGTCAACAGAACAAGATTTTGACAGCTCTCTTAGAGCAAATCCAGTCGCTCTTGCCACAAGTCGAAGACCAAGGCAAACGAACGGCTTTTGAAGCAGGCTTGGCTCAGCTTGGAAAAGAATCTGATCCAGACAAGGCTATTACAAGTGGGGAAGCACTTCTACGCGAAATCAGTGATACCATTGAAAAGCAAAAACAAAAGAAAACGGAAGAGCCTCAAATTGGGGATGTCGCTCTTTATCAACAGCTCTATAACCAATTGATGGCCTTGCACCAACAATTGCAGGACAAGGGAGCTAGTGATGCGGTGTTTGATCGCTTAGAAGCTCTCTTTGACCAATTAGCTAATCCAAAGAGTGATAAAGCAGCTTTACTACAGGCCATCCAAGCCTTCCAGGCAGAGTTGGCAGCAACGCCATCTGCAAGCGAAGCGAGCAAACCAGCTACCACGGTTGAAACGCCTGTCGCTACAGAAACTCCGGTGGAAAAAGAAGCAGCAGCTTTAGAAGGAAGCAAGCCTGCCACAACTGAGACAGAAACAGAGCCTGCAAGCGCACCTGTAACAGAAGCAAGCACGCCAGATACTCCGTCTCCTCAGAACCAATAGAAAATAGAAAAGAGAGTGGGACAGAAATCGGTAATTCGTTAGAATTCGATTTCGTCGTCCCACCTCCGCACAGTTGAGTAGGGCTGTAAAAGCTGATGAAATCAGCGTAGTAGAGCCCACTCAACCACTGCGTCTTGCTCGACAATCCAAAAATAATTGAGAGGCTAGGACTTTTGTCCCAGCCTCTTTTTGCATTTTAGTGAATAGAAGAAGTGGTCTCTTTTTTCAGTTGTTGAGCCTCACTCCTTGTGCTCCAGGAGCAGTGGTGAGGGAAACTCGACTGCTTTTTTTCGCTTGAAAAATGCGGTCATTTGAACCAGGATGCGGGGGACAGTCTGCCATTTTTTCCAGGCTTGAAAGCGGGTATCGATGAGCTGCTTGGCTAAGCGTTCTAGCATTTCCCGCTCGGTTGGATCCAAATCCTGGGCATTTTGGAGGATTTCCTTGGCCTTAGCTAGCTGTTTGAGATCCGTTAGGTCATTGATGGAAGTGATACCGGCATCCAGAAAAATGCCAAAAAAGGTGTCAAAAAACTTCTTGCGCTCCTCTGCCGATGTTTCGCGAACCCATTGCTTCAAGGTCAGATCGGTCTGCTGGCTATCTGGACTGGTTTCTGAAACGGTCACAAAGCTGTAGTCCTTGATTTCCCAAGTGAAGGCGTCGTGCTGGGCAAAGCCACCAAAGGCGCGACTCTTGACAATGGTCGTCGGTTCTGGCACTTCCAACATCATGCCAACGATGGATCCCTGAGGGACAAAGCGCCGAATGTTTGGAGACGTGCGCTGGTAGCCTTCGGTTTCGATAATGGCCTTGTTGAGGCCAGGAGCATCGTAGCTGTAGATCGCGTCGACCCGTTCAAATAAGGAATCAGGTAGATACGAGCAGGCATAGGTTGCGAGATTTCCCCCTTTGGAGTGACCGGCTACTAAGAAATGTCCTTTTGGAAATTCCTTCATGACATGTTGCAGGTAGCTGGCTGCGCGCTTCTGAGCTGGAACATGGTTCATATAGGTCATGTGGAAGTCTTCCTTCCAGCCGATCAAGGTATCATCCGTCCCTCTGAAAACGACCAAATACGTATCCAGACTAAGCCGATAGGTCATGGCCGCAAACTGTTTTTGCACATCGGGATCGTACTCATCGACATAGTTGAGGAGTTTGATGTTATTAAAGCGCTTTGAAGTAGCCAACTCATCGACTAATTGGAGGTGCTGGTTACTCACGATAAAATCGGTAGTCCGATCGATCAGTTCCATCGCATCAGACAGGCGCACTGGGATTCCTGTTGTATCTCCTTGAGGTACAATGTGTCCAAAGGGCAGATAGGTCAGCTCTGTCAAAGCGAGAACATCCAGTTCATTGAAGGGACGGTCATATATGGAATCATAAGTCACTTCTTTTAGGTAATCAAAAATCGTCGACATCTGTGCCTCCCGTGTCTTATTTCTTTCAGTATAGCACAAAAATGGATGGAGAAAAAGCGCCTCCCATCAAGAAAGGAGGAGCCAGTTCTTCTTTCCCTATGAAACAGCCTTTTTCTCTGCTGTTTAATCTGTTATAATAGGAAGAAGAAAAAAAGAAGGAAAGAAAGCCATGCATAAAATTCTCTTAGTGGAAGACGATGAAATTATCCGCCAACAGGTCAAACAATTATTGGAACAATGGGGCTATGAAGTGGTTGCAGTAGAAGATTTTATGGATGTCCTCGGGATCTTTGTCGAAAGTGACCCCCACTTGATCCTCATGGATATTGGCCTGCCTCTCTACAATGGCTACCACTGGTGCCAGGAGATTCGTAAGGTTTCAAAGGTTCCGATCATGTTTCTTTCTTCACGGGATCAAGCCATGGATATTGTCATGGCCATCAATATGGGTGGAGACGACTTTGTCACCAAGCCCTTTGACCAAAATGTCCTCCTTGCCAAGGTCCAAGGTCTCTTGCGCCGCTCCTACGAATTTGGGACAGATCAAAATCTGCTGGAGCACCGGGGAGCCATCCTCAATCTCAAGTCTACGGACTTGGTGTATGAAGGGGAAGTCATCAAGTTGACCAAGAATGAATTTCAGATCCTTCGCGTCCTGTTTGAGCATGCGGGCAGTATCGTGGCACGCGATGACATGATGAAGGAGCTCTGGAATAGCGACTTCTTTATTGATGACAATACCTTGTCTGTCAATGTGGCCCGCCTTCGCAAGAAACTAGAGGAGGCTGGCTTGTCAAACTTCATCGAAACCAAGAAAGGCATCGGTTACGGGTTGACCCATGAATAAATTTGGAACGATTTTCTGGCAGTATGTGGTATCCCGCAGGCGCCTACTCTATCTATTGGTCATCTTTTTGATCGTCGATTTGGTCTTTGCCTATCTCTTTCCAGAGACGGGGACGGTTTTCCTCTATGCGACCCTAGTGCTAGGCTTTTTTGCCTTCTGTGTCTTGATCTGGGATTTCGCCATGACCTTTCAAGACTATCGTAAAGCCGCACTTTATGAGGAAATAGAGGTTGCCTCACCTCTGGAACATCTCCTTTATGAAAAATACACGGAAGAACAGCAGGCGCGCCTGGAGGAAGGGAAGACCGCCCAGGCCAAGTTCAATGACCTGATGGATTACTATACCCTCTGGGTTCACCAGATTAAGACGCCCATTGCGGCCAGCCAGCTCTTGGTGCAAGATGTCGAGACACCCATTGTCAAGCAGCAGATGGAGCAGGAGCTCTTTAAGATTGATTCCTATGCCAATCTGGTTTTGCAGTACCTGCGACTGGAGAGTTTTCATGATGATCTGGTCTTAAAGCGCGTGTCGGTAGAAGATTTGGTCAAAGAAGTAGTCCGCAAGTATGCCCTCTTTTTTATCCAAAAGAACTTGACCGTGGATCTGCATGATTTGGAGCAGGAGGTCATCACCGATCGCAAGTGGCTCCTAGTCATCATCGAGCAGCTTTTGTCCAATAGCCTCAAGTACACCAGCACCGGTGGAATTGAAATCTATTTTAAAGACCAGACTCTCTATATAAAAGATAGCGGGATTGGGATCAAAAATAGCGATGTCCTTCGCGTCTTTGAGCGGGGCTTCTCCGGCTACAATGGCCACCTGACCCAGCAATCTTCAGGGCTGGGGCTCTATCTATCTAAGAAAATCGCAGAGCAATTGGGCCACAGGATCACTCTCCATTCAGAGGTCGGCCAAGGCACGACCGTTGCCATTCGCTTTGAAGAGAAGAAGTTGGTCATGGATTAAGATTCCCCATCTTACAAAAATGTAAGAAATAAAGGTCAAAATGAAAGGTTAGGTTATGGTAGCCGCCTTTTATTTTTTATACAATAGTCTCATCAAATGAAGGAGGTCAAGAAAATGAAACTCTTGAAATGGATGAAACAACCCAAAAAGATTAAGAAACCAAATAACCAAACCGATCTGGAAAAGACGGAATTTGGTCTCCAAGTCCTGCAACAAACCCAAGAATTTTTCTTGATCTACTAGTAAAAGGAGAAAAGTATGTCATTACTAGATGTTCAACATATCAAAAAGATCTACAAAACCCGCTTTCAAGGAACGCAGGTTGAAGCCTTAAAGGATATCCATTTTACCGTGGAAAAAGGTGAGTACGTGGCTATCATGGGGGAATCAGGATCCGGGAAATCAACCCTCCTCAATATCCTGGCCATGCTGGACCAGCCGACCGAAGGACGTGTCTACCTCAACGGTACCGATACTTCAACTATCAAGAACAAGGATGCCTCGAGCTTTCGTCGGGAAAAACTAGGCTTTGTCTTTCAAGACTTCAACCTGCTGGATACCTTGTCCGTCAAGGACAATATCCTTCTCCCTCTCGTCCTCTCACGCAGATCCGTTAAGGAAATGATGAGTAAGGTGGATAGCGTGAGTTGGGAGTTGGGCATTCACCAGCTCTTAGAAAAATATCCTTACGAAATCTCTGGTGGGCAAAAGCAACGGGTGGCTGTAGCACGGGCCATCATCACCTCACCTGAAATTCTCCTTGCTGATGAGCCAACAGGGGCGCTGGATTCCAAATCTTCGGCTGCTTTGCTCGATGTCTTTGAAGATATCAATAGCATGGGACAAACCATCCTCATGGTGACCCACTCAACCGCCGCAGCAGCGAGGGCCAAGCGCGTGCTCTTTATCAAGGATGGGATCCTTTACAACCAGATCTTCCGCGGGGAAAAAACAGAGCGTCAGATGTTCCAAGAAATCTCGGATACCTTGACGGTCATGGCAAGTGAGGTGGAGTAGATGTTACGATTAACCACTAAATTAGCTTGCTCCAATCTGATCAAGAACCGCAAGCTCTATTATCCTTTTGCGATTGCGGTCATTCTCGCAGTGACCATCGCCTACCTCTTTGACTCCCTGACCTTTAATCCCCACATTCACGAGCTTCGAGGAGGATCTTCTATAGTGTTCACTCTCAGCTTGGGATTCTTCGTGGTCAATGCTGCGGGTGCTATCATTGTGCTCTATGCCAATAGCTTTGTCATGAAAAACCGCTCCAAAGAGCTGGGAATCTACAGCATGCTTGGTCTTGAGAAACAGCATCTCATCAGCATGATCTTCAAGGAACTCTTGCTTTTTGGCTTTCTGACTATCTCAGCCGGCGTCTTGATTGGAGCCCTCTTTGACAAGCTGATCTTTGCCTTCCTCTTGAAACTCATGAAGATGAAGGTCCAGCTAGTATCTACCTTCCAACCTGGGATTGTCATCTTGGTCTTTGTCACCTTTGGTCTCATCTTTGGACTTTTGATTCTTCTCAACGCTTGGCGCATTCTCCGTTTGAATGCCCTGCAACTAACTCGTGAGAAGGCTAGTGGCGAAAAGAAAGCCCGCTTCTTGTGGCCTCAAACCATCCTGGGCTTAGCCTCTCTTGGTTTTGGCTATTACCTAGCTTTGTCTGTCAAAGACCCCATCATTGCGCTTGTGACCTTCTTTCTAGCCGTTATCCTGGTCATGATCGGGACCTACCTGCTCTTTAATGCGGGGATCACCGTCTTCTTGCACCTGCTTAAGAAAAAGAAGAGCTACTATTACCAGCCCAATAATATGATCTCGGTCTCTAACCTCATCTATCGTATGAAGAAAAATGCAGTGGGGCTTGCGACCATTGCCATCCTCTCGACCATGGTGCTAGTAACTATCTCTGCAGCAACCAACATCTATGTCGGTAGCGAAATGGTCAAGAAAATCATGGCGCCTCATGATTTCTCTGTCCAAGGAAAAGGGGTCGATTTGGAGCAGATCAATCAGAAATTTGATGAATTTGCCTCTGAACACCATCTCGAGATCAAGAATCGTGACCTGATGACCTATGCCAACTTTGGGGTTAAATCACAAAAGGGCACAGCCTTCACCGTCTATCCAGCTGATGAACGCAGCGTCACTCCTAAAACTGTCTTTATGGTCTTTGATTCGGCTAGTTATGAACACATGACAGGCGAACAGGTCGATCTGACAGGCAACCAAGTCATCCTCTTTGCCCATAACGAGGCTCTTAAGGGGCAAAAGCAGTTCACTATCAATGGGAAAGACTTCCAAGTCAAGGAAGAAGTGACCAAGGATTTTATCACCGATCATGTTCCAAATCAGTTTAATATGCTGACGGAGGATTTCAACTACCTGATCGTACCTGATCTCTCAGCCTTTGTCGCCCAGTTTCCAAATCTTGCCATCAATACCAATATCTACGGTGGCTTCAATGTCAATGTCGATGAAGACCAGCAACTCAAGCTAGCAGCCAGCTATGACAAGATGATCGATGAATTGAGCAGCCAACAGGGCCAAGGAACATTTATCTATGGAGGTAACCGAGCCAATGATGTGGCAGAGTTGAATAGCCTCTTTGGTGGCATCTTCTTTATCGGAATTTTCTTGTCACTGATCTTTATGGTCGGAACGGTCATCGTCATCTACTACAAGCAAATCTCAGAAGGCTATGAAGACCGTGACCGCTTCGTCATCCTCCAACAGGTGGGGCTCGATGAACACGAGGTCAAACGGACCATCAACCGTCAAGTGCGGACTGTCTTTTTCCTCCCTCTCATCTTTGCCTTTATCCATCTGGCCTTTGCCTACCATATGATCCGCCTCATTCTCAAAGTCCTCGGTGTCATCAATAGTGGCCAAGTCCTCGTCGTGACCCTCAGCGTCTGCGCCGTCTTTCTCATCACCTACCTGATCGTCTTTTGGATCACCTCTCGGAGCTATCGTAAGATTGTGCAGATATAAGAAAAAGAAGCTTGAATCAAATTAGAAACTTTCCTTAGGTGAGTACGGACGTCATGGAACTTCTATGAAGTTCCATGACTAATTATTGAGCCTAAGGTCTCAATAATTCCGAGTGCCTGAAACATAATTGTTTCAGGCACTTTTCTCACAGCGGAAAGTTTCAATATACTCTAATAATAATCAGATATTATTTGGATATTTTTGCACAATAATCCAGCATAGGTTATTCAAAGAAAAGAATTGTCAATTTTTTTAGCTTACTCATAGCGGGCTTTTTTGTACGAAAACCGACTGCGATTGTTTTTGTTTTTCAAAGGGATACACAAAAAAGACTGAACCCGTAGAGTTCAGTCTTTGTTCACTTTCTATTAAAGTGATGTAAGGAAAGTCAATCCCCCTAGGATGACACCTGCCGAATTCGGAATGATCAAAATCCAGTCTTTTTTAGGTTCCTTTGTCCAACCATAAATGACCCAGATCAAGCAAGAAATAGCAGCTGACAAGGGTTGGAAAGGTTGGGCCTTGTTTCCCTGTAAATTAGCAATAATTTGTGGGATGTAGGCAATGAAAACGATAATCCCAATAAAGGCACCGATCGAGCCAACGATTTGGTTGATTTTTTGTTTATTCATAAAATTTTACCTCTGTGTATTAAAATAGCATAAGTAGGAAGATAATGCAATTAATTTGCATGCTATTCAAGATGAAAATGATTATATTTGCAAAAAAATTAGACAAAGTGTCTAAAATAATTACTAGAGAGAAGACTCTCTCGAAAAGAAATCCATCTTCCTGCAAAATCACAAGATTGTGACACTTTACAGTTCGGTAACATTTGTAAAAAGGACTTGAATTTGTAAAGGACAAAAGGTAGAATAGTGCATACTTAAAAAAAGAAAAGGAAATGGTAGTTTCAAAATGAATGAAAAACAAATGAAAATTCTTGGTTGGGTTGCGACTTTTATGTCTGTGATGATGTATGTGTCTTACTTCCCACAAATCATGGATAACCTCGCAGGTCACAAAGGGAACTTTATTCAACCCCTTGTCGCAGCCATCAACTGTAGCCTTTGGGTTTACTACGGACTCTTCAAAAAAGAACGCGATATTCCACTTGCTGCAGCCAATGCACCAGGGATCGTCTTTGGTTTGATCACAGCCATCACAGCCTTGTAATCAATGAAAGAGAGAGTGGGACAGAAATTGGTAATTCGTTAGAATTCGATTTCGTCGTCCCACCTCCGCACAGTTGAGTAGGGTTGTAAAAGCTGATGAAATCAGCGTAGTAGAGCCCACTCAACCACTGCGTCTTGCTCGACAATCTAAAGACAATTGAGAGGCCAGGACTTTTGTCCCAGCCTCTTTTTGATGGAATGAAGCATTTCCATGGTATAATGGGAGGACTATTCATAGAGAAGATCAAAAGGAGACACGAGTGGATCAAAAACATCACTGCCAAGTCCTATGGGCAAAAAATAAATACCTGGTGCTGAGTCATTCCAGCAACATTTACAAGGAAATCCGGGAATACCTCAAGCAAGACCAGGTGGAGGTCAGCCACGTCGAGGACCTGATCCAGCAAGCGCTGGCCTTGCCGGAAAATCGTGGCCAGGTCTCCAATGCCTTTCAGCATATCTGGGGCTATTTCAAAAAGCAGGCGACTCCTGAGGAAAAGGCAGACTTTATGCTACTACTTGAGAAATACCAGCATGGCCAAGGTAGCCAAGAGGATCTCATCAAGGGGATCCAAACGCTCCTAGAGTGCTATCCTAATCGCTATTTACAAGACTCGACCCTACTAGGAGGTCAATAGATGAGACTGTGGCACCAAGACCTGATTAGCAAACTCCCTCGTCCCCAGCTCCTCGGCCAACATCGGGAATGCTGCGCCCTTCGAGGTAATGGCTGGGGCAAGAAGCACGCGACGGTCAACTATGTCTTTGACTACTCGCCCTATCGCCTCTATGCCTATCACCGCCTGATCATGGAGGAGATGACCGCTCGTGGCTACAAGGTCAGTCCAGAGTGGTGGGAGCCGACCTATCGAGGCAAAACCTGCCCAGCCTATCCCAGAGCTGAAAGAAGAAGCCTTGAGCACCCCTATCTATCCCGAGCATCAGGACACTTACCTCCAAGAATGCCTAGACAATCTAGCAGAAAAAGGGATTCAACTCGACTAAGAAAAAACGGACCAGACCAGGTTCGTTTTTTTGCGCGAATAACTAACAAAATGCTTTGAAAGCGTTAATTTCTTTCCCAAACATGCTATAATAATAGGAGATTATGCACAGGAAAAGGATAGACGGATGAAAGATTTAATCAATTTAATTAATCAATTTAGAGATGAACGTGACTGGAGAAAGTTTCATAATGAAAAAGATTTGGCTATTTCGATTTCAATAGAAGCAAGCGAATTATTGGAACTTTTTCAATGGAAACAATCAGATGAGGTAGTTGAAAAGTCACTACAAGAAATCAGAGAAGAGCTTGCAGATGTTTTTATGTATTCTTTTATGCTTGCAGATAATTTAAATCTGGATGTAGAAGAAATTATAAAAGAGAAAATAAAAATTAATGCAAAAAAATATCCTGTAGAATTAAGTAAAGGAAATAACAAAAAATATACGGACTTGGAGAAAAAATGAGTAACATTCAATCACCCGTAGTCATAGAAATCGACTATTCAAGTCGAACATTTGATCAATTAAAAGAAACGATTGCACCAAAACATTCTAAGCTCATTTTTGATTACCCAACTGTATACATCGTAAATGATGAGAATAAAAATAAGTATAGTGTCTATGTTGGAGAAACAACAGATATTATTCGAAGAACAAATCAACACTTATCAGATGATATAAAGAAGAACCGAGAAGATTGGCGACAATTTGAAAAATCTAAAACTTCTAAAATGTTTGTCATTGGGCATAACCATTTTAATAAATCATTGACATTGGATATTGAGAATAGATTAATGCTCTATCTTTCAAGTGTTGAAAAGGTTGAACGTGTTCAAAATAGAAGAGGGAATCCTCAAAATCAATACTATACTTCTGAGGAATTGGACGAGATTTTTTCAAAGATTTGGAGAAGCCTAAATAGGAAAAACCACTATTTATTCCCAGCAGAAAGCTTTATTCGAAATTCAGCGATATTTAAATCCTCTCCATTTCACAAGTTAACGGATGAACAAGTAAAGGCCAAAAATGAAATATTGCTAAAAATCACCTCCGTTATCAGTAGAAATGAAACAGGAGTTTTAATTTTAGTAAAGGGTGATGCTGGTGCAGGAAAAACAGTTTTGATGAGTTCTCTCGTCGATGATTTATTGAATTCTGAAGATATTCAAATGATTCGTGAAAACAATGATATCAATTTGGTTGTGAATCATGATGACCAACTCAGTGTTTACCAAGAAATTGAGAAAAAATTGGAATGGAAGAGTGGATCAAATATTAATGTTGTGATGAAACCAACTCAATTTTTGAATGCTCTGAAAAAAGAAAATAGAGATGCTGGAATTGTAGTGGTAGATGAAGGCCATTTATTATTGACTGCAAAAAATCAAGCTTATTTAGGTGGGAATCATTTAAATGATTTACTTGCTAAATCAAAAGTAGTCGTCCTTGTTTATGATGAGAACCAGATTATGAACAAATCTCAAATATGGACAGATGATTCTTTCTTAAATTTAGAACACGAGGCAAATCTAAAGGGAAATCTCATTACACTACATAATCAAATGCGTATCCATGCAACAAAAGAAACAGTTGAGTGGATAAGAAATCTGATTGATGTTGGAGTTGTGAATGAGGTTCCAATTGATAATGATTATGATATTAGAGTTTTTGACTCCCCTGAGGAACTACAAAAAGCAATCATGAAAAAGATGAAGATCAGAATTTAGGGATTTCACGCTTAACAGCAACCTATGATTGGGAATATAGTAGTATGTCGAAACCTACGGATTCGGAATATTGGTGTGTTCGTATCGGGGCCTGGTCTTGTCCATGGAACAGACAACTTGCAAAAGATAGAAAATCTAAAAACTTATCCTGGATAGAGCAACCTCAAACGATTCATGAAATTGGCTCAACGTTTACTGTTCAGGGATTTGACCTAAATTATGTGGGAGTCATCATTGGTCCCTCAGTAAAATATAGAGATGGTAAAATTATTTTTGATATAAGTGAAAGTAAAAATAAAAGTGCTGTCCAAAACAGAAAACTTGATTCTGGTGAAATGATAAACTATGGAGAAACATTATTACGAAATGAGTTAAATGTTTTGTTAACCCGTGGAGTTAATGGTCTGTACATCTATGCGGTTGATGAAGAACTCCAAAATGCTTTAAAAAATGCGACAAAATAAGATGCTTCTTATTCCCAAATTTTTTTCGAATTATAGAAGTAGAGGGACTTTCCCTCTATTTTTTATAGAAAAGGAGCAGGGATGCAAAAGAGACATGCGCATGTATCGCCGACCTTGGATATTATGGCTAAGAAGATTTTTAGTTTGCCTGAGGTGACGGCCACATTTATTCGAGACATTTTGGAGCTAGATGTGGCGGACGCTCAGATTGTGGAATGAAGCCAGCCCCACAGCATGGCCTATGAGGAGGATGACTTGTTCTCCACTGCGGTGGATGTAAGAGCTAAGCTCCACGACGGGGCTGAGGTGATCATCGAGATCCAGATTCGCAAGCAGCAGTATTTCTTGAATCGGTTCCATTACTATTTGGCCAATCAGCTGGTGGAAAATGTGCAAAAACTGCGCCAGCAAGGTCAGACACATAAGATGTATGAGCAGATGGAGCCCGTCTACGGGATTGCGATTTTGGAGAAGTCGCTCTTACTAGATGAAGAGGCTGCCATCAATAAATACTGGCTGACTAATAGCAGGTCTGGCAAGCAACTTAAGGCCTATTATAAAAATGGCAAGCACCAAAATCTTTTGCAGGTTGCCTTTTTAGAGCTAGACAAGTATAATAAAGATGAGAACCTGACAGATGCAGGCAGACAGTGGTTGGAGTTTTTTGGGAATCTTCCCTTCACAAAAGCTCCCAGTCAAGCCGTTGCCCACGCAGATTCATTATTAGATTCATCTAGCTGGACCAAGGAGGAGAAGACCATGATAGACGAGCGTATTCGTATTCAAGAAAATTATGATATGACCCTGGAGACGGCTATAGACGAAGCGCGTGAAGAAGGTCTGGAACAAGGTCGTAAACAGTTGGTATGCGAGATGATCTCACGAGGAATGACACCTGATCTGATATCAGAGATGACAGGTTTGTCGCTTGAAGAGATTGAGACTCTTCTTTCCTGAGTCGTTAAAAGAGGCAGTGCCTCTTTTCTTTTTTGAAAAAACTTGAAAATTTTCCCATTTTTTCAATCCGCCTTTCTAGAATTGTGGTAGAATAGAGTCAACAAAGAGCTATCCTCACCAACAGTGTGATCGATACTAGAAAAGAGGATTCTGATGACAAGAAAAATTGGTATTATTGGTTTGGGGCATGTGGGTGCCACCTTGGCCCACAGCATGATTTTGAAACACACCTGTGATCACTTGGTCTTGATTGATACCAATGAGAAAAAGGTTAAGGCAGATGCCTTGGATTTCTGTGATACGGTTGCCAATACAGGGTATCCGGTTCATATCACGGTCAATGACTACGCGGCTTTAAAAGATGCGGATGTCGTGGTGTCGACTCTTGGAAATATTGAGTTGCAGGCTAATAACACTGATGACCGTTTTGCAGAGCTTCCCTTTTCCAGTAAGCAAGTGGTGCAAGTAGCGCGTGATCTGAAGGCTTCTGGTTTTAGCGGGGTCTTATTGGTAGTGACCAATCCGGTCGATGCCGTTACTCAACTCTATCAACAATATACTGGCCTTCCAAAAGAGCAGGTGATTGGGACAGGGACGTTACTGGATACAGCTCGGATGAAGCGTGCAGTCGCTGATCGTTTGCAGGTTTCTCCTGCTAGTGTATCAGGTTACAACCTCGGTGAGCACGGAAATTCTCAATTTGTTGCTTGGAGTCAGGTCCGTGTCAAGGGACACGCTATTACCGATCTCTTCTCTCAAGAAGAGCTTGATGCTATCAACTACGAGTCCTTGCGCGGTGGCCACACGGTTTTCTTTGGCAAATTCTATACTAATTTTGGGATTGCTGCGGCAGCCCAACGCCTGGCAGAAGCTGTGATCAATGATAGCCACGAGGAAATGCCTGTGTCTAACTATCGTCCAGAATATGGAACCTATCTTGGCTATCCAGCAATTGTAGGTCGAAAAGGAATTCTTGAACGATTGGATTTGCATTTGACAGAAGAAGAAAAAGAAAAATTGCTCCATTCAGCCGAAACCATCAAAGAAAATACACGAAAAGGATTGGAGCATGCATAAAAGCAAGAGGCTGGGACAAAAGTCCTAGCCTCTCAATTATTTTTGGATTGTCAAGCAAGACGCAGTGGTTGAGTGGGCTCTACTACGCTGATTTCATCAGCTTTTACAGCCCTACTCAACTGTGCGGAGGTGGGACGACGAAATCAAATTCTAACGAATTACCGATTTCTGTCCCACTCTCATTTTCTGCAATTTTTTCGAATGGTATAAGTGAGGGGATTCCCTATACGAAATCATTGGAGGTTGCTATGAAGAAACGACACGAGTATGTATCGCCCACCTTGGATTTAATGGCGAAAAAGATTTTTAGTCTGCCGGATGTGACAGCCAAATTTATCCGCGAAGTATTGGATCTGCCAGTAGAGTCCGTTGAGATTTTAGAAGGAGACCAAATCCATGAGCAAGGGTTTTTAGGAGATCTTCCTTTTGAAACATCCGTTGATGTGAGAGCAAGACTAGATAGTGGGCTTGAAGTGATCATTGAGATTCAAGTTTTGAAGCAAGAGTATTTCCTGAATCGTTTCCACTATTATTTAGCCAATCAACTGGTAGAAAATGTCCAACGCAAGCGAAAGAAAGGGGCAACCCATTCTATGTACCAGGAGCTGGAGCCGGTCTATGGGATCGCTATCCTGGAGCGAAGTATTTTTCCTCATTTAGATTCACCCGTCAATGTCTATGAAATGCGCCATACAGTAGACGGGACACCTCTTTATAGCTCTCGAAAGGATGGAGTAGTTCATAATATGTTAAAGGTTGCCTTTTTAGAGTTGGATAAGTATAATGAAAGTAGAGATACGGAGTTGAATGCTCACTGGAGACAATGGCTTGAATTTTTTGGTAATCGCCCATTCAGTCATCAACCAGATCAAGTGATCGAGCAGGCAGAATCACTCCTAATCCCATCAAATTGGACAAGGGAGGAAAAAGAAATGATTGATGAACGGATTCGTATCAGAGAAAATTGGGAAATGAGCATGGATACCTTTCGGAAAGAACAACTGGAAGCAGGTTTTCAGAAAGGGTTGAAAAAAGGTCTTGAACAAGGTCTCGAACAAGGTCTCGAGCGTGGACTCGAGCAGGGATTAGAACAAGGACTCGAACAAGGTCTCGAACAGGGATTAGAGCAGGGATTAGAACAAGGCAGACAAGAAGGCATGGAACTGGGAGTTCAAGCTGGTCAGCAGTCTCTGATTCAGAAACTATCTTTGAAGGGGATGAGTATCGAGATGATTGCTGAAATGACGGATTTATCCAGCGAATCCATCAAAAAAATGTTGGCTACGGATTTGTCTAACGAGGAGTAGTAGCGAGAACAGAATTTTGGGATTGAGAATTACCTTGCTGAGAAAAAAATAGTTCTAAAATGGATTGTAAAGATCTCTGGGAGTCGTTTTTCTTGGATGTTGATCCTCTACAGATTTATACGGTTATGATTTATTGAAGGTTGGAAACTTTTATCCAACCTTTTTTTCTCACTCCTCTTGGCCCATCCTTAGTGAAATGGAATAAAAGTTTAAAATGTCCGAGTTGTAATCCTTGACATTACATTATGATCGTGTATAATAGCTATTGTAACAAAAAATCTTACAACAGAAAGAGGAAACAACTATGAAAAACATTTTATTTATCGTCGGTTCTCTTCGTCAAGGATCTTTTAACCACCAAATGGCTAAGAAAGCAGAAAGCCTTCTGGAAGGAAAAGCAACGGTGACTTACTTGGACTACAAGGACATTCCAATGATGAACCAAGATTTGGAAACACCAACCTTGCCAGCTGTACAAGCAGCGCGTGATGCGGTTCTTGCTGCGGATGCCATCTGGATCTTCTCGCCAGTTTATAACTTTGCGATTCCAGGTGTAGTGAAAAACCTGATCGACTGGCTTAGCCGTGCCCTTGACCTGTCAGAAACTCGTGGTCCATCTGCCCTTCAAGATAAGATCGTAACGGTTTCTTCAGTAGCCAATGCCGGACACGAACCAATGTTTGCGGCATACCAAGCGCTTTTGCCATTCGTTCGAACTCAAGTAGTTGGAGAGTTCACTGGAACAACCGTTAACCCAGAAGCTTGGGGAACAGGTGAATTAATCTTGACAGATGAAGCGGTCGCAGGACTGGAAAAACAAGCACAAGCCTTATTAGAAGCATAAGAAAAAGCTGAGACAAAATTCTCAGCTTTTTTAGATACTAAAGAGTTGTCCGAAGAAGTAAGTCACACACATGGTGAGAAGGCCAATGATCAGGTTGCGAAGCATGGCTTGCTTGGTTGGTGCTTTTCCCAGTTTTGCACTGGTATAGCCAGTGAAGATCAAGGATAGTCCAACAACGAAGACCGTCACCGGAATGCGATAGGCAGCTGGAAAGAGGATGATAGAGAGCATTGGAGGAAGGGAACCAACCGAAAAAGCAAGGAAGCTAGATGCAGCAGCATGCCAAGGATTGGTAAACTCCTCATATTCGATACCATATTTCTCTTCGACTAGGGCTTTGAGGGGATGTTTCAGAAAGGCCCGTTCTGTCAAAATCTTTGCGGAAGTTTCGCATTCTCCATTTTGAAGATAAGCGTGGTAGAGAGATTCTCTAGCTAACTTTGGATCGCGATCCAACAAGGCTTGTTCGCGGTTAACAGCGGCTTCTTCCGTGTCTTTTTGAGTGGAAACTGAGACATATTCACCGCCCGCCATCGAAAAGGCACCTGCCAGAATCGCTGATAAGCCAGAAAGGAAAATGATCCAGATGTTTGAGGTGGCACTGGCTACCCCAATCACCACTCCAGCGATAGAAATGATTCCATCATTGGCACCGAGAACAGCAGCCCTCAAGATATTCAAGCGATCGCTAAATGACTCATCTACTCCATGTTTCATTTCAGTCATACAATGTCTCCTTTATCTTGTTTAGAATGATTATAAATAAAATACAAAAAGAAAGCAAGGATTTTAACTCAAATGATAAAAGTTAGATAAATTAATAGAATTTTTTAGTTGTAATATTTGGCATTACAAGCAAAAGAGAAAGAATAGGGTATACACCTATCCAAGCAAGATTTATTTAGCAGAAGTGGCATAATTTTTGAAGATCCTGATGGCATTGTCACACGGGTCAGAAAAGGATAACAAAAAAACAGCAAATTGCTGTTTTCTGATGAGAAAAATTAATTCGTATCTTGTTCTTTCCCAACAACCCAAAATAAGAGAAGGAGTTGGAAGATGCCCAAGGCAAATAAGACCATAAAACCGTTGCGACTTCCTTTAGCAGTGGCTTGAGTAAAGTCCATCTTTTGATTAGCTTGGCTCATGGCAACAATCAGCGAAGCCAGTGTTGTTCCGACAGCACCTGCAAATTGTTGCAAGGTGTTAAAAATCGCGTTCGCATCAGGTTGCTCTTCCAGAGAGAGTTGTTTTTGTCCGTTGGTCATGATATTGCCAAAGGCCAGTCCCATACCGGTCATAAAGATCATGTAAAAGATGAGAATCAAGCCATTTGTCAGCTTCAGTCCAAAGAGAGTAAAGTGGAAATGGGCCAGAAGAATTAAAGTAGCTCCAAGGAGAATCGGTATACGGGCTCCTAGTTTATCTAGAATGAGACCGGAGAAGGGAGCAAAACCAGCCCCAATGATGGCTCCTGGAAGCAGCATCAAGGCTGCAAGCGTGGTACTCGAGTGGTTGACCAATTGGACATAATTGGGCAAGAGGAAACTCATGGCCAGAGAGCCTAATTGGAAGGTGAAAAAGGCAAGAACATGGCCAGTGAGGAGATGGTTCTTTAAGATGGCAAGGTTGATAATGGGAGTCTCTAACTGATTAGACCGCCGAACTAAGAGAACCAGTCCCAAGAACCCGATCACCAGCCAACCAAAAACAGAAAAACTAAAGAAAGCATGATCAGAAAGACCATGAATACCTAGAATCAAGCCTAAAAATGAAGCAATAATGGCAAGAAGGCTCATGATATCAAGCGTTTCTCGCTTGACTTTACTGATTTGTTCAATGGAGCGAAGTCCTGCAACTAGCGAAGCTAGAAGGATCGGGAATTGAACCAAAAAGATGGACCGCCAACCGAAGTTAGCCGTCAAGAGACCACCGACAGTAGGCCCAATGGCTGGTGCAATGGCTGTAATTAGGGTACCCACTCCCATCATGAGACCGATCTTGCGTTTTGGGACCTGCTCTAAAATGATATTAAACATTAGAGGAAGGGCAAAACCAACCCCCATTCCTTGGACCAATCGACCCAGAACCACAAAGCCAAAACTTGGAGCAAGGAAGTCGATAAGAACACCTAAAACAGAGAGAAGATTTCCAACTAAAAAGATGGACTTCATTTTAAAAGAGCGTTTGAGATAAGCAGACAAGGGGACCACACAGGCAACCACTAGAAGATAGATGGTCGTAACCCACTGGACGGTTGCAGTATTGATTTCAAATTCCTTCATCAATATTGGGAAGGTGATATTCATAGCGGTTTCCCCAGCCACCCCGCAAAAGGAAAGGATCCCTGTTGCAAAAATAGCATACAGGACCTTGGCTGAAATTTTTTCTTGTGACATCGGTGTCTGATTCCTCCTAAATCTTCCTAAAGATATGGACTATGGTATAAAAATCATGGTTACGATCTGATTTTCCGTCAGCTCCAATCGCTATGAGCATAGCAAGACCTACGGCAACCTGATCCATCGTTTTGTTAGCTAACAAATAGTATAGAGGAAATGAAGACCCCTGTCAAAGAGTTTTTGAAAAGTTTTGAAAATATTAACAGCATTCTCAACTGATGACGTCTCTACAAACGAAAGGAAAGGCTCGCCAGTATGGTATAATAAGAAGAAAGTAAGCAACGTGAATAAGTCAATCAACTCGGACAGGAGGCCCCATGACCAAGTATTTAGTCCAGAAGTTTTTCTGGTTACGAGAAAAAAGTTTGATTCAAATTTCCCAGAAGACCCTGGTTTCCTTATTTCCTTTTTTCCTATTTTCAGGGATCATTCGGGTGATCGCTCTATCGGTCTTCTCCGATCGAGGCTATATCCATCAGCTCTTTTCGATGGATAGCTGGTTGCCGAGGGATCAAGCTATTAGTCAAGTTCTTATCAAATTTTCCAAATTTTTAGGAGGTCTAGCTGGGCCTTTAGCGACTTACTTCGCTGGAAAATACACAGCTGGGCACTACGGTAGAAGTACAGGGACAGCAGGTGTCACCGCTCTTTTGGTCAGCTTGATTGTAGGGTCACAGGAATTGTTGGTAGGCCCTCTCCATGAGGGGCAACTGACGCGCATCAACTTACCTGCGACGACCAATATCCTCTTAGCCATTGTTTTAGGCTATCTAATCGGACAGATCTTTCGGCTATCTAAAGCCAGTGACGATCAGATTGTGGACAAAGACTTTATCTATCAGCCCAAGACTGTGCGTCCCATTTTCTTGTCCTTGGTTCTAGGGGTTAGCCTCAATCTTCTTTTGGTTCTCGGGAACCAATTTAATATTTTTCAGACTATCCAACAGTTCTTGGCTTCTATCACGGTAAGCAGTCATCATCTCTTATCCACCTTCGTCATGGGTCTTTTTAGTAGCCTATCTGCTTGGTTTGGTAATAGTCAATCCTTTGCCTTGAACTCAATTGCGGATGATAGCTTTGCTTTGGAAAATCTGACCTACGCTGTGACCCATCATTCAACGACAGGTATTCCACATCTCTATACCTTGACCAATTTGTACCGCAGTTTTGGCATGGTAGCTGGAATTGGTGCAGTTCTAGCCTTATTGGTAGCGATCCTGCTGGTTTCACGAAGTCAAAAGGACAAGAAAGTCAGCCTTCTCAGTCTGTTTCCAAGTCTCTTTAACAATGGGGCTTCTTTCATGGTAGGGATACCGGTCCTTCTCAACCTACTTTATGTGATTCCTTTCTTATTAATCCCTTTGGTGAATATGGGAATAGCAGCTGTAGCTTTGTGCTTCAAGCTGATGCCAGCAGCCGTCTATCCGGTGCCAGATGGGACTCCTAGCCTTCTCTATGCCTTTATTGGAACGGGAGGAAGTCTGAGAGCCTTAGCTGTCAGTATATTTTGTTTTACCGTCGATGTGCTCCTTTATCTACCATTTGTCCGCATGGGAAATCGTATTCGAAAAGATTTAAAAGTGAAAGGAGAAAGCGATGAAACAATCTAAAAAAACAGCCATCGTCCTCACTTTGGTCAGTCTTTTCTTGATCGCTTTAGCCATTCCTTCTTATAGCTGGACTCGGACGAATGTTTCAAAAATCGAGAAATTTTATAATTCAAAATTGTCTCCCATCATCATGATCCCGGGAAGCTCTGCGACAGAGAACCGCTTTGATGGCTTGGTGACCAAGCTCAACCAAGACCGCCAAGGAACCAAACACAGTCTACTTAAGGTTAAGGTTTGGAATGATGGGCATATCACCTATAGTGGTAGTATTGATGCCAAGGACAATGAGCCGGTAATTGTGGTTGGTTTTGAAAATAACAAAGATGGCTATAGCAATATTAAAAAGCAAGCCAAACTATTTAATCAAGCCTTTGAAGCCCTTCAAGAAAAATACAATTTTAATAATTTTAAGGGCTTGGGTCATTCCAACGGTGGCTTGATTTATACAGCCTTTATTGAAAATTATCTAGGGGATTATGAGGTGGATCTCAAGACCCTTATGACCATCGGAACTCCCTACAATTTCACGGAGACCAATATCAAAAATAAATCTGAGATGTTGGCCGATTTTATCAAGGGAAAAGAAGCTATCCCCACAACCCTTCATATGTATTCAGTAGCAGGGACTATTACCTATGATTCAGATGAGTTGGTCCCGGATGCCAGTGTCTCTGCTGGGAAATATATCTACCAAAACCAAGCAGCTAGCTACACGGAGATTACAGTGACGGGGGAAGATGCTCAGCACTCAGACCTTCCAACCAATGATGAGGTGGTTGCCTTGGTGAAAGAGCATATTGAAAGTCAAGCGGATCGTCGAGCCAAACCAAATAAAATAAACTAAGTGTGAAGAAGGGATTCCTTCCTCACCTTTTTTTTAGTATAATAAAGTTTAGTATGAAAATAAGGGAGACTATAGGAAATCAGATGAAAAGAAAAAAATGGATGCAATTGGGCTTAGTGGCTTCCAGTATGGTCATGTTAACAGGATGTTACCAGAGATACCAACGCCAGTCCAGTCCTAAAAAAGAGGCTGCAAGTAGCCAGACTTCAGCAAAAAAACACGCGAAAAAGGCAGATAACAAACAATTATACCAGTCTGTTTTTTCAGACTACCAAAAGATTTTTGCCACTTCCAAAGAGTTAGATGCCATTTCCAAATTGAATGATGAATTAGCCAAAGAAGATCGGATGATCAATAGCTGGGTGATCGAGACGGTGATCAATCAGCCAGAAGCCGTTCATTATGCCTTTAAGGACTTAAATAACGATGGGGTAGAGGAGATGATCATCGCCAATCAGCAGACCGATGGAAGCTACTTTGTGACAGGAGTTTATTACCTCAAGAACCAAAAACCGACTCTGCTAGCTGAAGGTTTCGTCGCTGGACACGGTGGAGCGCGCAATGCGACGACCCTCTATAAGGGAGGAGAAGTCTTAGAAGTCAGCTGGTTGTCAGGAACTGGCCGTGGTGTAGCCGTTCTCTCACGGATAGAAAAGGTGCCTCAAGCCGCGACCAAAGTCCAGGAAGAAGAAGTCCAAGTACCGGGGTCAGATCTGAATGCCCTCTTTGGAAAATCGGACGAGGAAAAATTGGATCTCAAGAGTTTTGACTGGCAAACTTTTGACAGCACACCATCAGCGGGAAATAGCCAAAGCCAGGGAAAAACGCCTTGGAATGCTGAAAAATCAGCAAAATTAGCAGAATTTATGAAGAGCTGGGGTGAAAAACTGGGTCAACCCAACTATCAAAAAGGCATTGCTGGTGGTGATGTTGGACCAGACAACCTCTACAGTCTAGGGGAAAATAGCAAGATGGATGCCATTTATACAGATACTGGTCAGGGAAATGCAAAATACCGCATCGTAGAACGTTATAGTAATTGGGACAAGTATCCAGATGTGCATAGTTATTTCTTTGCCATTACAGATACGGGAGAAGCCATTGTCTTTCATTCTCCAACGACCAATGGTGGGAAGATGTATCTAAAACCAACGGACAACAAGGAACTTCAAGAAGAGTTCAATCAATTACTTCATCATTGAAAAAAAGAAACAGGAGCGAAATCTTGTTTCACACATTTTGTGCACTTTTGCAGTTAAAAGGCAAATAAATATGTTAGAAACTTCCTTTAATACCTCGATGTAGTTCTTTAAACGATCAGCTACGGGCTTATTCGGTTATTTCAAGCATTCATCAAAGATTGGACGTTTTGTCTAATCTTTTATTTTATTCGCGGAATGAATAAAAATATATTTTCTGTTTTTTGTGAATCGGACGGAAAAATATGTTAAGAGTTAGTGATAAAAGCCGGTATAAAAAGGATTGAGTACATAAAATATTTGACAATAAAAAGATTTCATTTTAAAATATAATTAATCAATATCTATAGGAGAAAAAATTATGAAAAAACTTCTTACAGCGGGCGTGGCTCTCTTATCAGTTGCAACGTTAGCAGCATGTTCTGGTAAAACTGCTTCGGAATCATCTAGCAAAGATGCAAAGGCTTCTTCTAGTAAGGTAGAAAAATCATCTACTTCAGAAAGCAAATCAAGCAGTTCATCAAAATCATCTAAATCAGCAACTTCTTCAACAAATATCCCTGAAATTGTATTGTTGACAGATGAAGAAATTGACAGTGCAAAAACAATCGGAGATATGAAGAATCTTTATAGCAAATTAGTTGAAAGCTATAAGAAATATGCGCAAGATATTGGCCAACAAATTCCAGAGGCTCAGAGAGATGCGTATACTCAACAAGTAGATCCAGCTATTAAGGCCTTGGATGAATCAAAAACTCAATTTGATACGATGCTTTCAAGCGTAGGTCCTGATAGTACGACTGTTCCTGAACAAGGACGTACGACTTTCTTACAACAAGTGAAAACATCTCGTGATGCAATGAAACAAGCTCTTGAAAGTGCATATAAAATGGTTGCACCGTATACATCGGCTCAGTAATAAAAGAATGAAATAGGTTAGGACCTCAAGTCCTAGCCTATTTTTGCTTTCTTACAAAAATGTAAGAAATAAAGGGTAAAATGTAAGGTTATGTTATGGTGAAAGCGTTTCAGTTTTAGTACAATAGACTTGTAAAAAACGATTGAAGCTTTTTCGAGCTAGAAAGGAATGGACCATGACCCTACTAGACGTTCAACATATCAAAAAAATCTACAAAACCCGCTTTCAAGGGACGCAGGTTGAAGCCTTAAAGGATATCCATTTTACCGTTGAGAAGGGCGAATACGTGGCCATCATGGGGGAATCAGGATCCGGGAAATCCACCCTCCTCAATATCCTGGCCATGCTGGACCAGCCGACCGAAGGACGGGTCTACCTCAATGGCACCGATACCTCAACCATCAAAAACAAGGACGCATCGAGCTTCCGCCGGGAAAA
Source organism: Streptococcus sp. 27098_8_99 (assembly GCF_041431935.1). NCBI lineage: Bacteria > Bacillati > Bacillota > Bacilli > Lactobacillales > Streptococcaceae > Streptococcus > Streptococcus sp. 27098_8_99. The sequence goes on along the minus strand of NZ_JAPVYQ010000002.1, from coordinate 196,488 downwards.
ACTAGGCTTTGTCTTTCAAGACTTCAATCTGCTTGATACCTTGTCTGTCAAGGACAATATCCTCTTGCCACTGGTCCTCTCTCGCAGACCGGTCAAGGAAATGATGAGCAAGGTCGATAGCGTGAGTCGGGAGTTGGGCATCCACCAACTGCTTGAAAAATATCCCTACGAGATCTCTGGGGGTCAAAAGCAACGGGTGGCAGTAGCGCGGGCCATCATCACCTCACCAGAAATCCTCCTGGCCGATGAGCCAACAGGGGCGCTGGATTCCAAGTCTTCGGCAGCACTGCTGGACGTCTTTGAAGATATCAACACTATGGGCCAAACCATTCTCATGGTGACTCACTCAACCGCAGCAGCAGCGCGTGCCAAGCGCGTGCTCTTTATCAAGGACGGGATTCTTTACAATCAGATCTTCCGCGGGGAAAAGACGGAGCGTCAGATGTTCCAAGAAATCTCAGATACTCTGACGGTCATGGCGGGTAAGGAGGATCATGATGTTTAAATTAACAAGTAAATTAGCTCTTTCCAACCTCAAACAAAATCGCAAGCTCTATTATCCCTTTGCCTTGGCTGTTATTTTAACGACCATGATCCTTTATAGTTTTATCGCCTTGGCAACGACCCCTCATTTAGAGAATTCTTACGGAGGGAGAACGGCGAGAACGGTTCTTGGTTTTGGTACTTTCGTCGTCCAGCTGGTCGTCATCATTCTAGTGGCTTATGCCAATGGCTATGTCATGAAAAATCGTTCCAAAGAACTGGGACTCTACAGTGTTTTGGGAATGGAGAAGAAGCACCTCCTCGTCATGACCTTATGGGAATTGCTTATCTTCTATATTCTCACAGTTGGCGCGGGACTGGGTTTGGGGCTCTTATTTGATCCCTTGATTTTTGCCCTGCTCTTAAAATGTATGGGGCTTCCAGTCGTCATTCAATCAACCTTCCAGATAGGGGCTGTTCTTAACACTTTACTTGGGTTAGCCTTAGCTTTTGGCCTCATTCTTTTGTTGAATTCTTTCCGCCTCTTGCGCTACAGTTCTCTTCATCTTATGCAGCAAAAGAAAGCAGGAGAGAAGAAGGGAAGATTCTTGCTGGTCCAAACTCTTTTAGGTCTAGGGCTCTTAGGAATTGCTTTCTATTTGGCGCTAACAGCGGAGCGTCCGGTTGCGGCTGTCCAAGGATTCTTTATTGCTGTCATTTTGGTCATTCTGGCGACTTATCTCTTATTCAACGCAGGCTCCATTACCTTCTTAAGATTTCTCAAAAGTCGGAAATCCTACTATTACAAGCCAGAGAATTTTATATCCGTCTCTAACTTAATAGCTCGGATGCGAAAAAATGCAGCGGGTCTTGCGACGATTAGTATTCTATCCACCATGGTTTTGGTCACCTTAACCGGGTCGCTTAATATCTTTGTTGGAGGGAAAAACTACCTAGATACTGTTTACCCTTCTGATTACATGATTAGTGTGGGGCATATGCCTTCAGATGCTGAAACAGAACCGGTTATCAAGGATGTTCAAGCTATTATTCAGAAAACAGCCGATGCAACACATCTATCAGATTATCAGGTGGCTCAAACAACATACTGGTCGGCTGAAATTCGAAAGATTGATGGAAAGATCTTAGAGGTGAATGATCAGTCCACTCCATCAACTGGTCAGGAGTTGAAGTCAGAAGGAACAGTCTACTTTTTTGATCAGGCGACTTATGAGCAACTGACCGGTCAAAAAGTTGTGCTTGGGGAAAATGAAATCCTAGCCTATGGTTATCAGTATCCTGGAAGATTAGACGCGCAATTAGAAATCAATGGGAAGACCTTCACGATTAAACAAAAATTAGATTCCAATTTTATCCAAGGGAAAATCCCCCAAATCGCCCTGTTTCAACATCAAATGGGCTTGCACCTTGTCCTCCCTGACTTGAACCAACTGGGACTAAAAGTTGATAAAAATTTGGAATTCTCTATTACTGCTAAAAATAAAGATAACCAAGATTTTATTTCTAGCTTGATCAAAGAGCTGTATTCGACAGACAAAATGAGTCAATATGGTGCGACTCTTTTTGGTGGATATGAACGATACAGCATAGAGAAAGAGTGGCGTGAATCAGCAGGGACTCTCCTCTTTATCGGGATTTTCCTATCTGTGATCTTTCTATTGGCTACGGTTCTCGTGATTTACTACAAACAGATTTCAGAGGGCTATGAGGATCGAGATAATTTTGTGATCTTGCAACAAGTAGGATTGGACGAAAAGCAAACGTCCAACACTATTCGCAAACAGATACTCACCGTCTTTTTCCTTCCTTTATTCTTCTCCTTCCTGTACCTAGGAGTGGCCTACAAGATGATTGCAAAAATCGTTGCCATCCTAGGAGCGACAAATGCGGGATTGGTCCTTCAAACAACTCTTTCCATTTGTGCTGTCTTCTTCATCTCTTATGTTCTCGTCTTTCTTCTGACTTCTAGAAGTTATCGGAAGATTGTCGTGAGATAGCGTTCGAGTCTATAAAAGATTAGAAATAAGATGAAACATACAACATTTTGTTAGCACAAAAAACACCGAGGATCAAATCCTCGGTGTTTTCTTTCGTGATTACTTCACATGTTTTGCAAGTTCTTCTTGCGCTTTTTTGTTTGATTCTTCTTTTTCTTTCAACCAATTCTTATAAGCTTTTTCGTAGTCAGCAGTTGTGACTGTCTTATCTTGAAGTTTTTGGTATTTATAGAAGTTTGAATCTCCCTTGATACCGATTGAAGAACGAGCGCCTGAGAATGGTGTTACCTTCGTGATAGATGGAACTCCACCCTTAGAGTAGATTGGAAGAACAATTGCATTTTCTGTTAACCATGCTTGAGCAGCAGCGTATTTTTCATAACGTGCATTGGTATCCAATTTTTCAGCATTGGCAGCATCCAACAATGCTTTGTACTCGTTCAAACCAATTTTCTCGATGAGCGCTTGGTCTTTCTTAGGATCAAGTCCCATACCAGTCAAGGTTGAACCATCTGTTGGGTTCAAGATATCCAAGTAAGTAGATGGGTCTTGGAAGTCAGGTCCCCAACCAGTGATATCCATGTCAAAGTCTTTTTGGTCTGGTGATTGGGCGAAGTAAGTAGCGTTGTCTGCATCGTCTGTAGACAATTTTTGTACATCGATCACGACATTGTCTTTACCAAGAGCTGTTTCAATAGAACTCTTCATAGAGTCTGCTTGTTGGACAAGAGCATTAGAAGATTGGTCTACGACATAGTCGATATGGATTGGGAATTGAACACCTTGTGATTGCAATTCAGCCTTCGCTTTTTCAAGTTCCGCTTTGGCTTTATCCGCATTATGCAAGCTATCTTGAGCATCTGCGAAGCTAACACCTTTCCACTCATCTCCTGTTGCGGCAAGTTTTTCTTCAACGAGAGTACCGAAGTCTTTCCCGTCTGCTTGCACAAATGTCGGTGGAACTAGAAGGGTACGTAGAGTTTTTGATGCTCCGTCTTTCCCGTTAACTTGAGCGCTGTAAGAAGTTCTGTCTAAAGCAAAGTTCAAAGCTTGACGGAAGTTTTTGTTTTGAAGGGCTGTCTTGGTGCTGTTCTTTTGCTCATCAGATGTCTTCTTCGTATGGCCGTAATTTTGACGGTTGACGTTGAAGTAAGCGTAGTAAACAGTAGAATCTTGTGGGGAATAAACGATGTTATCCTTGAATTTCTTCTCAATCGTACTGTAGGTTGAGCTTGTTGGGAAGAGACGAGCAGTAGATAGGTTCCCATCTGAGAAATTACGGGCAAGGTAGTCTTGGTCGGAACCATCGAAGTAAGTTAATTTAACGGTATCGATGTGAACATTTTTCTTGTCGTAGTATTCAGGGTTCTTTTCCAATTCGATTTGTGATTTTGAAGTGAAGGACTTCAAAATGTAGGCCCCGTTGTAGAGGATCCCATTTGGTTTCACGCTACCGAAATCTTTCCCAGCTGATTCCAAGAATTTTTCATTAACTGGCATCATGGTAGCAGTCGTCAATTTAGAATTCCAGAAAGATTCAGGTTGGTTCAAAGTATATTGAAGAGTATGATCATCAACAGCTTTGACTCCAACAGTTGAGAAGTCTTTGGTTTTCCCGTTTACATAGTCATCCAATCCTTTGACTGAGTTTTGAACCAAGTAAAGAGCATCAGATTTTTTATCTGCTACATATTTCAGAGATGTCACGAAATCTTTTGCAGTGACGTCAGCGTATTCATTTCCTTCTGAATCATACCACTTCGCGTCTTTTCGAAGCTTGTAGGTATAAGTCAGACCGTCTTTTGAAACGGACCAGTCTTCAGCAAGAGCAGGCACTAAGTTACCGTATTGATCGTTTTCAAACAAACCATCGACCAAGTTGGTTGTAATGTCGCTTGTAGTTGAACGATTTGAAGTCAAATAGTTCAAGGAATCAGGGTCTGTACCATACACGTAGTTGTAGGTCGTCCCTTTTGACGCATTAGAAGATGAGCCACATGCAGCAAGGAAAAGCGTTGAAGCCGCGGCGACACCTGCTAAAAGAGCAAGCTTCGATTTTTTCATATTCGTGTCTCCTTTTGAATAATTTAAATTATTATACTCCAATCAATCTACAAAATAAAGTGTTTTTTGAACTTTTTTTGTATATTTACACACGAGTATACAGAGAAACCTTGATTTTAAGGGATTTTTAAGGAATAAAAATTTTTTTGAAAAATTTACTATTATGCTTTACATACTAGCTTGGAAAGAGTATACTGATAGTGAAACAGCTAGTATGTAAAACAAACTAGTAAAAAATGTGAAGAAAGAGGTGAGAAGGATGAAAGAGTCCCAATTACTAAAGGGAGTCTTGGAGGGCTGTGTGCTGGAGATTATTTCTAAAAAGGCTATCTATGGCTATGAATTGATCCAAAGTCTCAAAGAGATGGGATTTGATAAGATTGTCGCTGGGACCATTTATCCCCTGCTTCAAAAATTAGAAAAACAAGGGGTTATTCATGGGGAAATGAGGCCGTCTCCAGATGGTCCCGATCGTAAGTATTTTTCACTCAGTGATGCTGGAAGAGAGCGCTTAGGGGAATTTTGGGACCAGTGGCAGGAGCTAGTCACAAAAGTAGAACGTATCAAGAAGGATGGAGAAGAATGGTAGAAAGTTATACAGAAAAAATGTCAGATGAATTGAGTCATCTAAACAAAGAGGATCAAGTCTATGTGAAAAAAATGGTGGCCTATATTGGGGCCAAGTCCTATTTTTATGATGATGAAGCGCTCGGTGAACAACTCTACAATATGGTTTGCGACCTGAAAGTTGCTGAAAAAGAAGGCATTCGGGCGGTGGATTATTTTGGAAAGGATCCACGAGCGATGGTGGATCAAGTTCTTTCAGATTTGCCTAAACGCTCTTTAGGATCTTATGTGGGACTAGTTTTTATACTTGGAGTGATCTTGGTTGGCATGCGTTATTTAATGGATTTTACCTGGATGACACCACTGAAAATCGAACCTTTAACCTATGTTGTCATTCTACTCAATTTCTTGGTGTTCAGCCAGTTCATCACGTGGCTTTGGTCCAAACAGAGCTATGGTGAAATGGAGTGGTCTTGGGCTATGTTTATCAGTGTGATCAGCCTGATGGTGTTTCTGAACATCGTACGACTATTTTCGATCCATTTTGGCCACATTGGGAGTATCCTCTTGTCAGATGGTTGGGGGATTGCTCTTGCTGTCTTAGTCTTACTTGGGTTTGCAGTTATGGCCTATAGAAGCAGGGAGCGTTTGATGTCGAGTCTACTAGTCATGGGCCTGACTTTCTTAGTTACTGGATGCTGGATTCGTCTTGTGAATCAGGAAACTGCTCATTTAATAGGCTGGCTCCTTCCTCTCATGGGACTAGTCCTGACCCTTGTTGTATTTTGTCTCCAAAGAAAGAAGGAAGAAGCATGAAATCAGCAATGTATTTTGAAGAAACGCAGGCCTTGATGCAAACCTTTAGCCAAGAGGATCAAGTTTATTTCCAAGATCTCTGGGATTATTTCAATCTTGCAGGTTTCTTATATGAGGAGAAAGCCTTAAGAGAGCAGGTCTATAATCTAGCACTTGACTTTTCGCAAGCAAGCGGAGATGGCCTCACGGCAAAGGATTATTTTGGCCTTGATCCAAAGGGAATGGCAGACCAAATCATCGAAAATATGCCCAAAGAATCGACGCGGTCTGTTTTGAAATATGGGGCTATCTTTTCAGGTATTGTGATTTTTTATCGCCTCCTAAGTGATTTTGCTTCTCAAGCGGTCCTTGTGCTCAAGCCACTAGTCTATTTAACCGACATCATTTTGGGACTCCTAGCTGTTGGGATAATCTTCTATCTCCTTCGTCGCCTCATTTTTGCGGAAGAAAAAGCGAAAAAAGCAATTTATGTAGCATTGGTTCTAGTTCTAGGATTCTATTTTGTTGGTGAAATAGTGGGGGTCCGTTTCTTGCCAGCTCTTGCATGGTTTGTAGTCCCTAGTCCTTGGGATGCTCTTCTCATGACAGGGTCTAGCGGAGCTCTCATTCTTTGGCAATGGAAAGAAGAGTTTGGACGAGCTTTCATCTTTCCTATCGTCGCCTTTTTAGTGGTTGGATTCTTACATCGCTGGACCTTGGCACAAGGAGTTCAGAATCTTGGTATGACGGTTCTTCTGCCCACAGTGATCATCGTCTTTGGGTTGGTTATTTATTATTGGTTTACGATTCGTGCTTTGAAAAAGAATAGGACGGAAAGTGATAAATAGTAAGAAAAGGGGGAAAAAGAGTCTCCCCTTTCTTGTCCAAGTATGATAGAATAAACTCATTAGATGGGAGAATATGCATGAATCTATTTCGAAAAAAGGGACTTGGGCAAGTACACCCCGGTCTAAATCGCCATTTACGTTTATGGGATTTGATTATTTTAGGAATTGGTGCCATGGTGGGGACAGGGATCTTCACGATTACTGGGACTGCAGCCGCGAATTTAGCTGGTCCAGCCTTGATCATTTCGATTGTGATTGCGGCTTTTTGCGTTGGCTTATCTGGCCTTTTCTTTGCTGAATTTGCGTCTCGCATCCCTTCAACTGGTGGGGCCTATAGTTACCTCTATGCCATCTTTGGAGAGTTTCCAGCCTGGATTGCCGGTTGGTTGACCGTGATGGAATTTATGACAGCTGTATCAGGGGTGGCTTCAGGTTGGGTCGCGTATTTCAAGGGCTTGTTGGCCAATCTTGGCTGGAGCCTGCCGACGGCTTTAAACGGGACTTTTGATCCAGCTAAGGGAACTTATGTGGATCTCTTGCCTATTTTGGTCATGGTCCTCGTCACAGCCTTAGTTCTTATGAATGCAAAAGCGGTTTTACGCTTTAATTCCCTGCTGGTCTTACTCAAGTTTTCTGCTCTTGCCTTGTTTATCCTTGTCGGGATTTTTCATCTAAACCCTGGCAACTGGGCAAACTTTGCCCCTTATGGATTTGGCGAAATCTATGGTGGTCAGACAGGGATTATGGCTGGAGCTTCGCTCATGTTCTTTGCCTTTCTTGGTTTTGAGTCCATTTCCATGGCGGTCGACGAAATCAAGGAACCACAAAAGAACGTTCCTCGCGGCATTGTCCTTAGTCTTTTGATCACAACGGTTCTTTATATTTTGGTCACCCTGGTTTTGACCGGTATGGTTCCTTTTAAGAACTTAAATGTAGATGATGCAGTAGCCTTTGCCCTCCGTCAGGTAGGAGCCGGCTGGGCTGGGAATTATGTATCACTGGTCGCTATTTTGACCCTGATTACCGTCTGCATTTCCATGACCTTTGCCCTCTCACGGATGATATACAGTTTGGCGCGGGATGGGCTCTTGCCAAAAGCTATGAAACAGCTCGATCCAAAAACTAGAATTCCCAAAAATGCAACACTAGTAGCTGGCTCGATGGCTGCCATTGCTGGTGGAGTCTTCCCGCTAGCCAGTATCGCTTCCTTCTTAAATATCTGTACCTTGGCTTACCTGGTTATGTTGGCCTTTGCCCTCTTGAAATTGCGTAAGGAACACGGGGCCCCTGGACCTGGTGAATTTAAAACGCCCTTGGTTCCAGTCTTGCCAATCCTATCGATTGTGGTCTGTCTGTCCTTTATGACCCAGTATTCCCTATCGACCTGGCTGGCCTTCGGAGTTGCTCTCTTGATCGGGGTTGGAATTTATTTCGGTTATGGGTATCGCCATTCAGAAGAAAATCAATAAAAGATGAAAGCTAGAGTAGTAGAACTCTGGCTTTTTACATAGAGAAAGCTCTTTTTTTGGTATAATAAAGGGAGAAAGTTAACTAGATAACAAAGGAGAACATCATGACATTTGAAGAGATTTTACCAGGCTTAAAGGCTAAGAAAAAATATGTACGTACAGGTTGGGGTGGAGCTGAGAACTATGTGCAGCTTTTTGATACCATCGAGCAAAATGGAGTGGCTCTAGAAGTGACGCCTTATTTCCTCATTAACGTTTCTGGTGAAGGGGAAGGCTTCTCTATGTGGAGTCCAACCCCTTGTGATGTCTTAGCGACAGATTGGGTGGAAGTCCATGACTAAAAGAGTCTTGATTACAGGCGTGAGTTCCGGGATTGGTCTGGCTCAAGCTCGCCTCTTTCTAGAAAAGGGCTACCAGGTCTATGGAGTGGACCAGGGAGCGGATCCTCAGTTAGCAGATGGTTTTCACTTCTTGCAACGGGACTTAACTCTTGATTTGACGCCGATTTTCGACTGGTGTCCTGAGGTAGATGTCTTGTGTAATACGGCTGGGGTCTTGGATGATTACAAACCGCTTCTTGAGCAAAGTGCTCAGGAGATTCAGGAGATTTTTGAGATTAACTATGTGACTCCGGTGGAGCTGACACGGCATTATCTGACTCAAATGTTGGAGAAGAAGCGAGGTATCATCATCAATATGTGCTCCATTGCATCTAGTCTAGCTGGTGGAGGCGGTCACGCTTATACTTCCTCCAAGCATGCTCTAGCGGGCTTTACCAAGCAGTTGGCCCTGGATTATGCAGAAGCTGGGATTCAGGTCTTTGGGATTGCTCCTGGGGCTGTCAAAACAGGCATGACGGCAGCTGACTTTGAACCTGGTGGCTTGGCTGACTGGGTAGCCAGTGAAACCCCCATCAAACGCTGGATAGAGCCAGAGGAAGTGGCAGAAGTTAGCCTCTTTTTGGCTAGCGGGAAGGCGTCTGCTATGCAAGGGCAAATCCTGACGATTGATGGTGGCTGGAGTTTGAAGTAGGAGGATGAAAAAGCAAGAGTTGAAATCTTGCTAAGAAATGTAATTGTTTTTTCCTTACTGAAAGAGGATCAAACCTAGGTGAACAATTAAGTTAGGACAGTGGTGAGACAGGTATTTACCTCTATGCTAAAGAAGATCTTACTGAACGAAATTAAACCTACCAGAGTGATCAGGATGAATCAGATTTCTTTATGATTGGTCACGATGGAGATCTAGCCTATTTCACCAAAAAAAGACAGGGATAATAACAATTATGAAGATAACTGAGGGTAAGTTCAGAAGAACTTTTTGAATGGGCTACCTGAAACCTTAAGAGATTGTTTTAGAAGAAACGTATAGTACAATTGATTTGCTAAGTCATTATGGAATGAAGGTGAAATCATGATTAAATTAGTGAATGTTACTAAATGTTTTAGTGATGGATCGGATGTCAGATATATTTTCAAAAATTGTAATTTTGAATTTAAAAAAGGTAGCACGACTGCAATAGTTGGCCGTTCTGGATTAGGAAAAACTACTCTTGTTAAATTAATATTAGGGATTACCAGTTTAAATGAGGGGGATATCTTAGTCTGTGGTAGTTCCATTTTAGATATGAAAAATTTGAGTAAGGTAAGGCGTAGGAATATTGGCTGTGTCTTCCAAAACTTTAATTTGATTTCAGGTTTCACGGTGGAAGAGAATATTCTACTTCCAAGATATTTTTTTGAAAATGGAGAGAATAACATTAACGAAATTTGTAACACTTTAGGTCTTTCAAAGGAAATGTTAAGCAAGAGTATTGATAAGATTAGTGGAGGTGAAAAACAAAGAGTTGCTTTGGCAAGAGCTCTTATTAATAATCCAGAAATATTGATAGCAGATGAACCTACTGGTAATTTAGACGCTGCTAACGAACAAAATATAATAGAATTGTTGAAGCGGATCAATGAGGAGTTAGGTATCACGATTATAACAGTAACTCATAGTGATAAGGTGGCGAATAGTATGCAGTCTATTTGCACAGTTGTTGATGGCAAAATTGAGTACGTAAGGAGATGATAAAATGAATCATTCCATATTATTCATTGCTAAAAGAGATTTAGAAGTTAACAAACGAAGATATAGATTAGTTCGACTGTCAATAGCGATCTCTGTTTTGCTAATTGTTTTAGTGATGCTCATTTCTAATTCTTTCTATAATAAAATGATTAAAGAAATGACTGTAGCAAATAAAAATGTTGTTACTGTTGCCTTTGGTAATAAAGAAAATTCTCTGAATTATAAAGCTTTGCCTTTATTTTCTAATGAAGATATTGATCGAGTAAAAAAAATAGATGAAGTAAAAAATATTACTGGTGTAAAACTATTATTTACGGATGATATCAAATTCCAAAATGGCAAAACATCGGTTTCCAATACTATCCATTGTCTAGAAGAAAAGTATTTAAAAAACCTGAATATTAGAATTGCTGAAGGGAAATTTCCAGAGAAGGACAATGAAATATTAATCGGAGATTCCGTACACAAGGCTACATCAATGAATGTCGGAGATACGGTGACTATTAAGATTGATAATCATTATGAAAAGTTTGTAATTTCTGGCATTATAGACAAGCAAGAAGCGCAGTTATTTTCTACCTTGCCAACAGAAATAAATCAAATGATGGCAATCAATGTAAATAGTAGTAGCGTTTCATCAAATAAGTATTACTATCTGAATGCTACTGTAAAAAATGGAACCGATTTAAATGAAGTGGCAAACAAGATAGAAAAGAATGTTTTAAAAAATGAAAATTTAAAACAATCTTTATCAGGAACAGGATTAGATGTTGTTGTAGCAACACAACAGGATGTTATCAATATGCTATCCAGATGGTTTTCCTACATCGACCTTTTTATCCTCTTAATCATAGTTCTTATCTCTATTGTAGCGATTATTAATATCATCAATATTCTAGCCATTACCATTCAGGAGAATCATAAACAGATCGCAACTTTTAAAATCATCGGTGCATCTGATCGACAGATAAAAAGAATATATTTATTTGAAAGCTTTATGATGGGAGTAAGAGGTACAAGCGCGGGATTGGTGATAGGAATTGCTATTTCTTATTTGATCATCTTTTTGAGTGGATTACCACTAGATATTGAACTTACCAGATTGTTGTTCCCGGTATTAATAGGGATACTCACTTCAGTTTTTGCAGGATTATTGGTATCTAGAAAAATTACTAAAATTGATATTGAAAAGGTATTAAATCAATAGAGAAGAAATGATTAGGGTCAATAAGAGATGGTGTTGCAAAAAGAATAGCTATACTGGTTTCACTATCGACTGAGCTTTGAATGAAAGTAGGAGGATTTGATGGAAATCAAAAATCATTTTGGCGTCTACGGAGTCTGTCTTCAAGAGGGGAAACTGTTCTGCATTGAAAAAACTAGAGGCCCCTATCAACATCGTTTTGATCTACCGGGTGGTAGTCAGGAACTCGGTGAGGGGTTGACAGAAACCCTCAAGAGAGAAGTTCTGGAAGAGACGGGCTATACCCTTAGCCGTTACTCAAATCCTAGGGGTTATGACGTGCTGGTTCAAGAAGAAGGGCAAGACTTCTGTCTAAGACGGTTGATTGAGCGGTCAATATGGGTTGAAAAAGTAAAATAATAAGGATAAAATGAGTCTAGTAAAACCACTGGGCTCATTTTCTATTTTAGCTTTATGGAAAAGGAATCTTATGGTATGATAGCCTAAAAGGGACCTGTAATATGGAGGTCAAATAAAAAAAGCCTTTGGGAAGAGAGACTCAAAAGGAGACGAGATGCTAGTATTAACAGACACAGATCCAGCTATTTCAAGCGAAGATTTTTTACAATTTGAGGAGATTCTTGGAAAGAAATTACCAAAATCTATGATGGATTTTTATCTCAAGCACAACGGTGGCCAGCCCCAAGTAATGGGTGTCCACGATGAACATCATCTCTTTCCTTTTAATTCCTTTGATTCACTTGAGGAGATGAGGAAGTCTCTTACATGGTATGACGATGAGGCTGTGCCTGCAGGATTTAGGGCTACAGACCTTCTCCATTTCGCCTATGATCCTGGTTCTGGCAACTATGCTCTTTCTCTAAGGGAAGAAGATTATGGTATGGTTTACTTCTATATTTTAGAAGAAACAGCTGAGGTGTATGGTCAATGGCCATCTTTTGAGGTTTTTTTGAACTCCTTTGTTGAAGAGTGAGATTAAAAAGGAGAAGGGATGCGAAAACATAAATGAATAATTGCCCCTTTTAACTTGCATGTTTATGATGAGAATCCTCAAAATGTTCGAGGGTCGCTCATTTATTACCGTGATGTAGAATACAGACTAGAATTGTTTGACACTCGAGAAGAGGAGGGATTTGAAGGAAATAGCTACGATTTGGCATCTCTGGATTTGGAGAAAAAATGCCTGAATTAAGTAAAGCTATCGACTTTGATCCAGAAGGAAGTATGTTTTGTGCTTATTCTTCCAAGGTAGACGCCTTAGCTAGATTTGCACTTGGATTGAAAGAGTTTGTGATGATACCAACACTATGAAAGACTTGTTTAGCCGAGCAGAGTTGGATTAGTTGACTAAAATCTCTTTAAATTTTAAAAAAGAATAGAAAGGATTTCAGATGAAGCTATCGGAAATAGTTGAACAACTGGAAAAACATCCAGACCTACATCTCTATTTAGATAAAATTTTAAAAAAGAATAAGAAAACCCAAGCTAGCTATCTCGAATCGCTAAATCATCTGGCCTATTTACTTTATCTGAATGGTCAAGAGGAAATAGCTAAGGAATTATTAGATAGTATCATACAAGTTCCATTTGAAGGGAATTATAACACTTGGACTTTTGTTGATAGCTCTCTGGTTTTATTGGCCTATCTGGAAAGAGAGGCAGAAAATAAAGTATTCGACTATAAAAAAATCCTTTTATCTCCATTAGAACAGGGGGAAGAATCAACTCAAAAAATAAGAAGGAGAGTTCATCAGAGATTTTTGAATGGTGATAGCTTGGATCAAAAGCTTGCAAAAATCGAGCACTCTTTAAGTCTTGAATCAGAAATGGAACGCCGTCTGCTATACTTGACAGATTTATTGAAAATTTACCTCTTTATTACTGAGTTAACTTGTGAAAAGACAGATATCCAGGCAAAAATCGAAGAGAATACGGAGATACTGAAGAAGTATATCAAGGAGCATGAAATCTATAGCCTCTTTCCTTTTAAGGGATAAAGTGAGCTAGCAATCTTTAACTTTTAGAAAGAGTAGAATATGGAAATTAAAAATCACTTTGGTGTATACGGAGTCTGTCTTCAAGACGGGAAACTGCTCTGCATTGAAAAAACAAGAGGCCCTTATCAACATCGTTTTGATCTACCGGGTGGTAGTCAGGAAGCAGGTGAAGGGTTGACTGAAACCCTCAAGAGAGAAGTTTTGGAAGAGACAGGTTATACGCTAAGTCATTATTCAAATCCTAGGATTTATGACGTGCTGGTTCAAGAAGATGGGAAAGATTTTGCTGTACATCATATCATGGCCTTTTATGATATCGTACTCGATTTCGAGAGCTCTCAACAATCCCTTCCTCAGGAGGTTCTTGATGGAAGCAATGATTCAGCCAATGCCATTTGGTTGAATTGGGAAGAAATTACCGAAGAAAATGTCTCACCCTTAGTATTAAAGGTGAAGGCAGAGTTACGAGGATTTCCAGAATTAGAACTGACAAGCTATAGAAATTGGAAGGTAAAAGAAAAGAAGGAGAAGAAATGACACCTCAAGAAATGTGGAATACCTACAAGCAAATCAACCCCTCTATCGGAGATGAGATAGATGCCTGGGCTTTTGGAGTGGAACCAGACCTTTTAGCGGAACTGGTCTTTAAAGGCGAAAAAACAGCAACAGCCTCAGCCTACGATCTCTATGCAGTAGAGGACGAACCCCTTCCACAAGAAGGAACTTTTGATGTTGTTTTAGACAGTAAGGATCAAGCTGTCTGCATTATTGAAATTACAAAGGTTTCCGTTCAGCCTTTTCATCAGGTTTCAGCCGACCATGCCTATAAGGAAGGTGAAGGAGACAAATCTCTAGCCTATTGGCGTCAGGTTCATGAGGAGGTTTTCACCGAGTGGATGAGCGAGGCCGGACTGACTTTTACCCCTGACAGCAAGGTGGTTTTAGAAGAATTTCGTAAGGTTTATCCATTATAGATACGCTCTCCTTTTAGGAGAGTCATTATTGAAGACAAAATCAATTTGAAAACTTTCCTTAGGTGAGTACGGACGTCAGCGAACTTCCTCGAAGTTCCATGACTTATTAAGATACAAAGAGCATCTGCGGATACAGTCAAAATAGGAAGTTCTCCTAGAATCTTTAGATTCTAGGAGAACTTATCTTTTTGACACAATCCGCAGCCCGTGTTCAATTAGTTTTGAGCCTCTTCGCTCCTTAATTTCTGGGCTCAGGCTAAAACAGTTTCCCAAACTGTTTTACTCTCAAAACTCCCGAGTGCTTGAAATGATTGTATTTCAAGCACTTTTCTCACAGCGGAAAGTTTTAGTATATTTTTGATTAATTTTTAAAATTAAAACTATTATTACTGATTTGTAGAGTAACGTTACTTATCTTACTAAAAAATAGTTTGTCTACATTCGAGCTTTCCTTATAGGAGAGTTTTTTGGTTTGGGTCTTATTTTCCAAAAGGGCTAAAAAATGGTATAATATAAGCGATATTGTACAGAAAAGAGAAATGTTATGCCAAATTATGCCATTATTTTAGCAGCGGGGAAAGGTACCCGTATGAAGTCAGATTTGCCTAAGGTTCTTCACAAGGTTGCAGGGATCTCAATGTTGGAGCATGTCTTCCGTAGTGTTGGAGCCATCTCACCTGAGAAGACGGTAACGGTTGTGGGCCACAAGGCGGAATTGGTGGAGCAAGTCCTAGCTGGACAAACAGAATTTGTTAAACAAACCGAACAATTGGGAACTGGTCATGCGGTAATGATGGCAGAGCCAGTCTTGGAAGGTCTTGAAGGCCATACTCTTGTCATCGCAGGAGATACACCTTTGATTACGGGTGAAAGCCTCAAACACTTGATCGACTTTCATATCAACCACAAGAATGTGGCAACCATTTTGACAGCCGAAGCAGCCAATCCATTTGGCTATGGTCGGATTGTTCGTAATGACAATGCGGAAGTGCTTCGAATTGTCGAGCAAAAGGATGCGACAGATTTTGAAAAGCAAATCAAGGAAATCAATACAGGGACTTATGTCTTTGACAATGCGCGCCTCTTTGAAGCGTTGAAAAATATCAACACTAACAATGCCCAAGGCGAATACTATATCACGGACGTGATCGGTATTTTCCGAGAAGCAGGTGAAAAAGTCGGGGCCTATACGCTTAAAGACTTTGATGAAAGTCTTGGGGTCAATGACCGCGTGGCCCTTGCGACAGCAGAAGGCATCATGCGTCGTCGTATTAACCAAGCCCACATGGTTAATGGGGTGAGCTTTGTCAACCCGGATGCGGCCTATATCGATGTCGATGTTGAGATCGCACCAGAAGTGCAAATCGAAGCCAATGTTACCCTAAAAGGGCACACAAAGATTGGGGCTGAAACCGTCTTAACCAATGGAACCTATATTGTGGATAGTGAAATT
Source organism: Streptococcus sp. 27098_8_99 (assembly GCF_041431935.1). Taxonomy (NCBI): domain Bacteria; kingdom Bacillati; phylum Bacillota; class Bacilli; order Lactobacillales; family Streptococcaceae; genus Streptococcus; species Streptococcus sp. 27098_8_99. The sequence goes on along the minus strand of NZ_JAPVYQ010000002.1, from coordinate 180,543 downwards.
GGTGCAGGTGCCGTTATTACCAACTCCATGATTGAAGAAAGCACGGTAGCAGATGGCGTAACGGTAGGACCATACGCTCATATTCGTCCAGGTTCTAGCCTCGCCAAAGATGTCCATATTGGGAACTTTGTCGAAGTCAAAGGTTCATCTATTGGCGAAAATACCAAAGCAGGTCATTTGACCTACATCGGCAACTGTGAAGTCGGTAGCAACGTTAACTTTGGTGCAGGAACTATCACAGTGAATTACGATGGCCAACATAAGTTTAAAACGACGATTGGAAACAATGTCTTTGTCGGCTCCAATTCGACGATTATTGCGCCAGTTGAATTAGGCGACAATTCCTTAGTCGGTGCTGGATCAACCATTACCAAGGATGTACCAGCTGATGCGATTGCGATTGGTCGTGGCCGTCAAGTGAATAAAGAAGAGTATGCCCTTCGCTTGCCACACCATCCTAAAAATAAATAGGAGATTCTCATGCAATTTGAAGAAAAAACCATTGAGCGCAAGGAGATTTATCAGGGGCCAATTTTCCAAGTGGTCACTGATCAAGTAGAACTACCCGCTGGAAAAGGCCAAGCGCAGCGTGATTTAATCTTCCATAACGGAGCAGTAGCGGTTTTGCCGATCACAGAAGATGGGAAAACGATCTTGGTCAAGCAGTACCGCAAGGCGATTGAAAGGACCTCGGTGGAGATTCCAGCAGGGAAGTTAGAAAAGGGAGAAAATGCAGATCCTAAATCGGCTGCTCTGCGTGAGTTGGAAGAAGAAATTGGCTATACAGCGGATCTAGAGTTATTGTATGATTTTTATTCTGCCATTGGATTTTGTAATGAGCGAATCAAACTTTATGGTGCGACCAACTTGAAAAAGGTGGAAAATCCACGTCCACAAGATGCGGATGAGACCTTAGAGTTATTAGAAGTGACCTTGAAGGAAGCGAAAGATTTGATCCTGTCTGGTGAAATCTGTGATGCCAAGACCATCATGGCTATCCAATATTGGGACTTAATCAATAAATAGAGGAGGATCCGATGGGAAAACCTTTATTAACCGATGAAATGATTGAACGAGCGAGGCGAGGTGAGGACATTTCGGATCCTAAAATGGTCGATGCTGAAGAGACGAAGATTATTCGGACAGACCACAGGGGATTTGGCTACGAACGACCTATGAGAGAAAGCCGTAGGGAGCGCCCGCAGGAGAGCTATTCACAGGATACCTTGCAGATCCAAGTGGAGCCCACTGTGACCAAGAGTCGTCGCATTGAAGAGCGTAAACAAAGTGTGGTCCAATCCAAACTCAATAAGATTTTGTTCTGGATCATTGTGCTCCTCATTGCCTTGATCATTGCTATTTGGCGTCTGTAAGGTCGTCACAAGGAGAGAATGGATATGAAAATTGGAATTATCGCAGCCATGCCCCAGGAGTTAAAGATTCTGGTTGAAGCCCTTGAAAATGGGGAAAAGCATCTGCGTCTTGGAAAAGTCTACTATACAGGATCGATTGGTCGCCATGAAGTCGTTTTGGTTGAAAGTGGCATCGGAAAAGTCATGTCTGCCATGAGTGTAGCCGTCTTGGCCAATGATTTCAAAGTGGAAGCCATTATCAATACAGGATCTGCAGGAGCAGTCGCACCGGGAATGGCTGTTGGAGATATCGTTCTTGCGAATAAATTGGCCTATCATGATGTGGATGTGACAGCCTTTGGCTATAAGTATGGTCAAATGGCAGGTCAACCACTTTACTTTGAATCCAGTCGCTATTTTGTATCAGAAATGAAAAAAGTTCTGGAAGAAGAAGCTGCAACCACGCATGTTGGCTTGATTACAACAGGAGATAGCTTTATCGCAAGTGAAGAAAAAGTCGCAGCGATTCGGGAGCATTTCCCAGAAGTCTTGGCAGTTGAGATGGAAGGGGCAGCCGTTGCCCAAGCCGCACACGCAGCTGGACGTCCTTTCATGGTCATTCGAGCTATGAGTGATACGGCAGATCACGCAGCCAATATCTCTTTTGATGAATTTATCGTGGAGGCTGGCGAACGCTCTGCTCAAACCTTGATTACCTTCTTAAAGAGATTGGTGTAAAATAAACAATAGAGCCAAGGAATATCTTATGATAGAAGTGGGACGAATAATGAAGTTCGATTCAATTTCATTTCCAGTCCCTCTTCTTTTTTTGAAGCTGATTTTTTTAGAAATAGGGTGCTTTCATGCTATAATAAAGTCTAGTAATGTAAAGGAGAAATTATGGTTTTATCAAAGAAACGGGCACGCCATGTGATTGAAGAAATTATTGCTCTCTTTCCAGATGCTAAGCCAAGTTTGGATTTTCGCAACCATTTTGAATTACTAGTAGCAGTCATGCTCTCAGCTCAGACGACAGACGCGGCTGTTAACAAAGCGACACCAGGTTTGTTTGCGGCTTTTCCAACCCCACAAGCTATGGCAGCAGCCAGTGAAGCCGCTATCGCCAAGCATATTTCTAAATTAGGCCTCTATCGAAATAAGGCCAAATTTCTCAAAAAATGTGCCCAGCAATTGCTAGATAACTTTGATGGTCAAGTGCCTCAGACTCGCGAAGAGTTAGAAAGCCTGACAGGAGTAGGTCGCAAGACAGCAAATGTCGTTATGAGTGTAGGATTTGGTATTCCAGCCTTTGCTGTCGATACCCATGTGGAGCGGATCTGCAAGCACCATGATATTGTCAAGAAATCAGCGACGCCATTGGAAGTTGAAAAGCGGGTCATGGATGTTCTGCCAAAGAGCGAATGGCTAGCTGCCCATCAAGCCATGATTTATTTTGGACGGGCTATCTGCCATCCTAAAAATCCTGAATGTGACCAGTACCCACAACTCTATCATTTTGATTAGGAATCAGTTCCTCTGCTCGTTCGAGCAGAGGTTCTTTTTTAGGCTGAACGTATATTTATTAAAAGGATTGAAAGATTCAGTTTTGCAAATCTGTGGTGGTAGGTGCCTAGATTCGCCTATCCAGCTTTTTTGAGATTGATTTCAAGATGCTTTTTCTTGACATCTTATTATATTCATTCAGAAATAACGAACTTTTTTAAAATAAATTTGGTTTTTTAAAAGAAATAGTGTATAATGGTAGAAAATCTAACATAAGGAGATAGTGATGAAAGCAAAAAAACTGTTAGCTCTTGCAGGAGTTTCTGTTGCAGGTGCCTTTCTCTTAGCAGCGTGTGGTGGTGGTAGTAGCAATCAAGCAACCTACTCATTCGTCTATTCAGCGGATCCAAATACCTTGGATTACATCGCTGCAACTCGTACAACAACTTCAGATGTCACAAGTAACCTTGTAGATGGTCTTCTTGAAAACGACCAATACGGAAACTTTGTGCCAAGTCTAGCAGAAGATTGGACTGTCTCTGAAGATGGATTAACCTATACTTACAAACTTCGTAAGGATGCCAAATGGTATACGAGTGAAGGAGAAGAATATGGTGCTGTAACGGCTCAAGACTTTGTTACAGGGATCAAACACGCGGTTGAGTCTAAATCAGAAGGTCTCTTCTTGATTCAAAATTCGATCAAAGGTTTGGATGCCTATGTAAAAGGGGAAACCAAAGACTTTAACACAGTTGGAGTCAAAGCCTTAGACGACCACACCATCCAATATACTTTGGTCCGTCCAGAAAGCTTCTGGAACTCAAAAACAACCTCAGGTGTTCTTTTCCCAGTCAATGCGGATTTCTTGAAATCTCAAGGAAAAGATTTTGGTTCTTTGAAACCTAGCAGCATCTTATACAATGGTCCATATTACTTGAAATCATTGACTTCAAAATCTGAGATTGAATTGGTCAAGAACAAAGACTATTACGATGCGAAAAATGTTCATATCGATAATGTCAAATTGACCTTTAACGATGGATCAAACCCAGATTCTATCATTAAAAACTTTGAAAAAGGTCAATATTCCTTTGCATCTGTTATGCCAAACAGCTCGACTTACAAGAGCGTTAAGAAAAACTTTGGCGACAACATTGTCTACGGTTTACAATTAGGAACATCCTACTATCTTGGATTCAACTTGGACCGTCAAAAGTATGACCACACTGCCAAAACAACGGATGAACAAAAAGCTTCTACCAAGAAAGCAATCCTGAACAAGGATTTCCGTCAAGCGGTAAACTTTGCATTTGACCGTAAATCTTATGCAGCACAAGTATCCGGGGCTGATGCGGCTGAAAATACCCTTCGTAGTACCTTGGTGCCACCAACCTATGTCCAAATCAATGGAGAAGATTTTGGTAAAGTCGTTGAAAAACAATTGGTTACCTATGGAGACCAATGGAAGGGTGTGAATCTGGACGATGGTCAAACAAGCCTTTACAGCCCAGAAAAAGCCAAGGCTTCATTTGCGAAAGCTAAAGCTGAATTGCAAAAACAAGGAGTTCAATTCCCAATTCATTTGGACTATATTGTCAGCCAAGTGGACAACAGCATGGTCCAACAAGCTAGCTCCTTCAAACAATCTGTAGAGTCAGCGCTTGGTGCAGACAATGTCGTTGTGGACCTTCAAAAGGTTTCGGATGATGATTTCCAAAATATCACCTATTTCAGTGATACAGCAGCTGCGAGAGATTACGATATCTCAGGCGGTGGTTGGGCCCCTGACTACCAAGATCCATCCACTTATCTCGAAAGTATCAGCCCAGTCAATGGTTCAGTTTCATACTATTTTGGTATAGATGCGGGAACAAACAACCCAGCCATTGCAGCAGTTGGTTTGGACCAATACGCCAACATGTTAAAAGATGCGGATGCTGAATTGTTGGATCAAGCAAAACGCTACGAAAAATATGCAGCAGCACAAGCTTGGTTGACGGATAGTGCGATTACGCTTCCAACTGTTTCAAATGGTGGTTCTCCAATGCTTCAACGGACCGTACCATACAGTCGTGCTGCTTCATGGGTTGGTACAAAAGGAACAGGAACATTCTACAAATACCTTGAAATGTCCAAAGATGTTGTCACAACCAAAGACTTTAACAAGGCCAAAGAAGAATGGTTGAAGAAAAAAGCAGAATCCAATAAAAAAGCTCAAGAAGATCTCAAAGATCACATTGAGAAGAAAAAATAAAAAAATCAATCATTGGTCTATCAATGAAGATAAAAAAGTCGGAGCCGTCATGTGAAGGCTCCGTTTTTTTTTTATGTCTCGAAAGTCAGTCTGTCTCATTTTTTAAGATGAAAGATAAATAAATCACCCGCTATTGAACTGCACCCCAAATAATAGATTTTTGGTTATAGCTCATAGACGGGTGATGATTATTCTATTCACTAAATCTTAAAAAATAGCCATCTGGATCTAAAACTGAAAATTCATGAGGATAGATATACTGTTCACCAACACGAAATTCTCTTTTGGTCAATGGACGATGAATAGGATAGTTAGATTCTAGCAATTTTTGATAGAGTCTAGGGACATCTTTTATGCCAAAGGAGATATTGACTCCACGACCAAATGGATAAGTCAGTTCAGCTAGCTCCTCCTTTGTTCCCTCCTCTATCATTAGCTGGCAATCTTCGAGAGAAAGAAAAAGGAAGTTCTCTTCTGGTCGCCCGTATTCGATGGTAAAACCCAGTAAATCACAGTAGAAGGAACGGGACTGCTCTATATTCGATACAATAAACTCAGGAATCACTGCATTGAAATTCATAAAGAACATCCTTACAAATCAATTTCTAATACAATTGGTGTATGATCTTGACGAGCGCCTGAGTCGATCATATCTGACTTGGTAATTTTGTCTGTCACACGGTTACTTGTGAGCCAATAGTCGATTCTCCAGCCTGTATTGTTGATTTTTGAAGTCTTGCTGCGTTGCGCCCACCAAGTGTAACGCTCCGGCACATCGCCGTGGAGGTGGCGGAAGGTATCTGTAAATCCTTTGGCCAAAAGATTTGTAAATCCTTCGCGTTCTTCGTCTGTGAAACCTGGTGAACGACGGTTGCTGGCAGGGTTAGCAAGGTCGATTTCCTTGTGAGCAACGTTGTAGTCACCGGTTGCAAGGACAGGCTTTTGCTTGTCTAGTTCAGCCAAGTATTTCGCATATTTGACATCCCAGACTTGACGTTCTTCCAAACGTTTGAGACCATCACCAGCGTTTGGTGTGTAGACCTGAGTCACGAAAAAGTGATCAAATTCTAGTGTAATGATCCGACCTTCCAAGTCCATGGTCGAAGGAGCTCCGATTTCTGGGAAAGTCACAACTGGTGTGAGCTCTTTTTTATAGAGGAACATGGTTCCAGCATAGCCTTTACGAGCCGGTTCTTGAGAAGAGCGCCAGGTGTTTTCATATTGTGGGAAGAGTTCCTCAAGGATTTCGAGGTGTTTCTTTGTAGGTCCTTTGGCGGATAACTTGGTTTCTTGAATGGCAATGATATCCGCATCCTCAGCAACCAAGGTTTGGAGGACTTCTTGAGAGAGTTTGGCGCGTGCCGAATCACTGGTTAATGCAGCATTAAGCGAGTCGATATTCCATGAAATGAGTTTCATTGTGTTTCCTTTTCTTGACATGATAGATAATTTTATTATAACAAAAAATATATTTTTTTCTGATTAGAATGCCTTGAATTCTCTCCTGAAATCCATTATAATAGCTTGAATTCATTTGGAGAAAGGGAGTTCATTATGAAATTTTACTCTTATGACTATGTATTGAGTCAGATTAGTCAGCAAAATTGGGTGACCATTGGGATCTCTGGCTTGCTCATTCTACTGACTGGTTTTTTCGCGGTGAAAGCCTATCGGGATAAGCACGATAGCAAATTCCGTGAATTATCCATTATCTCGATTTTGACTCTGGTTGCAGTGGTCTTGATCAGCATCAGTAATTTTCAAAATAGTCAAAGTAATAACGACCAGTTCCAACGGTCTCTGCATTTTATTGAAGTCATCTCAAAGGAGTTGAATGTCAAAAAAGAAAAGGTCTATGTCAATACTTCGGCAGCCACAGATGGGGCGATCCTGAAAGTTGGAGCAGTTTATTACCGAGCTATCGCAGGATCTGACCCAGATAGCTACCTATTAGAAAAGATGGATCTGTATAAAACAGACGTGGAACTTGTGGAGGTGAACAAATGACAGTAGATTTTTTAGCCATTTTGATTAAATTAGCTCTCGGCTTGATTTCCTTGGTATTTGTGATCAATGTGACAGGGAAAGGCAATCTAGCACCAAGTTCTGCAGTAGACCAGATACAGAACTTTGTTCTGGGGGGAATTATTGGTGGGGTTATTTACAATAGCTCCATTACCATTCTTCAATACATTGTGATTCTCTTGATGTGGACCATTTTGATCTTGCTCTTAAAATGGCTCAATACCAATGTTCGTTTTATGAAGCATTTGATTGATGGAAAACCTACTGTCATCATTAAAAATGGGAAACTCGATCCGGAAGCTTGTCGTTCCAAAGGACTTTCTGCTTCAGATGTTGCCTTGAAACTACGTGGACAAGGGATTTTTCAATTAAAAGATGTGAAGCGCGCTGTTATTGAACAAAATGGTCAATTGATTATTGTACGTTTGGGAGATGAGAATCCTAAATACCCGATTATTACGGATGGCGTAGTTCAGCTTGAAATTTTGGAAACAATTGGAAAAAGTGAAGAGTGGCTGCTGGCTGAATTGGAAAAAGAAGGCTATGACAACGTTTTGGATATTTTCATTGCCGAGTACGACAAAGGAAAGATCAACGTGGTGACCTATTAGTAGAAGAGATTGGGCGAGCCTGTCCAATCTTTTTTCTTTGTAAAATTCCAGGAAAGGCCTCTTCATTTTCTTGAGATACTCTTGAAAAAATAGTAAAATGAAAGGAAAGTGTTTATTAGAAAAGAAGGATAGAAAATTTCATGAAGAAAAAAATACGGAAGTTTGAGAATCATTCGATAACACGCAGGCTATATCTGCTGTTTAGTTTGATTTGCCTTCTTTTTTTAGTTCTGATTGCTCGGCTTGGCTATATGCAGATCACTCACCAATCCTATTATACGGATAAATTGGCAAAAGCTACGAAAAAGACGGTCAAACAAGGGAGTGTGCGAGGACAAATCTATGATGCTTCTGGCAAGCCCTTGGTGGAAAATGTGGGGAAACAGGTTCTGACATTTACGCGGGATCGTAAAATGACAGCCCAAGAAATGCGAGAGACTGCAGGGAAACTCTTACAGTACGTTGATGTAGAGGATCCTCAAGTGACCGAACGGCAAGAAGTAGACTATTATCTAGCCAATACCAAAGTCTATCAAGAGGTCGTGGAACATCTGCCTGAGAAAAAGAAATATGATACAGATGGAAATCGTCTGCCGGAAGCTAAAATCTATCAAGCGGCAGTGGACAGCATTGATCCTTCGAAACTCGGTTACACTGATGATGAGAAAAAGATCATCTATCTTTACAGCCAGATGAATGCTGTGGAGAATTTTGCGACGGGAATCATTACGACGAAAGCGTTAGGTGCTGAGCAGATTGCGACCATCACTGCTGACAGTCAAGATTTTCCGGGAATTGCCATCACGACTAGCTGGGACCGCAAGGTTTTGGATACTCCTCTAGCCTCTATTATTGGGAATGTCTCAACCGAGCAGGCGGGGCTTCCAGCAGAAGAGGTCGACCAGTATGTCAAAAAAGGTTACGCTCTTAATGACCGGGTTGGAACGTCTTATCTCGAAAAGGAATATGAAGAGGTTCTCCAAGGGAAACGCAGTGAAAAAGAAATTCTTCTGGATAAAAATGGCAACATAGAAAAAGTGGTCGACGTTTCGAAAGGGGCTAAGGGAGAAAACCTCAAGCTCTCGATTGATTTGGATTTCCAAAAAGGGGTGGAGGATATTCTCCGCTCTGCCTTTAGCGCAGAGTTACAAGCTGGAAATGCGACCTACTCCGAAGGTGTCTATGCTGTAGCACTGGAGCCTGATACAGGGAAAGTTCTTGCTATGGCAGGGATTAAACACCAAGCAGGGAGTCAAGATCTATCAGCAGATGCTTTGGGAACAGTGACCAACGTCTTCGTCCCAGGATCCGTGGTCAAAGGAGCGACCTTGACTTCGGGATGGGAAAATGGAGCCATTTCTGGGAATCAGGTGCTGACCGATCAGCCGATTGTTTTTGCAGGATCAGCTCCTATCAATTCTTGGTTTACCCAATACGGTAGTCGTTCCATCAATGCGGTGGAGGCTTTGGAATACTCCTCTAATACCTATATGGTCCAAATTGCCCTTAAGATGATGGGGCAACCCTACACTCCAAACATGACCTTACAAGTGGATCAAGTAGACCCTGCTATGAAAAAACTCCGTTCTACTTTTGCAGAGTATGGTCTTGGAACGACAACGGGGATTGACCTTCCCAATGAATCGACTGGTTTTATCCCGAAAGAATATACAGTCGGCAATTATTTGACTAATGCCTTTGGCCAGTTTGACAACTATACACCTATGCAATTGGCCCAGTATGTGGCGACAGTTGCGAATGATGGGAAGAGGGTGAGTCCTCATGTTGTTGAAGGCATCTATGACAATAATGATCAAGGGGGCCTTGGTCAGTTGAAAAAAACGATCGAAACTAAAGAGCTCAATCAGGTGCATATCTCAGCGGAGGACATGGCTTTGATCAAGCAAGGGTTCTACCAAGTTGCAAATGGTACGAGTGGGTTAACGACAGGAAAGACCGTGGGTCGAGGTGCTAGTGTGCCCATTAGTGCAAAGACCGGTACAGCTGAAACCACAGTCGATGGAGGCAAACAAGCCATTAATACCAATGTGGTGGCTTATGCACCATCAAACAATCCAAAGATTGCGGTAGCAGTGGTTTTTCCACATAATACCAATCTACAAGCGACGGTCAGTCATTCCATTGCGCGTGACATTATTAATTTATACAATCAGAAACACCCCATGAATTAGAAAGGAAATTATGCTTTATCCAGCACCTATTGCAAAATTAATTGACAGCTATTCGAAGTTGCCAGGAATTGGGATCAAAACAGCGACTCGTCTGGCTTTTTACACGATTGGTATGTCGGATGATGATGTCAATGAATTTGCCAAGAACTTACTGAATGCCAAGCGTGAGCTGGGGTATTGCAGTATTTGTGGAAATTTAACCGATGAAGAAACCTGCGAGATTTGTCGAGATGAAACGCGAGATCCATCCCTCATTCTGGTTGTAGAAGATAGCCGGGATGTATCTGCTATGGAGAATATCCAGGAATACCACGGTCGCTATCATGTCTTGCATGGCTTGATCTCGCCTATGAATGGTGTGGGACCCGATGATATCAATCTCAAGAGTTTGATTAGTCGCTTGATGGATGGAACAGTCACAGAGGTCATTGTTGCGACCAATGCGACGGCAGACGGGGAAGCGACATCGATGTATATCTCACGCGTGCTCAAACCAGCAGGGATCAAAGTGACACGTTTGGCACGGGGATTGGCAGTTGGAGCTGACATCGAGTATGCGGACGAAGTGACCTTGCTTCGCGCGATTGAAAATCGGACAGAATTATAAGAGAAGTTCTTTCGAAAGGGCTATCATTGTGGTATACTATCAAGTAAGAAATCAAGGGAACAATTAGGGAGAAACTATGAGTAAACAAGACTTAATCCTGTTGTATGGTGGACGTAGTGCAGAACGTGAAGTATCTGTTCTTTCAGCAGAAAGCGTGATGCGCGCGATTGATTACCAAGCATTTTCGGTTCAAACCTACTTTATTACGCAGTCAGGAGACTTCATCCAGACGCAAGCTTTTGATGAGAAACCAGCGGATGATGAGAAATTGATGACCAATGATACAGTGGACTGGTCTAAAAAAGTGGCACCATCTGCGATTTACAAGGAAGGAGCAGTGGTCTTTCCAGTTCTTCATGGACCAATGGGAGAAGATGGTTCCATTCAAGGCTTCTTAGAAGTCTTGAAGATGCCTTATGTTGGCTGTGGCATCCTAGCTTCCAGTGTTGCGATGGACAAGATCACGACCAAACGGGTCTTGGAGTCTGCAGGGATTCCACAAGTTCCTTATGTAGCTGTAGTGGAAGGCGATGACTTGGAAGAGAAAATTGCTGCAATTGAAGCCACTCTCTCTTATCCTGTCTTTACCAAACCATCCAATATGGGTTCTAGCGTAGGAATTTCAAAATCTGAAAACCAAACAGAGCTTCGGGCTGCTCTCGAATTGGCCTTCAAGTACGATAGCCGTGTCTTGGTAGAACAAGGAGTCAATGCGCGTGAGATCGAAGTTGGACTTCTTGGAAACTATGATGTGAAGAGCACCTTGCCAGGTGAAGTTGTGAAAGATGTGGCCTTCTATGATTATGATGCTAAATACATCGACAATAAAATTACCATGGCGATTCCAGCTCAATTGGACCCTGAGGTTGTGAAAACCATGCGGACCAACGCAGAAAAAGCCTTTCGTGCAATCGGTGGTCTAGGTTTAGCGCGTTGTGATTTCTTCTATACCGATAAAGGAGAGATCTTCTTAAACGAACTCAATACCATGCCAGGATTTACCCAATGGTCTATGTATCCCTTGCTTTGGGACAATATGGGACTTAACTATACAGATTTGATCACCAAGTTAGTAGAGCTTGGAAAAGAAGTCTTCCAAAAACACGAAGCGCATTTGTTGTAAGAAAAGAGAGAGTGGGACAGAAATCGGTAATTCGTTAGAATTCGATTTCGTGGTCCCACCTCCGCACAGTTGAGTAGGCCTGTAAAAGCTGATGAAATCAGCGTAGTAGAGCCCACTCAACCACTGCGTCTTGCTCGACAATCCAAAAATAATTGAGAGGCTAGGACTTCTGTCCCAGCCACTTTTTTTGTGGTCTAGAATATGGTATAATGAGAAGAATTTGATAGGAGCGTCCGGACCTTTAAGGACGCTACGGAGAACTGAGGAGTCGGATATGAATCTCACATTACATGAAGTTGCTCATCTAGTACATGCAAAAAATGATATCAGCCAATTTGAAGATGTGGCCCTCGTCAAGCCTGAATTTGACAGCCGTTTGATTGGGCCTGGAGACCTGTTTGTTCCTTTAAAGGGAGCGCGTGATGGTCATGACTTTATTGAGACTGCTTTTGAAAACGGAGCCGTAGCCACTTTTTCAGAGAAAGTGGTAGAAGGCCACCCTTATATTTTGGTGGAAGATGTGCTGAGCGCTTTTCAAACACTTGCTGCAGCCTATCTTCAAAAGACAAAAGTAGATGTTTTTGCAGTGACGGGGTCAAATGGTAAAACCACCACAAAAGATATGTTGGCACAGCTTTTGTCCACTACTTACCTAACCTATAAAACACAGGGAAACTATAATAACGAAATTGGTCTTCCTTATACGGTTTTGCATATGCCAGAAGGAACAGACAAACTCGTCCTTGAAATGGGGCAAGACCATCTAGGAGATATCCATCTCTTGTCAGAACTGGCGCATCCAAAAGCTGCTATTGTCACCTTGATTGGAGAAGCCCATTTGGAATTCTTTAAAGATCGAAGTGAGATCGCAAAAGGAAAACTCCAGATTGCGGATGGCATGCCAGAAGGTGGCCTTCTGGTGGTTCCAGCTGATCCGATCGTGAATGCCTACCTCCCTGAAAAACAAAAAGTGGTTCGCTTTGGGCCAGATGAGGAGATTTTTATTACCGAGTTAATCGAACGAAAGGACAGCCTAACCTTCCGAGCGAATTTCTTAGAAGAAGCGATTGATCTTCCGGTAACAGGAAAATACAATGCGACCAATGCTATGATCGCAGCTTATGTTGCCCTGCAAGAAGGAGTGAGTGAGGCTGCGATTCGTGATAGTTTTGAAACCTTGCAATTAACACGCAACCGGACAGAATGGAAGAAAGCAGGTAATGGGGCGGATATCCTATCCGATGTCTACAATGCTAACCCAACGGCTATGCGCCTAATCTTAGAAACTTTCTCGACTATTCCTGCTAATCCAAATGGCCGAAAATTAGCCGTCCTGGCAGATATGAAAGAACTAGGGGAGCAATCTATTGATCTGCACAACCAAATGATTCTTAGTCTCTCGCCGGATGTTTTGGATACGGTTATTTTCTATGGCCAAGACATTGCGGGATTGGCTCAGTTAGCGAGTCAGATGTTCCCACTCGGACATGTCTATTATTTCAAGAAAACAGCTGAGGAAGATCAGTTTGAGGACATGGTCAAACAAGTCAAGGAAAGCTTGAAAGAGCAAGACCAAATCCTTATCAAGGGAAGCAATTCCATGAATTTGGCAAAATTAGTAGAGGAGTTGGAGAAAGCCTAGTGAAAAGAGAGGATTCATCTCTCCAAGGATAGGCTATTATAAACTAAAGGAATGTGAAAATGACACTTTGGGATTTATTGTTTACGAACCAAAAATCAGCCCCGCCTGAGTTTGGACTCTGGTATGTTTTCCTACCAGCTTCCTTGTTGGTGGTTGGCTACTTTTCTATCAAATATGCACAGTCTAAAAGCTACCAACGCTTTTGGTATTGGGCGCAGTTGATCCAAGTCTTGACTATTAATGCTTGGTATATTCTCGCCCACATGCCTTTGACGGATAATTTGCCTTTCTATCATTGCCGCTTGGCCATGCTTGCGATCCTCTTTGCGCCTAGAGGGACCTATATCAAGCAATATTTTGCCTTGTTGGGTGTTCTAGGATCCATTGCGGCTTTGGTTTATCCGGCCTTTGACCCCTTCCCATTCCCTCATATTACTGTACTCAATCTGATTTTTAGTCACTGGGCTTTGTTTGCCAATAGTTTGATTTACCTGCAGGATTTTTACCAGTCGGAAAAACAGGACACCTTACGAATTGTTAAGATCACCTTTGGTATGAATGCAGTCATCTTTTTGGTCAATCTCTTGACAAGTGGAGATTACGGCTTCTTAAAGCGTCCACCAATCATTGGAGACCATGGTTCTCTCTTAAACTACCTCTTGGTCAGCATCGTGATGGTGGCTGGTATTTGCTTGGTCAACCAGCGCTACAAATACAAGATGGCTGAAGAGACTGTTGTTTCGCGTTCGGAATAGAAAAAAGAGTAGATGAGGGAAAGAAATCATGGCACTTTGGAACTTATTTTTCACTAGTCAACCAACATCCCCTCCTCAATTGGGGGTCTGGTATTTCTTATTGCCGACTTCTTTGGTAGTGGTGGGAGTTCTGTCCGTTCGATTTGCTCACTCCAAAAGCTACCAAACCTTTTGGTATTGGGGACAGTTGATCCAGTTGCTGATTATCAACGCTTGGTATCTAGCTGCTCGCTTGCCTCTTTCAGAGAGTCTTCCTTTCTATCATAGCCGGATGGCCATGTGGATCATTCTTTTGGCGCCCAAGGGCAGCTTCAAACAATATTTTGCCCTTGTGGGAGTCTTTGGCTCCATTATGGCCTTGGTTCATCCTGTTTTTTATCCCTACCCTTTTCCTCACGTTTCCTCGATCAACAATGTCTTTGGTCACTGGGCCCTCTTGGCCAACTGTTTGATCTATCTGGTTCAATCCTACCAGGTGGAAGAAGGGGCTGTTTGGAAGATCTGTCAGATGACTTTTGGAGTCAATGCTATTATTGTTCTAGCCAACCTTGTAACGGGCGGAAACTATGGCTTTCTGCGTCGGCCACCTGTGCTAGGAGACCATGGCCTTGTGCTCAACTATTTCATCGTGACAGTCCTAATGACGGGGACACTGATCCTCATCAATACGATCGTTCAGTACAGTAAGAAAAGAAGAATACCTGAATCTGTTTAAATAAGGAGACTTTATGCATCATTTTTTCACTACAGAATCAACAGCACCACCAGCAATCTCAGCACTTTGGTATAGTGTGATGGTCTTGTTCGTTGTGACAGCGATCATGATGTCACTTCGCTATTATCAGAATGAGCAATTTCGCAAATGCTTTCAATACTTACAAGGCTTCCAGTTAATTTGCTTGTATCTTTGGTATTTTGCCTACCACATTCCTTGGTCCAACAGTTTACCATTTTATCATTGCCGCTTGGCCATGTTTGCGGTCTTGTTTTTACCAGACAGATGGAAAAGCAAACAGTTCTTTGCCTTGATGGGAGTGAGTGGAGCCATCTTTGCTTTGGGCTATCCAGTCTTTGATCCCTATACTTTCCCTCATATTACAAGCTTTTCTTTCCTCCTCGGACATTACTGTCTTTTAATCAATTCCTTGATTTATCTCTTGAGATGGTATGATCGAAACCTCTTAAAAAATAGTCAGATTGTTCTCTATACCTTTGCCTTAGATTTATTCCTGGTTGGAGTCAATCAATTGACGGGAGGAAATTATGGCTTGATGGCCCGCCCTCCGATTATGAGAGGGGATAAGGTGTGGCTCAATTATCTGGTTGTATCCAGTATTTTAGCCCTTGCTTTATTACTCTTTAATCAGTTCTTCAGTCGCAGAAGTGAGCGGGTGAAAGTGAGAAAATAAATATGATTGAATTAGACTAGAATCGACGGATTTTAGTCTTTCTTTCTGCTCTCAAAGAAGAATCATCATTGAAAAAAGTGCCTATTTTCGCTATAATAGAAAAGATAGAGAAATTGAGGAGAGATCCGATGTAGAGATGAATTTGTAAATTTATCAGAAAATAAAAAGAGAAAGAACTAGGAATATGAACGTACAAGAAGAAATTAAAAAACGCCGTACCTTTGCCATTATCTCCCACCCGGATGCTGGTAAAACGACGATTACAGAGCAGTTGCTCTACTTTGGGGGAGAGATTCGGGAAGCCGGTACCGTCAAAGGGAAGAAAACAGGAAACTTTGCTAAATCTGACTGGATGGATATTGAGAAACAACGTGGGATTTCGGTAACCTCATCTGTTATGCAGTTCGACTATGATGGCAAACGGGTCAATATCCTTGATACGCCAGGGCACGAGGACTTCTCAGAAGATACTTATCGGACCTTGATGGCGGTGGATGCTGCCGTCATGGTGGTAGACTCTGCCAAAGGGATTGAGGCTCAAACCAAGAAATTGTTTGAGGTTGTGAAACACCGTGGCATTCCCGTCTTTACCTTTATGAATAAGCTAGACCGGGACGGTCGTGAGCCACTGGATCTCTTGCAAGAATTGGAAGAAGTCTTAGGCATCGCGAGTTACCCGATGAACTGGCCGATTGGGATGGGGAAGGCCTTTGAGGGACTCTATGACCTCTATAACCAACGCTTGGAACTCTATAAAGGAGACGAGCGTTTTGCGAGTCTAGAAGACGGAGACAAGCTCTTTGCTAACAATCCTTTCTACGAGCAAGTGAAAGACGACATCGAACTCTTGCAAGAAGCTGGGAATGAATTCTCAGAAGAAGCCATCCTTGCGGGTGAATTAACACCAGTCTTCTTCGGATCCGCTTTGACGAACTTTGGGGTACAGACTTTCTTGGAAACCTTCTTGAAATTTGCTCCAGAACCACACGGACACAAGAAAACAGACGGTGAACTTGTCGATCCTTACGATAAGGATTTCTCAGGCTTTGTCTTTAAAATCCAAGCCAATATGGACCCTCGTCACCGTGACCGGATTGCCTTTGTGCGGATCGTATCTGGCGAATTTGAGCGTGGCATGAGCGTCAACCTGCCTCGTACCGGTAAGGGCGCTAAGTTATCTAACGTGACTCAATTTATGGCCGAAAGCCGTGAAAATGTCAGCAATGCTGTAGCAGGAGACATCATCGGGGTTTACGATACCGGGACTTATCAGGTTGGAGATACTTTGACAGTGGGCAAAAACAAGTTTGAATTTGAACCCCTGCCAACCTTTACGCCTGAAATCTTCATGAAAGTGTCAGCTAAGAACGTCATGAAGCAAAAATCCTTCCACAAAGGGATTGAGCAATTGGTGCAAGAAGGAGCTATTCAGCTCTATACCAACTACCAAACAGGTGAATACATGCTTGGTGCCGTTGGTCAACTTCAGTTTGAAGTCTTTAAGCACCGGATGGAAAATGAATACAATGCCGAAGTGGTCATGAGCCCAATGGGTAAAAAGACCGTTCGCTGGATCAAACCAGAAGACTTAGATGAGCGCATGTCTTCAAGCCGAAACATCTTGGCCAAGGACCGCTTTGACCAACCAGTCTTCCTCTTTGAAAACGACTTTGCCCTCCGTTGGTTTGCGGATAAGTATCCAGACGTTGAGCTGGAAGAAAAGATGGGGTAAGGAACGATTCAAAACCGATCCATAACAATAGAATAAGAAGACGAAAATCTACCCGTTTTCGCTTATAAAGGAGAAACTATGGGATTACTAAGTGGTTTGATGGGCAATGCCTCTCAAAAGAATGTTGATAAAGTAGAAAGAGATCTGGAAGATATCTTGGTGCCGGGAGAGCAAGTCACACTTGCTTTTAGCTTGATTCGTGATTTAATCGTCTTTACAGAGTTTCGTTTGATCTTGGTGGATAAGCAAGGAGTAACAGGAAAGAAAACGTCCTACAAATCCCTTCCTTATCGTTCTATCTCTCGTTTTTCAGTGGAAACATCTGGTCATTTTGATTTGGATGCAGAATTAAAAATCTGGGTCTCTTCTGCAGTGGAGCCTTCAGAAGTGTTACAATTCAAGAGTGACAACAGCGTCATTGAAATCCAGCAAGCATTAGCCAGTGCGGTCTTTAAATAAAAGAAATCGATTTGATAAAGAACAGTTGAGAAAGGAGACGGAATGTTTATCGATAAACAATTGGGTCAAGATCGGAAATGGATCAATATCGACTCGGATATGATTGCTGAAAATTCATATCTTTATAAAAAATACGAGATTGACAAAGAAACCATTGAGTACGCGATGGATAAGAACGAACGTGCCCATATGGATTACAATCGAGAAAACGGTACGATCACCTTTATCTACAATGTATTGGATTTAGAAAAGGACAAGGAATACTACGAAACCATTCCTATGACCTTTATCGTTCAAGATACGCGACTCGTCACCATCAGTAACCAAGACAATGCCTATATCATTGAACAAATGGTTCGCTATTTGGAAAGCCATGAGGAACTATCGATCTATAAACTGCTTTTTGCAGGTCTTGAAATGATCAGTAATGCTTATTATCCGATTATTGATCGCTTAGATAAGCACAAGGATGAACTCAATCGCTTGCTTCGAAAGACAACAACGACCAAGAATCTCTATGCCCTGTCTGACCTTGAGACCGGTATGGTTTATCTAGTTGCAGCAGCTAAGCAAAATCGGATGTTGCTAGAGCATATTAAAGCGCACGCCATCTATCGAAGGATGGATGATGTTGAAAAAGAGCAGTTTGATGATGCCATGATCGAAGCGCGTCAGTTGGTTTCAATGACTGAGTTGATTTCCAACGTCTTGCAGCAGTTGTCTGGATCATACAATAATATCCTAAACAATAACCTGAATGACAACCTGACCACCCTAACCATCTTTGAAGCCTTGTTGGCTGTTTTAGCCGTGATCACAGGTTTCTTCGGTATGAACATCCCTCTTCCATTGACACAAGATCCCAATGCATGGATTTATGTGTCGGTATGCAGCTTTATTTTATGGCTCCTTTTGGCAAAAGTGATGCGGTGGATTGTTAAAAAAAGATAAAAAAAGAGGCTTGGAGAAATCCGAGCCTCTTCGTATCTAAATAATCTGAGAAATAGGAACCATCTAGACACCTGCCCTCCTCTCCAAAGAAGGGGCAGTGTGAATAGTTCATTGACTGTACAAAATCTTCTTGGAAATAGTAGGAGTAGATTTAATAGTACTGAGTAGTTTCTAAAAAAATTAGAACGTAGAATAAATCGTTGAATCAGATAAAATGATCCTATTTCTTTATACAGAAATATTTTAGATACTAACTGTATTATACATATTTATTTGTAAAAACGCAAGATAAGAACTACCAAAAAATAAAAGTTTTTCCGAAATTTTTATACTCCTATGATGAAGTATATTAGATGGTCGCAAAAAGAAAAGCAGTCCTGGCCTGGCTTTACGTCACTTTGAAGATTTCGAGCTATCAAGGAGGTTTTCCTAAAAAATAAAATAATTCTCCTTTGACTATCATTTGCCTCTTCATTGTGTTATACTAGATAAGTTGCAAACTTGTATGAGAGAAATGGTGGGGAGACGGAGCAGATGGAAGGATTCTGTTCGAAAGAAGACTCCCGCAAAAAGGATCTTGTTGACTGTTTGTTTGAAAAACAATTCCAGTCAGCAACATCCGTTAGGACGCAAAACATTTTTCTCTAAAGAAAATGTAGTCCATAACAGACGGACTGAGTTTTTCTTTAGATGAGTCTTGCGACAGGTAACCAGGAAGGTGACTTCCTATGCAATCAGTGCGTATTCGCATTGAAAGAAGTTTGATAAAGTGGCTTCGCACCACTTTTTAGAAAGAAGAAAGAATTGAAATTCAATGAATTTAACTTATCTGCTGAATTATTAGCAGAAATTGAAAAAGCAGGCTTTGTAGAAGCAAGCCCGATCCAAGAACAAACTATTCCTTTGGCCCTTGAAGGAAAAGATGTCATCGGTCAAGCGCAAACAGGGACTGGTAAAACAGCCGCTTTCGGTCTTCCAACGTTGGAGAAGATTGATGTCGATAACACAGTGATCCAAGCACTTGTCATTGCCCCAACGCGTGAATTGGCGGTTCAAAGTCAGGAAGAACTCTTCCGCTTTGGACGCAGTAAGGGAGTCAAAGTTCGCTCTGTCTATGGTGGATCAAGCATTGAAAAGCAAATTAAAGCTTTGAAGTCAGGCGCTCACATCGTTGTGGGAACACCTGGACGTTTGCTAGATTTGATCAAGCGCAAGGCCTTGAAACTCGATCATATTGAAACCTTGATCCTGGATGAAGCAGATGAAATGCTCAATATGGGCTTCTTGGAAGATATCGAAGCCATCATTAGCCGTGTTCCAGAAACACGCCAGACCTTGCTCTTTTCAGCAACGATGCCAGAAGCCATCAAACGCATCGGTGTTCAGTTTATGAAAGAGCCAGAACACGTTAAGATTGCGGCCAAAGAATTGACAACCGATTTGGTCGATCAATACTATATTCGTGTCAAAGAAGGCGAAAAATTTGATACCATGACTCGATTGATGGATGTCGAGCAACCTGAACTTGCCATTGTCTTTGGTCGGACGAAACGCCGGGTTGATGAATTGACTCGTGGCCTGAAGATTCGTGGTTTCCGAGCAGAAGGGATTCACGGAGATTTGGATCAAAACAAACGTCTTCGTATCCTTCGTGATTTCAAAAATGGGAACTTGGACGTCTTGGTCGCAACGGACGTTGCGGCACGTGGGTTGGACATTTCAGGTGTGACCCATGTCTACAACTACGATATTCCACAAGATCCAGAAAGCTATGTTCACCGGATCGGACGGACAGGTCGTGCTGGGAAAACTGGGCAATCCATTACCTTTGTATCGCCAAATGAAATGGGCTATTTGCAAATCATTGAGAACTTGACCAAAAAGCGGATGAAGGGAATGAAACCTGCAACAGCAGAAGAAGCCTTCCAAGCGAAAAAACAAGTAGCACTGAAGAAAATTGAGCGAGACTTTGAAGATGAAACCATCCGGACCAACTTTGAGAAGTTTGGTAAGGATGCTCGCAAATTGGCTGCAGAATTCACTCCTGAAGAATTGGCTATGTATATTTTGAGCTTGACCGTTCAAGATCCAGACAGTCTTCCAGAAGTTGAAATTGCGCGTGAAAAACCATTGCCATTTAAACCATCTGGTGGTGGCTTTGGTGGAAAAGGCAAAGGTGGCCGTGGAAATGGCCGTCGTGGAGACCAACGCCGTGACCGAAATCGCAGAGATGACCGTGAAGGTGGACGCCGTGATTTCAAACGCAAGTCCAATAAAAATAGCCGAGACTTTGAAGGCAAAGGCAACAAACGTCCTCATCGTACTTCCAATGAAAAGAAAAATGGATTTGTCATCCGCAACAAAGGGGATAAATAAGTCCTAAGGACGGTCTAGCAATAGGCCGTTTTTTTATGAAAATCAAAAATACAAGGGTTAACCAGCTGTTAACCCTTGTATATTTATAAGGAGACCTAAATGATAACTGACTCTTTTAGAAAAAATGTATCATGATAAGGAGCATCCAAAAAAGTCAGACAACAGAAAGAATGAATTCCTAAAATGGAATATTCTTGTTAACATATTAAGTCTACAATTATTTCTAAGCTTTGTCAAGAATTTTTTATTATTTTTTTAAAATTTTGGACTAGAAAAATAAAAATTGACAATCTCTTCTAAAAGGTTATAATGAATATAATAACCATACTAATCATAAAGAGGTGTCATCCATGGTGATTGCATTAAAAAATGATGATCTAGAAGTACAATGTAAAACATTTGGAGGGGAATTGTGCTCCATTCGAAGTAAAGAAGGCATAGAATATCTTTGGCAAGGGGATCCAGATTATTGGTCAGGACAAGCGCCAGTTCTGTTTCCGATTTGCGGGAGCGTTCGTAATGGCCAAGTGCAGTATCATCTAAAAGATGGAGTGAAGACAGGCCAGCTTCCAAGACACGGTCTCATTCGCAAGAGAGAGTTTGAACTCAAAGAACAAACAGACAATCGTCTTGTTTTTGAAATCACCTCTAACGACGAAAGCTTACAAAATTATCCCTACCATTTTCGAGTGGAAATCGCTTATGAATTGAAAGGGAAAGAGATCACCATCACCTATCGCGTGCAAAATTTAGAGTCAGATCAAGTCATGCCTTATTTCATTGGAGGGCATCCAGCCTTTCGTTGTCCCCTTTTAGCAGATGAAGACTATGAAGACTACGAGTTGATTTTTGAAAAAGAGGAAAGCTGTAGCGTTCCTATCTTGTTCACAGAAACCGGTTTGGTCGATCGCCTGCAGCGGACGCCATTTTTAGACCATAGTCCTAGCCTACCTTTGCGCCATGAACTGTTTGAAAAAGACGCCATTATTTTAGATCAATTAGCCTCTAAATCTGTGAAGCTTATCTCGAAAAAATCTGGTAAAGGTTTGGAATTTGCCTTTGCAGATTTTGAGAATCTCGTCCTTTGGTCTACCAATAACAAGGGTCCTTTCATTGCCTTAGAGCCTTGGACGGGTATTTCCACATCTTCAGAAGAGGGCGATTTCTTCGAAGATAAAAAAAGTGTGATCCAGTTGGCTCCTCAAGAGACACGGAGTCACCAGTATCGTATCACCATTTTATAAATGAAAAGAGGCTGGGACAAAAGTCCTAGCCTCTCAATTATTTTTGGATTGTCGAACAAGACGCAGTGGTTGAGTGGGCTCTACTACGCTGATTTCATCAGCTTTTACAGCCCTACTCAACTGTGCGGAGGTGGGACGACGAAATCGAATTCTAACGAATTACCGATTTCTGTCCCACTCTCTTTTTTTGATATAGTTTAGCTTAGCTTGGCGTGATTTCTTTTTAAAGAGAGCCTCGGCAGACATAGCAGAGGGTTTATCTGGATAGGCTTCTTGGTAAAGAAGTTTAACAGGGAGGCGAGCCCGTGTGTATTTGGCGCCTTTTCCAGCATTGTGAGTCTTTAGGCGTTTTTCGACATCCGTGGAGTAGCCAGTGTAGAGGGAGCCATCCGCACATTCTAGGACATACATGTAAGCCTTAGTTTCCATAGTAGATCTCATGAATCTCTTCTGTATAGCTTCCATCTTCATTGTGAATAAAGAGGGGAGGCAGAATTTTTAAACCGTCCAGTGAGCCATCCTTGATCGCTTCAATCAATAACATATTCGCCTCTTTGGTCACTTTGGGATAGACAAACTGGATCCGCTTAGGTGCAAGATTGTAACGCTTCATGGTTTCGATGATATCTAAAAAACGATCTGGACGATGGACCATCGCTAAGCGACCATTTGATTTGAGAACCCGCTGGGCCACATGGCAAATCTCATCTAAATTGGTCGTAATTTCATGCCGAGCTAAGAGGTAGTGTTCACTCTCATTGAGATTGGAATGCTCATCCACCTTGAAATAAGGAGGATTGCAGAGGATAATATCCACCTTACTGCCCTTGATATGTTGAGGCAAATGCTTAAGGTCATCGGTGATCATGGACATTTGCCGGTTCAAGTCATTGAGAGCAATGGAGCGGGTAGCCATATCCGCCAGACGTTCTTGAATTTCGACACCAATGATCTGGGCCTCTGTCCGAGTGCTTGCAAAGAGTCCCACAGCCCCATTTCCAGCGCAGAGATCTATGATCAAGCCTCGCTTGGGCAATTTTGGAAAGCGCGAGAGGAGGACGCTATCCACGGAGTAACTAAAGACTTCCCGATTTTGTATGATTTTCACATCACTTGAAAAGAGTTGATTGACGCGCTCGCCGTCTTTTAATTCGATATCTGTCATGGCTCTATTATAGCATGAAAAGAGGCTTGGGGAAAGATCGATAGAACATAAAAAGTTGAGAGTTTTTTCTCTCAACTTTTTTAATCAAATTCATATTTTTGGAGAATCGTAGTGAGGATAAAGACTCCTGTAAAGATAGCCATCAATGCCAGATAAACTGGGAAAGTAGTGGCTGTAAGGAGGGAAATCTCGATCAAGTTTTTCAACACGACCGCAGATGCGTAGAATCCTACTACAGAGAAGAGGATGAGGAGGGCCCGCCAGATATTTAGTGGCAGGCAAGCACGGATAACGGATAGGAAACCGATGGATCCAAGTAAGTAGTAGGATACAGTAGACATATCGGCTGCAGACCAACCATGGCTTGCTCCCCAAAGGCGAATGAACAAGACACTAAAGACGACCATCAAGGCGCTTGGTAAGGCTAACAGAAGGGAACGTCTCAAGAAGTGTTTTTCAACCGGTTTGATATTGCGTTCAAAGGTCAACACAAATGGTGGGAATCCTTCGACGAATTGGTCGATCAGGGTGATTTGAATAGGGATGAAAGGGAAAATCAGCAAATAGTTGACGTTAAAGAAGAGAGCACTGGCAATACAGATGATAGCCAAGAGGAAGGAATAGATCGTTTTGATAAAGAAGATTGGAGCAATTCGTCCAATGTTATTCACCACACGACGGCCTTCAAAAAGAATTTCTGGAACGTCATTAAAGTCAGAGTTCAAAAGAACAATATTGGCAATTTGACGAGTTGCGGGATCTCCCTCAGCCATCACGATGGAGCAGTCTGCTTCACGAAGAGCAAGGATATCATTGACCCCATCTCCTGTCATGGCAGTTGTCCGACCAGCTGCTTTCAAGGTTTGGATGAGCAGTTTTTTCTGGTGAGGGGACACGCGTCCAAAGATAGCTGTTTCTTCTGCTTGATCCACTAATTGATCATCAGAAATTTTTGAACAATCGACGTAGTTCTCATAATTTTTGAAGCCAGCTTGTTGAGCGATATAAGAGACTGTCACAGGGTTGTCACCGGAGATGATTTTGAGATCCACTCCTTGAGAGCGCAAATACTCAAGAGTATCTGAAGCCCCTTCACGAATGGGGTCTGTAATCTCAATAACTGCAATCCCTTCAAGATTTTCAGGCAGTTTCAATTCCTGCATGCTGATCAGTTCTGAACTGTGAGCCAAGACGAGCACGCGCGATCCACGAGCTTGTGCTTCGACGACAGCAGCTGGATTTTCTTTAAGGAGCATTTCAGGAGCACCGAGAAAGACAGTTCCAAGGTTAGATAGGTGCATGGCTCCCCATTTCCGATCACTTGAGAAAGGAATAATGTTTTCCGCAGTATAAGCATGCTCCAACTCCCCATAAGCCTTGCGAATAGCTTGAGCAGTAGGATTAGTGTCCTCGCTATATTGCATGTAAGCAGAGAGAATGACCTGGATCGTCTGTTCCGAAAAATGATCCGATAAGCTATGGAGAGATTCGACTGTCATCTTCCCTTGAGTGATGGTACCGGTCTTATCTAGACACAAGGTATCCACACGCGCCAGGGTTTCTACTGAGTACATTTCTTGGACAAGAACCTTGCGCATACCGAGCTTAATAACCGCTGTCAAAAGAGACGTAACCGTCAGTAGGGCAATTCCTTTTGGCAACATTCCCAAGAGAGCTGTGGAAGAATTCACGACAGAATCTTTGATTGGCAGCATCTTGATCAACAGTGCTTCAAAGAAGAGGGCAAGGCCAAATGGGATGATAATTTTACCAGTGAAGCTTGAAATTTTCGCTAAGTTATAAAGAATACGCGAATTGATAGGCTTCAAGGTTTTAGCTTCCATCATCAGTTTGTTGGCATAGTTGTTTGCTCCAACTCGCTTGACACGGGCATAGACTTGACCACTGGCAATATAACTACCAGAAAGCAGTTCATCACCAACTTCTTTTAAGACCAGATCACTCTCACCAGTCAGCATAGCTTCATTGGCTTCAGCGATACCAGACATGACTTCGGCATCACTAGGGATCTGCTCACCCGAAGATAAAAGCATTAAATCACCCAGAACAAGCTTTTCGGGTGGAATCGCATCTTTTTCCCCGTCTCGAATGACAGTCACTAGCTCACGACTCATGAGGTTGAGTTTATCAATCATCCGCTTGGCGCGCATCTCGGTCATGATCCCTGTAATGGCATTGAAGCAAATGACTGCGAAAAAGATCATATTGCTCCAGGCCTGTACAGCAGCCAAGGCCACGGCAATCACAAAGTTTAAGGTATTAAACAAGGTGAAGACGTTGCGCTTGATAATTTGCCAGGTACTGGTACTTGTATTCGTTGTAAAATCATTGGTTTGTCCGCGATCCATTTTCTTGCGGACTTCACTGAGGGACAAGCCCTTTAAATCAATAGTTTCCATAGACAATATGATATCATTTTTTTGAGAAAAAGACTATCTAGAATCGGTCCGCTGAGACAATTTTTATCTAAAAAAGGTTTGCGGTCAAAATCAGGATACGGTATAATAAGAAAGAACCTTTTACAGGATGGAATATCTTGTAGAGAGACGAATGAAATGGATTTGAGGAACAACTATGTTTTATACCTATTTACGTGGCCTTGTTGCCTTTATTCTGTGGGTTTTAAATGGGAATGCCCATTACCATCATAAGGACAATATTCCAGATCGGGAAGAGAACTACATCTTGGTATCCCCTCACCGAACTTGGTGGGATCCGGTCTATATGGCCTTTGCAACCAAGCCAAAGCAATTTATCTTTATGGCGAAAAAAGAGCTCTTCACCAATCGTATTTTTGGTTGGTGGATTCGCATGTGTGGGGCATTTCCGATCGACCGTGAAAATCCGGGAGCAGAAGCCATTAAGTATCCTGTCAATATGCTGAAAAAGAGCAATCGTTCTTTGATTATGTTCCCAAGTGGAAGTCGTCATTCTCAAGACGTCAAAGGCGGTGTTGCCATTATTGCCAAAATGGCGAAGGTCCGTATCATGCCAGTGACTTATACTGGCCCAAGAGACTTGAAAGGGTTGGCAACGGGTGAACGCATTGATATGAACTTTGGACATCCCATTGATATTTCGGATATTAAAAAGATGAATGACGAAGGAGTGGCAGAAGTTGCCCGCCGTATCCAAGAGGAGTTTGACCGTTTGGATGCGGAAGCGCAAGCGATCAACACCCCAACAAAACCTTTTATCTTGATTCGTTTGTTAAAAATCCTTTTGATTCCCCTTGTCTTAGTCGTGGGCATCTTAACCTTGCTCTTTAGTTATCTAGCAAGCTTTGTATGGGACCCAGACAAACATCGGAAAAACAAGTAAAAAAACTGAGAGTTTTTCTCAGTTTTTTTTATTTTTACGAATAATAAAAGTGAGAGGAGGTTTCTTATGGAGGACATCATCGAAAAAATCAAAGAATATAAGCTCTTTTTGGCTCTTACAGCTATCGGACTCTTACTTGGAGGGTATTTTCTTTTTCATCGACCTCAGTCAAGTGCATCCACCATACCGGATCTTTATCAGGCTTCTAGTTCAACTTCGAGTAAAGAAAAGGTGCAGACCACTAGTTCCAAAGAAGAAAAGACGGCGACTTCTGTGTCTGATGCACCCGAGATCATTACGGTCGATGTCAAAGGAGCCGTCAAACAACCAGGTGTCTATGAGTTGCGCTCCAATAGCAGAGTCCACGATGCTATTTATAAGGCAGGCGGGATGACAGCAGATGCCAATAGCCAATCGGTCAACTTGGCGCAAAAACTCTCCGATGAAGCAGTGATCTATGTTGCTAAAGAAGGAGAGGATGTTCCAGTACTTGGAAGTTCAGAAAGTCCTGCAACTTCGTCAGCGCCAGCAGAAAAAACAGGCAAGGTCCGTTTAAATCGAGCGACCGAGTCAGAGCTCCAAACCGTATCAGGCATTGGACAGAAACGTGCCCAGGACATTATCGCCTATCGCGAAGCAAATGGTCCTTTTCGATCAGTGGATGATCTGAAGAATGTTTCAGGAATCGGAGAGAAAACACTGGAGAAACTAAGAGATGCTTTCACGGTGGATTAAAGACCTTCCATTTTCTCTTGTCCATCTCGCCTTTTTGCTCCTATGGCTGTATTTTAGTATCTATCAACCATCTTGGCTTTCGATCAGCGGTCTAGTAGTAGTGGGAGTTTTAGCGGTTCATCACTATAAAGGGGATCGCTCAAGTTTGCTAGGGCTTGGTTTAGTAACCCTTTGTTTCGCGGCCTTCTTTGTCTTTCAGCGACTACAGGATCATCCAGTACAAGTGGAAAGTCAGCCCCCACCCCACTTACGCCTGATTCCAGATACGATCAAGATCAATGGGGATGCCCTGTCTTTTCGTGCTAAAAATCAGGGTAGGACCTATCAAGTCTTCTACACTTTAAAATCAGAAAAAGAAAAACAGCAGTGGCAAAGTCAAACTCATTTGTTGGAGTTGACATATAAAGGTGTTATAGAGGAACCAGAAGGACAGCGAAATTTTAGAGGATTTGACTACCGGGCTTATTTGCAAACACAGGGGATTCACTATCAAATAAAAATTGAAGCGATCCAATCCGCGCTTCCTATACAGACTTGGAATGTTTTTGACTGGCTGTCTCAATGGAGGCGACAAGCCATTGTTTGGAGTAAAGAGCACTTTCCGCAGCCAATGAACCAGTATATGACCGGCCTTCTTTTTGGCTATTTAGATAGGGATTTTGAAGAGATGGACCAGCTTTACACGAGTTTAGGAATCATCCATTTATTCGCCTTATCTGGGATGCAGGTCGGCTTTTTCATCAATGGGATCCGGAAAGCTCTCTTACGTCTAGGAATCTTACAAGAAACAGTTGATATCTGGATGGTTCCAATTTCTTTGGTCTATGCTGGCTTGACAGGTTTTTCAGTTTCAGTGGTTCGCAGTCTCT
The DNA here is from genome assembly GCF_041431935.1 of Streptococcus sp. 27098_8_99. Classification (NCBI taxonomy): domain Bacteria; kingdom Bacillati; phylum Bacillota; class Bacilli; order Lactobacillales; family Streptococcaceae; genus Streptococcus; species Streptococcus sp. 27098_8_99. Next base: position 152,197 of record NZ_JAPVYQ010000002.1, on the reverse strand, counting down.
TGCAGAAGATTCTCTCTCAAAAGGGCATCCGAGGGATGGAGAATATGGCGATGACCTTGATGCTCTTAATGTTTCTCATGCCCAAGTTTCTCCTGACAGCTGGAGGGGTTTTGAGTTGTGCCTACGCCTTTATTTTGACCTTGGTAGATACCAGTTCTTATTCCGGACTGAAAAAGCTACTAGTGGAAAGTTTATGGATTAGCCTGGGGATTTTGCCCCTTTTGACCTATTACTTTAGTGTCTTTCAACCGTGGTCACTCCCTTTAACCTTCCTCTTTTCTTTCTTATTTGATCTTGTCCTTCTTCCAGGTTTAACGGTGCTATTTATCTTATCGATTCTAAAGCCCCTTACAATTTTTAACAGTTTCTTTCTTCTTATAGAGGAGTGTATTCGTTGGATTTCAAAGCTCACGTCGCTACCTTTGGTATTCGGTCAGCCGACGGGACCAGCTCTGATCGCTCTCTTCCTTCTTTTAGGGATCTTGTATGATCTTCGAAAGCAAAAAAAACGTCGTTTCCTGTTAATAGGCATGATTCTACTCATCTTTTGTTGGACCAAGCATCCTTTAGAAAATGAGATTACCATGGTGGATATCGGTCAAGGAGACAGTATCTTTTTACGCGATTGGAAAGGAAGAACCATATTGATTGATGTCGGAGGACGTGTCACTTTTAAAAGTGGAGAAAAGTGGCAAGAGCGCAGTCAATCTGCCAATGCGGATCAAACCCTGATTCCTTATCTCAAGAGTCGAGGTGTTGGAAAACTCGATGCTTTGGTCTTGACTCATACAGACCAGGACCATATGGGCGATATGGTGGAGGTTGCCAAACAAATCCCAGTTAAAAAAGTGTATGTCAGTCCAGGTAGTCTAACCAATTCTCAATTTCAAGAGAAATTGAAACAGCTTCATAGTCCGATTGAAGTAGTCCAGAGAGGGGATCAACTTCCTATTTTTGATGATCATCTAGAAGTCTTATCTCCTGATGAAGTGGGGGATGGTAAAAATGATGATTCGATTGTCCTCTATGGGCAGTTCTATCAGAAACGATTTTTGTTCACGGGTGATTTGGAAGAAGCTGGAGAGAAAAAACTATTGAAAAACGATCCACAATTACAAGTAGATGTCTTGAAAGTAGGCCACCACGGTTCTAAAGGTTCCTCTAGTGATGTGTTTTTAGATCAGTTACATCCTCAGTTGGCCTTGATCTCTGTTGGAAAGAAAAATCGCTACCAACATCCCCATAAAGAATTGCTCGATCGTCTAGAGGAACGCTCTATTTCTTATCTTCGTACCGATGAAAGGGGAGCAATTCGCTTGATTGGGTGGGACCATTGGAGGGTAGAAACGGTCCGCTAGAGACGAGGAGAGGTTTGCTTTCTATGCTGAAAATTGCTATTATAGAAAGTGAAATCAATGTAAAGGTAGAATCGTATGAACGCATTTAAGCAATTTTGGATACAGTATGCAGATTTTTCAAGTAAGACCAGTCGGGCCCATTTTTGGCTAGCTTTTTTCTGGAATTCCCTGATTTCTTTGCCTCTTTGGGTTTTTTACATCGTGACCTCTTTATCCCATCAAAATGCTCAAGAAACGCTCAATTTTTCAACTGTTCATTCTAAGACAGGTTTATGTGCGCTTGCTTTCTTAGCATTCTTTTACTTCCTCATTTTGGTACCCAGTCAAGCCATTTGTGTGCGTCGCTTGCGGGATGCTGGGATTCATTGGTCTTGGATTTTTTTGAACCTTGGTCCGGTTCTGCTCTATTTGTTGACGGGGCTAGATATTTTCCTATTTCTTTGGGGGATTACAGTTATTTCTCTCTTGATTCTCATGATACTTCCAGGGAAAAACACCTTCCCACAACCAGTAGAAACTCCTATGGGAGTGGCTTCTGAACCACAGGTCACAGCGACAGGGGGGAGCTTTGGAGGCAACTCCTTTGAGCAAATTCCAAATTTTGTAGCAGCACCTGATTTGTCTGATGAAAAACCACCATTGGAACAAAAGATGGCTGCTGAACACGAAATCCACTAAACTGATAAAAGATAAGAGAGTTTCATGCAAGCAATTACCGACACTAAACATCTGACGGTTCAAACTCTGCCTCCTATTCTTGTCTTGACGGGTGAGGATGTAGGTCAATTTGAATGGTTAAAAAAAGACATTTTAAAAAAAATAGGCTATGATCCCTCAGATTTGAATTATTCTTATTTTGATATGAAGGAAGCCTCCTATGCTGAGGTCGAACTGGATTTGGTCAGTCTTCCCTTTTTTGCAGATGAAAAAATCGTGATTTTGGATCACTTATTGGATCTGACCACTGCCAAGAAACGCAATTTAACCGATGAAGATCTGAAGCAATTTGAAAACTATCTGGAAAATCCTTCTGAATCGACCCGTTTGGTGATATTTGCAGAAGGAAAATTAGATAGTAAGCGTCGCTTAGTCAAACTCCTAAAACGGGATGCCCAGATCATTGAAGCAACAACACCTAAAGAGCAAGATTTAAAGCGTTATTTTTCTAGTCAGGCTCAAGAATTGGGCTTACACTTTGTGGGCGATTCCTTGGACCAGCTACTTTTAAAATCTGGCTATGATTTTGGAGAGTCACAGAAGAATCTCGCTCTGTTGCAGGCTTATAAAGAAGATGGTCAGATTACCCTCGAAGATATCGAGGAGGTTGTTCCAAAGTCCTTGCAAGATAATATTTTTGATCTGACACAGATGATTCTCAAACGCCAAATCGATCAAGCTAGGAATTTGGTTAAGGATCTTCGCTTACAAGGAGAAGATGAAATAAAATTGATCGCTATTTTGTTGGGGCAATTCCGAATGTTTTCTCAAGTTAAAATTTTCTCAGAAGAAGGCCAATCCGAAAGCCAAATTGTAGCGAGCTTGTCGGACTTGTCAGGACGCAAGGTCAATCCTTACCAGGTGAAGTTTGCCTTACGGGATAGCCGCAGGCTTTCCCTGTCTTTTTTGAAGCAGGCCATGATGACCTTCATCGAGACGGATTATGCAATTAAAAGTGGAACGTATGATAAAGACTACTTATTTGATTTGGCACTTTTAAAAGTGGCAAATAGCGTCTAAACATGAATGAAATTGCAAGCAGATTAGTTGAATAATTTAGCTGTTTGCGTTATTATCAAGTCAGTAATAAAGAAAAGAGGACCATAAAATGGCTATCATTTTACCAGAATTACCATATGCTTATGATGCATTGGAACCTTATATCGATGAAGAAACCATGCATTTGCACCATGATAAACACCATCAAACATATGTAAACAATGTGAATGCAGCTCTTGAAAAACATCCTGAAATTGGAGAAGACCTTGAAAGCTTGTTAGCTAATGTTGAATCCATTCCAGCTGACATTCGCCAAGCTGTGATCAACAATGGTGGTGGTCATTTGAACCACGCTCTTTTCTGGGAACTGATGACTCCAGAACAAACAGCTCCTTCAGCAGAACTTGCTGCAGCTATTGATGCCACATTTGGTTCATTTGAAGACTTCAAAGCAGCCTTCACAGCAGCAGCAACAACACGTTTTGGTTCTGGCTGGGCATGGTTGGTTGTCAACAAAGAAGGTAAACTTGAAGTCACTTCAACAGCAAACCAAGATACACCAATCTCTGAAGGAAAAACACCAATCCTTGGTTTGGATGTTTGGGAACATGCCTACTACGTGAAATACCGTAACGTACGTCCTGACTATATCAAAGCTTTCTTCTCAGTGATCAACTGGAATAAAGTTAATGACTTGTTTGCGGCAGCAAAATAATAAAATAAAGGAATCTATAAGAGCGACAATTGCCTCTTATAGATTTTTTTGTTTGTATCCGGAAAATCGGAGTATAATTTCTTGCGTTTGGACAGGAAAATGATACACTAGTAGGAGTGTGTCTTACTTATCAAAAGCCCAGTTTGAAGGGCCTAGGCAAGGAAAAGATGACCGTTAAAATGAAAACTGAAACATTCAGGGAGAAATGAAATGACTAGTATTACCATTACCAAAGGAGCAGTTGAGACGCCTATCTATTTACGGATGTTGAATCGTCATGGCTTAATTGCAGGAGCAACAGGGACAGGGAAAACAGTTACCCTCAAGGTCCTCACAGAAAAATTAAGCAAAGAGGGCATTCCGGTCTTTCTAGCTGATATCAAGGGAGATTTATCTGGTTTAGCCAAAGCGGGACAATGGACTCCAAAACTGGAAGAACGCTACAAACTGCTTGGTCTCACAGATCCGTTTGAGCCGCAAGCCTTCCCTGTTCGATTGTGGGATGTCTTTGGCCAAGCTGGTCATCCTGTTCGTGCGACTGTCGAAGGAATGGGGTCATTGCTTCTTTCTCGTCTGCTTGATTTGAATGAAACTCAATCAGGAATTCTTGCAATTGTCTTTAAAGTGGCTCAAGAGAAAGATTGGCCCTTGATTGATTTGAAGGACCTGCAAAGCCTTTTAAAGGAAGTCTATGAACACAGCTCGGACTATTCTGCCCAATATGGTAATATCACCAAACAATCTGTCGGTGCGATCCAAAGAAGCCTCTTGGTTCTTGAAGAAGAAGGAGCGGATCAGTTTTTCGGAGAGACTGCACTTGATTTAAATGACTTTATGCAACTCGATGCATCAGGGCGTGGGTATATCAATATCCTTTCGGCTACAAAGCTCTTTCATTCACCAAAATTGTATTCAACCTTTTTAATTTGGATGTTGTCTCGTCTCTTTGAAACACTTCCCGAGGTTGGGGATCCCGAAAAGCCAAAACTGGTTTTCTTCTTTGATGAAGCCCATCTCCTCTTTAAGGATGCAAGCAAGCTCTTTCTTGAGAAGGTCGAGCAAGTCGTGCGCCTGATTCGTTCTAAGGGTGTAGGGATTTACTTTATTACCCAAAATCCTCAAGATCTACCAGAATCTGTTTTGGCACAGCTTGGAAATCGTGTACAACATGCTCTTCGAGCTTATACACCAAAAGAAATGAAGGCCATCAAGGTGGCTGCCCAAAGTTTTCGTCCGAATCCAGACTTTGATACAGAAACAGTGATCACAGAATTAGGGACAGGGGAAGCCTTGGTTTCTTTCCTGAATGAGAAGGGGCAACCTAGTGTTGTTGAGCGTGCTTATATTCTCTCTCCTCAATCGAGTTTTGACCTCTTAAATGAAAGTGAACAATTGGCCTTAATCACGACATCGCCTTTCCATCAAAAGTATGCGACGACGATTGATCGGGAATCTGCCTATGAAAAATTAGCAGCTAAAGCAAGCAAGGAAGCACAAGAAGAGGAGAAAAAAGAAGCAGAAAAAGAACGAGCTGCGACGGAAAAAGCAGAGCAAAAACGCAGTCCAGGTCGCCCAAGAAAATCCAGTCTTGAAAAAGCTAAGGATTCCTTCTTGAGTTCCTTATTCCGGACGATTGCGCGTGAGATCGCTAAGCTAATTATGGGCTCCTTTAAACGAAAATAAGCCTTTGATGAAAAGAAATAATCTTTTTAAAAAGAAATCGTTTTCTATTTCTGATAATTCTTGTTATTTTCAGTAGAATCTTTTATAATTAATCTCGTATGAAAAAATATTTTAATCTACGCTCGATCATGATTGCGATCAGTATTCTATTGTGCTTAGGGGGAACAAGCGCACTGGGCTACTTGCATGTTACGCAACCAACAGCATCAGCAATTGAAAAAAAAGAAAAGAAAACAAAAGAAGCAAAAGAAAAAGATATAGAAAAGTCTACGCCTGAGACGAAAAAACCACGTGTCAAATCTCCTGAAGCCAAGCAAGCAGTGGTCGATGCAGACATGGAAACGATGAGTGCTTATGGCCTTGTCTATGATTATGCTAATAAGGGGTTGGTAGAGGTTGTCCAGGATTTCCTAGCGGAAAGTGGAATTGATCCGTCACAAGTTGCCTTCACGTATCGCAATGCCATTACAGGAGAGCAATTTGCTATGAATGATCTTCAACCAATGACGGCAGGAAGTACCTATAAGCTACCGTTGAACATGTTGGTGGTGGATGAGGTCACAAAGGGGAAACTCAATTTAACAGATCGGTTTGACATTAACAATACCTACTATGAATATGTAGGGGAACATGACAATTACGTTGCTGCCTTTGATGGAGCCATGTCTATCCCTGATATGCAACGCTATTCATTAGTTTACTCTGAAAATACCCCAGCCTATGCCTTGGCAGATCGTTTAGGGGGAATGGAGCAAGCGCGCAAGTTATTCAGTCGCTATGGTCAATCTCGCTCACCAGAAGTCAAAACCTTTAGCGAAGATAATAAAACGACAACGGATTATTATATCCATGTCTTGCAATATCTTTGGAATCATCAAGAAAAATATGCAGATTTGTTGGAATTGATTGGGGAATCTTTCCCAGGTGAGTACTATAAGAAATTCTTGCCAGATTTGGTCATTCAACAAAAACCGGGCTATGTTGCGGAAGCGCTCAATGTGGATGCCATTGTCCATGAATCGACCCCTTATTTGGTTGCCATCTATACTGCAGGACTGGGTGGAACGACCCCAGAAAGTTCTGAAATCAGTGGTGTTGGTCTTTATCAGTTGGGAGAACTAGCTTATGTCATCAATGAATGGCATCGTGTCAATATGAATGAATAATCGACAGAAGGTCTGAGGGTTGCTCAGGCCTTTTATTCTATCAAAGTAGGATGAAATTCACTTGGTGTTTCGAATTACTTTTCTGTTCTAAAGAGACTTCTTTCCCTTTTCTATAAAAAGTATGTTATACTACTAATAGTAATAAGAGGAAGTATAGACATGATTACAAAGGAAGATTACCAGTTGCTCCGCTCGCATCCAGCCTTTTCTGCGCTACCAGTGGAGCTATTTGATAAATTAGCTGTTGAAATTCATGCCAGGGATATCCCTAAAGGACAAATTTTATTTTATGCAGGAGATAGGCGGGAGCGCATTTTTCTTCTGACAAAAGGCTTTGCTCGTATTGAGCAATTTGATTCGTCTGACCAATTCTCCTATATGGATTATATTAAGAAGGGGGCTCTGTTCCCTTATGGTGGGATGTTCCAGGATGAGCGTTACCACTATACAGCTAGTGCGGTGACGGATTTGCGTTGTTTCGTGATTCCCGTCAACCTCTATGAATTATATGCCCAAGAGAGTAAGGAGCAGTTGCTCTTTATTATGAGAAAGCTCTCCTCCATCCTAGAATTTCAAGAGTTGCGCTTGCGCAATGTCGTGACAGCTAGTGCCAGTGAGCGCGTGATTCAATCCTTAGCCATTCTGTGCAAGGACTATGAAGGTCTAGGAAATCAGCTTCCATTTCCAATTAGTATGAAGGAAATGGCCAAATTAGCAGCCACAACCCGAGAAACCGTCAATCAAGTTTTAAAGAAACTCATTGATTCTCATAAGATCCAGTATGAGAGAAAACAACTAACTTTTCTAGATACAGCCTACTTTTTAAAGAGTTTTGAAGAGATCAACTAATTTGTTGATCTTTTTATATTTTTTACAAAAAAATATATATTCATAAAAATAATATAAAAGACAAAATATGCAAAGAAAACGCTTCATATTGAATAAAATATAGACAACATTCAAAAAAACACAAAATTCTTTGCATTCGAAAAGTAGAATCCTTCGTGAAAGCGGTACCAATAAAGGATATAATAACAATTGTAATAAAGCTTGTGAACAGGCTCAAAGAAAAAAGGAGGATGACAGATGTCAACTAAACCAATTCATGTTTTCTCTGAAATTGGAAAACTGAAAAAAGTAATGTTGCACCGTCCAGGTAAAGAGTTGGAAAACTTGATGCCTGACTATCTAGAGCGTCTTCTTTTTGATGATATTCCATTCTTGGAAGATGCACAAAAAGAACACGACAATTTTGCTCAAGCGCTTCGTAACGAAGGAATCGAAGTACTTTATCTTGAAAAATTGGCAGCTGAGTCATTGACTACTCCAGAAATTCGCGAACAATTCATCGAAGAATATCTTGATGAAGCAAACATTCGTGGACGCCAAACTAAAAACGCTATTCGCGAAATCCTTCGTGGTATTGAAGACAACCAAGAGTTGGTTGAAAAAACAATGGCTGGTTTCCAAAAAGCTGAGCTTCCAGAAATTCCTGAAGCTGACAAAGGATTGACAGACCTTGTTGAATCTGACTATCCATTTGCGATTGATCCAATGCCAAACTTGTACTTCACACGTGACCCATTTGCTACAATTGGTAATGCAGTATCATTGAACCACATGTACGCAGATACACGTAACCGTGAAACTTTGTATGGTAAATACATCTTCAAATACCACCCAGTTTATGGTGGAAAAGTTGAACTTGTCTACAACCGTGAAGAAGATACTCGTATCGAAGGTGGAGATGAGTTGGTGCTTTCTAAAGATGTATTGGCAGTTGGTATCTCACAACGTACAGATGCTGCATCAATCGAAAAATTGTTGGTAAACATCTTCAAGAAGAACGTTGGCTTCAAGAAAGTATTGGCCTTCGAATTTGCGAACAACCGTAAATTCATGCACTTGGATACAGTATTCACAATGGTGGACTACGATAAATTCACAATCCACCCAGAAATCCAAGGGAACCTTCGCGTCTTCTCTGTAACCTATGAAAATGAAGCATTGAAGATTGTTGAAGAAAAAGGTGATTTGGCTGAATTGCTTGCTGAAAACCTTGGTGTTGAAAAAGTTACATTGATCCCTTGTGGTGATGGCAATGTAGTTGCTGCTGCTCGTGAACAATGGAACGACGGTTCAAATACTCTTACAATCGCACCGGGTGTGGTAGTCGTATACGACCGTAACACAGTCACAAACAAGAAATTAGAAGAATACGGACTTCGTTTGATCAAGATCCGCGGAAGTGAATTGGTTCGCGGTCGTGGTGGACCTCGTTGTATGTCAATGCCATTTGAACGTGAAGAAATCTAATGTAGAAGACCGAGAGCTGGTCTTGAGGGATCAGCTCTTCCTTCTTACTGATCAATACTAGAAAGAAATAGGAGACAATTAGAATGACAAATTCAGTGTTCCAAGGACGTAGCTTCTTGGCAGAAAAAGACTTTACACGCGCAGAGTTAGAATACCTCATCGGACTTTCAGCTCACTTGAAAGACCTTAAAAAACGCAACATCCAACACCACTATCTTGCTGGAAAAAACATTGCGCTTTTGTTTGAAAAAACTTCAACTCGTACTCGTGCTGCCTTCACAACAGCAGCTATCGACCTTGGTGCTCACCCAGAATACCTAGGTGCAAACGACATCCAACTTGGTAAAAAAGAATCTACAGAAGATACTGCTAAAGTTCTTGGACGTATGTTTGACGGTATTGAATTCCGTGGTTTCAGCCAACGTATGGTTGAAGAATTGGCTGAATTCTCAGGTGTTCCAGTATGGAATGGTTTGACTGACGAATGGCACCCAACTCAAATGCTTGCAGACTACTTGACTGTTCAAGAAAACTTTGGACGCCTTGAAGGTTTGACACTTGTGTACTGTGGTGACGGACGTAACAACGTTGCAAACAGCCTTCTTGTAACAGGTGCTATCCTTGGTGTGAACGTACACATCTTCTCACCAAAGGAACTCTTCCCAGAACAAGAAATTGTTGAATTGGCAGAAGGATTTGCAAAAGAAAGTGGCGCTCATATCTTGATCACTGAAGATGCTGACGAAGCTGTGAAAGGTGCAGACGTACTTTACACTGACGTTTGGGTATCAATGGGTGAAGAAGACAAATTTGCAGAACGTGTTGCCCTTTTGAAACCTTACCAAGTAAATATGGATTTGATTAAGAAAGCTGATAACGAAGACTTGATCTTCTTGCACTGCTTGCCAGCCTTCCACGATACAAACACTGTTTACGGTAAAGATGTTGCTGAAAAATTCGGCGTAGAAGAAATGGAAGTTACTGACGAAGTGTTCCGCAGCAAATATGCTCGTCACTTTGACCAAGCTGAAAACCGTATGCACACCATCAAAGCGGTTATGGCAGCTACTCTTGGTAACTTGTACATTCCAAAAGTTTAAGACTTTATAACCGTATACCAACAGCTATAGGGGCTGGACTGCTAGCTTTAGTCCTGCCCCTATTTTTTATAGAAAGGGAAAATTCATGTCAAGAAAAATCGTCGTTGCTTTGGGAGGAAATGCTATTCTCTCATCTGATCCTTCTGCGCAAGCTCAACAAGAAGCACTTGTAGAAACAGCTAAACACTTAGTTAAATTAATCAAAAATGGGGATGAGTTGATAATCACTCACGGAAATGGTCCTCAAGTAGGGAACCTCTTACTCCAACACTTGGCTGCAAATTCTGAAAAGAACCCAGCTTTCCCACTTGATTCACTAGTTGCTATGACCGAAGGAAGCATTGGCTACTGGCTTCAAAATGCTCTTCAAAATGCTCTTCTTGAAGAAGGAATTGAAAAAGATGTGGCTTCTGTTGTGACACAAGTCGTTGTTGATAAGAACGACCCAGCTTTTGTTAACCTCAGTAAACCAATTGGTCCATTCTACTCAGAAGAAGAAGCAAAAGCAGAAGCTGAAAAATCAGGTGCAACCTTCAAAGAAGATGCTGGTCGTGGCTGGCGTAAAGTTGTGGCTTCACCAAAACCAGTGGATATCAAAGAAATCAATACAATTCGTACTTTGTTGAACGACGGTCAAGTCGTTGTAGCTGCCGGTGGTGGCGGTATCCCGGTTGTGAAAGAAGCAGATGGTAGCCTATCTGGTGTTGAAGCGGTAATCGATAAAGACTTCGCATCTCAACGTTTGGCTGAATTGGTAGAAGCAGACCTCTTCATCGTCTTGACTGGTGTCGATTATGTCTTTGTCAACTACAACAAACCAGACCAAGCGAAATTGGAACATGTGAATGTAGCTCAATTGGAAGAGTACATCAAACAAGACCAATTTGCACCAGGAAGCATGCTTCCTAAAGTAGAAGCTGCCATTGCCTTTGTAAATGGTCGTCCAGAAGGAAAAGCAGTCATCACTTCACTTGAAAACCTTGGCGCTTTGATTGAGTCTGAAAGTGGAACAATCATCCAAAAAGACTAATGGAAAATTAGGAAAAAACTAGTATTTTAAAGCTTATTGTGATAGAATAAGTCTATAGGTAAGCGTTTTACAAGAGACTCTTGTAAAACATCACTCACACTTTGTTGCGTTAGGAGGAAGACAAATGAGTGAAAAAACGAAAAAAGGATTTAAGATGCCTTCATCTTTTTCCGTATTGTTGATCATCATTGCCATTATGGCAGTGTTAACTTGGATCATTCCAGCTGGTCAATACAAAGTTGATAAAGCTGGTGCCATCATCGCAGGTAGTTATGAATCTGTGAAACAAAACCCTCAAGGGATTTGGGATGTCCTGATGGCTCCAATCAATGCCATGCTTGGTAAAGCACCAACCAGTGCAGCGATTGACGTAGCCTTCTTCATCTTGATGGTCGGTGGTTTCCTTGGAGTTGTGAACGAAACAGGTACCCTTGATGTAGGGATTGCTTCTATCGTTCGTAAATACAAAGGCCGTGAAAAAATGTTGATCTTGATCTTGATGCCATTGTTTGCCCTTGGTGGTACAACTTATGGTATGGGTGAAGAAACTATGGCCTTCTATCCACTTCTTGTTCCTGTTATGATGTCTGTTGGTTTTGACAGCTTGACAGGGGTGGCTATTATCCTCTTAGGATCACAAATCGGATGTTTGGCGTCAACATTGAACCCATTTGCAACAGTTATCGCTTCTGATACTGCAGGTATCTCAAGTGCTTCAGGTCTCTTGCTCCGTGTTATCTTCTGGATCGTATTGACAGGACTTAGCACCTACTATGTATACCGTTATGCAGATAAGGTTCAAAAAGACCCAACCAAATCTCTCACCTATGCAACTCGTGAAGAAGATTTGAAACACTTCAACGTTGATAGTGGTGAAGAAATTCCTTCACAAATGAACAAGAAACAAAAACGTGTCTTGCTCGTCTTCATTTCAACATTCGTCATCATGGTTGCTGGATTTATCCCATTCAAAGATTTGGGTATTACATTCTTTGACAGCTTCAACGAATCTCTCCATAAAGTTCCTTACCTTGGTCAATTGATCGGTAACACAGATGCTCTTGGTACATGGTACTTCCCTCAAACAGCTATGCTCTTTGCCTTCATGGGAATCCTTGTTGGTATCATTTATGGCTTGAAAGAAGATAAGATTATTTCATCCTTCATGAATGGTGCAGCTGACCTCTTGAGTGTTGCTCTTATCGTAGCAGTAGCACGTGGTATCCAAGTCATCATGAACGACGGTATGATCACTGCAACAATTCTTCACTGGGGTGAAGAAGGACTGAAAGGTCTTTCATCTCAATTGTTCATTGTCTTGACTTACATTTTCTACTTGCCAATGTCATTCTTGATCCCATCATCATCTGGTCTTGCCAGCGCAACAATGGGTATCATGGCACCTCTTGGTAAATTCGTCAATGTACCAGGTAGCTTGATTGTTACAGCTTACCAATCTGCATCTGGTGTCTTGAACTTGATCGCACCAACTTCAGGTATCGTAATGGGAGCTCTTGCTCTTGGACGTGTTGACTTGAGTGCATGGTGGAAATTCATGGGTAAATTGGTCGTAGCGATTGTTGTGATTACTATTGCCCTTCTTCTACTAGGAACTGTGGTTCCATTCTTGCAATAGAATAAAGTAGGTGTTTCATGAAAAAAAGAATTAAGGACGATGTGAAAGAGCAGTTTTTAAACTCTCTTCAAACCATCATTTCTTACCCTTCTGTGTTAAATGAAGGGGAAAATGGAACACCGTTTGGACAAGCTATCCAAGATGTCCTAGAAAAAACCTTAGAGCTTGCTCAAGAATTAGGTTTTCAAACATATATAGATCCTGAAGGATACTATGGATATGCAGAGATCGGTCAGGGGGAGGAACTCCTGGCCGTTCTTTGTCACTTGGATGTTGTTCCAGCCGGTGATCTAAAAGATTGGCAAACGCCACCCTTTGAAGCGACTGTTGTCGGTGACTATCTAGTAGGTCGTGGTGTACAGGATGATAAGGGGCCGTCACTCGCTGCCCTCTATGCAGTTAAGAGTTTGCTGGATGATGGCGTCCAGTTTACCAAACGAATCCGCTTTATCTTTGGGACGGATGAAGAAACCTTGTGGCGGTGTATGAACCGCTACAATCAAATTGAAGAACAAGCGGATCTTGGGTTTGCACCGGATTCTTCTTTCCCATTAACCTATGCTGAAAAAGGCTTGTTACAAGTGAAATTGCATGGCCCAGGTTGGGATGATCTTCCTTTACAGGCTGGTCAGGCCCTCAATGTTGTTCCAGATAAAGCGACCTATGCAGGTCATCGTTTAGAAGAATTGCTTCCCGTTTTGGATCAAAGTGGGGTTCAGTATAGCCAAACAGAAGATTCTGTAATGGTTATGGGAGTTTCAAAGCACTCCAAAGATGCAGCCGAAGGAGTGAATGCCATTGTCGGTTTAGCGGAAAGTCTGTCCCTCATCCAACCCCACCCAGCCTTGCTCTTTATTGCAGATGCTGTTGGTGAGGATGCAACTGGAGAAGCCCTATTTGGAAAAATTACAGATGAACCAAGTGGGGATCTTTCCTTCAACCTTGCGACCCTTGTGATCGATCAAGAGCAATCGGAAATTGGAATTGATATTCGAATTCCAGTCCTTGTAGATAAGGAGAATTTAGTGGCTCGTCTGCAAGAAATTGCGGCTAGCTATCAGTTAGAGTATGAAGAATTTGACTATTTGGCTCCTTTATATGTACCGCTAGATAGTCCTTTAGTCAGCTCTTTGATGGCCGTTTACCAGGAAGAAACTGGGGATAGGACACCAGCCATGTCTTCAGGTGGTGCGACATTTGCGCGAACTATGGAAAACTGTGTAGCTTTCGGCGCTCTTTTCCCAGGTGCAGAACAGACCGAGCACCAGGCCAATGAACGAGCAAAAATTGACGATCTCTACGCTGCGATGGAAATCTATCGAGAAGCCATTCAGCGCCTAGCGACAAAATAAAAAGTTTGGAAACCAAGTTTCCAAACTTTTTATTTACTAAAGAAGAAGGGTGGGGTGAATTCTTTTAATTTTTCAAAACAATCCAAAGCTCCTTGGTTGTCTTCGCAGATGACCAAACAGACATCGTCTCCGCAGATGGTCGCTACAATTTCTTGGAGTTCCAATGCATCTAAGATCGCTCCAAAGGATTGGGCAAGACCTGGAAGAGTTTTTACAACGACCTGGTTTTGAACGGGCCGTAACATAACTAAGGCATCTTCCATATACATCCGCAGGCGCTTTTCCCAACGGGAAGGAGCGATGGTGTTCATGGCATAGTAGGAACTATCCCCCTCGTTAATTTTTACTAGATTCAAGGATTTGACATCCCGTGAAAGGGTAGACTGGGTAACGAGAACGCCATTAGCTTCTAAGGCTTCTTGAAGTTCTTGTTGGGTATGAATCCTACGCTCAGAAATGATAGAGCGGATCAAGCGGTGGCGACTTTCAATTTTATTCATGAGAGACTCCTTTACTTGATGAACATAGCATCCCCAAAACTGAAGAATCGGTAGCGTTCTTGAATCGCATGGTGGTATGCTTCGAGGGTTAATTCACGGCCGGCAAAGGCAGAAACCAACATGACCAGAGTTGATTTTGGAAGGTGGAAGTTGGTTGAAAAGGCATCGACGACTTTCCATTCATAACCAGGCTTGATAAAAATATTGGTCCAGCCTGAATCAGCTTGGATGTCTCCATCAAATTTGTTGCCAATCGTTTCAAGAGTTCGGATAGAAGTCGTTCCGACGGCTACGATGCGTTTCCCTGCAGCTTTTACCTGACGAAGGGTAGCAGCGGCCTCTTCAGAAAGTTGGTAGAATTCAGAGTGCATCTCATGGTCTTCAAGATTGTCCACAGATACTGGACGGAAGGTTCCTAGGCCCACATGAAGGGTCAAATAGACCAGGTGAACCCCTTTTGCTTCAATTTTTTGGAGCAATTCTTGGGTGAAATGAAGACCTGCCGTCGGAGCTGCAGCAGAACCATTTTCTTTGGCGTAAACGGTTTGGTAACGCTCGCGGTCAGCCAGTTTTTCATGGATATAGGGAGGAAGTGGCATTTCACCAAGGCTTTCCAAGACTTCTAAAAAGATCCCTTGGTAGTGGAAGCGAACGATGCGCCCTCCATGCTCCAATTCTTCCTCAACCGTTGCAGTCAAACGACCATCTCCGAAGCTGACTGTGGCCCCTACTTTTAAGCGTTTTGCAGGTTTTGCCAAGACTTCCCAACAGTCATCTTGAGTATTTTTAAGGAGAAGGAATTCGACGTGACCACCTGTTTCTGGTTTGACCCCATGAAGGCGGGCTGGTAGAACGCGCGTATTGTTCATGACAAGAGCATCTCCTGGCTCCAATTCATCCAAAATTGCATCAAAATGACGGTCTTGGAATTGCCCTGTTTTTCGATCGAGGATCAAGAGTTTAGAGGCATCTCGTTTTTCAAGAGGGGTTTGAGCAATCAGTTCTTCAGGCAAATCAAAGTCAAAGTCGTTGGTATTCATTTGCGCTCCTTTTATAATAAATTTGTGAGTAGATAGATGGTAGTCCCGACAGCTAAGAGCATCAGGCTGATTCCCATCAAAAAGATCAGGACCTTGAGAATCTTTCTTTGATGAATCAAGAAAGATAAGAGAAAGACAAGGAGTCCGATCAAAAAAATGATGAATAATAGTGATACAATCATACCTTTCATTATATCACGAATCGACTTGAAAATGAAAAAAATGCCAGAAAAAGATAGCGGTTTCACTTGACAAAAATTGGTCTATACCATATAATAAAAGCATAGAGAAATAGGAGGTCTATCCAATGAAAATTATTGAAGTAAAGGACCAAATTGAGGGTGGAAAAGTTGCCTTTGATATATTAAAAGAAACCTTAAAGGAAGGTGCTCAAACCTTAGGTCTTGCGACTGGAAGCAGTCCCCTTGAGTTTTATAAACAAATTCGTGAAAGTGATTTGGACTTATCTAATCTAATCAGTGTAAACTTAGATGAATACGTAGGGTTGACGGGAGATGATCCTCAATCTTATCGGTATTTCATGGAGAAAAATCTCTTTGATGCCAAACCATTCAAAGAAAGTTATCTCCCATCAGGTGTAGAAGAATCTGCCGATCAGGAAGTGATCCGTTATAACAAAATACTCGAAGACCATCCAGTGGACCTACAAATCTTGGGAATCGGACGCAATGGGCATATCGGTTTTAATGAGCCAGGGACATCCTTTGATAGTCAGACCCACTTAGTTCAGTTGGATGACTCTACCATTGAGGCTAATTCTCGTTTCTTTGATAAGATCGAAGATGTACCAACCCAAGCCATTTCGATGGGAATTGCTAATATCTTAGCAGCGAAATCGATTGTCTTGTTTGCCTATGGGGAATCAAAAGCCCAAGCAATCAAAGGTACAGTAGAGGGTGAAAGGACTGAAAAAGTGCCAGCTAGTGCCCTTCAAGGACATCCAAATGTGACCATTATTGCGGATAAGGAAGCCTTGAGCTTGTTAAGTCGATAAAAAACAGGACCTATCGCCGATTTATTCGGGCCAGATAGGTTTTTTTCTGCTTCAAAATATGGTACAATACAAGTAATTATCTGCTGGGATTAGCTCTTTTCATCTACTGGGAGACAAGAGGAAAGGGCATGAGGGCTAGAAGCTTATTTTAGCCTCCAGCTGATTAGTCTGTTATAAAGGAAAAGTTTATGATAAAAAAATATTTGATCCATATTTGCCTCCTTCTGAGTCTCTTATGCCAGCCAATTCTAGCGAGTGCGGATGAATTGGTGGATATGGCGCAAAAGATGTATCCAAATGACAATGTCCAAGCCATTAACCGTCCACATTCTTCGCTTATTATTGACGGAAATACGGGCAATGTTCTTTGGAAAGACAATATCGATGAAGTCAGAGATCCTGCCAGCATGAGTAAGCTCATGACGCTCTATCTCTTGTTTGAAGATATGGCAAATGGCAAGATCAGTAAGGATACAGTGATCAAGGCGACCGCTTCAGACCAAGCGATCGGAAAGATCTATGAGATCTCCAACAATAATATTGTTGCTGGGGTAGACTACACCATTCCTGAGTTGATTACCATGACAGTGGTTCCATCCTCAAATGTATCGACCCTCATGTTGGCCAATCTCATGTCCAACAATGATCCAGATGCCTTTATCGAGCGCATGAATGCCAAGGCTAAGGAATTAGGGATGACCAATACGGTCTGGAATAACCCGAGTGGGGCAGCCATCTCCACCTTGCAGGGCTACTATCAGGTCAACAATTATCCAAATGATGCGGCCAACCAGACAACTGCGCGTGATTTAGGGATTCTGGTTTATCATTTTATCAATCAATACCCAGATATTTTAAACTATACCAATCAAGCACAAGTCACGGTCAAAAAAGGGACTCCATATGAGGAAACCTTTGATACCTACAATTATTCATTGCCAGGAGCCAAGTATGCCTTGAAAGGTGTGGATGGTTTGAAAACTGGTTCAAGCCCTCGTGGAGCTTTCAACTATATCGCGACCATCAAACGGGGCAATCAGCGCTTAATTGCTGTCATTATGGGCGTAGGAGATTGGGCAGACCAAGATGGGGAATATTACCGTCACCCGTTTGGCAATGCCTTGATCGAAAAAGCCTATAAAGATTTTGGCTATAAAAAATTGCTAGATGCAGGTGTCCAGAAGATTGACGGCAAGACCTATACACTTGAAAAACCCTTCTATGCAACGGTCAAAAAAGGTGCTAAAGAACCGACCCTTGCGGTAAAAGATGGCTATCTGACAGTAGATAATGATCTCTACACGTTGTCTGAAGGTATCCGAGATGATATGAAGGTAGAAGAAGGGGCCAAGCCAGAGCTTGTCAAAGAAACAGCAAGTGGGAAAAAGACAACGGCTAAGCACAGTAAATGGCTTTCGCTGGATCACTTCCTGATCTTGATTCCAATTCTCATTCTTGTCATCATTCTCTCGATTGAAAAACAAAGTCGTGAGAGACGCAAAAAAGAGGCTCAAAAGCGCTATAATAAAGAGTAAAATAAAACCTAACTGATTGTCAGTTGGGTTTTGTCATTGTCTCATTCCGATATTTTTAGAAAGGATTCATATGAAAAAATTCCGAAATTCTTATGCGGCTTATATGTTGCTCTATAGTTTTTATTTTATGTCCACATCTCTCTTTACGACCCTCATTTCCGTCTATTTGATGGGAAAGCACTATAGTGCAACCCAAGTGTCGACCTTGGTATCGGTTGCTTTTTTCTTATCCATGGTAGCCCAACCCTTCTTTGGTTATATCAATGAGCGATTTGGAATCGTAAAAATGACGACCCTCAGTCTGAGTGTGATCATTGGTGGTGTCTTCGGTTTTCTTTGGGCCCCCAATCTCTTTTGGCTGACCGTTTTTTACGGAATTGTTCTAGTCTGTTTGAATGGGACAGCTCCCATGATGGAAGTTTTTGCAACGCAAAGTCCATACGCTTTTGGGAAGATTCGCGTTTGGGGAACCATTGGCTACTCGGTCGGTGTTCAAATAGCCGGCTGGGTCTATCATCAGTTTAGCCCCCAAGCTGTCTATTATACGGTTTTGATCACCATTGTACTCAGCATTTTCTGTCTAAGTGCCGTTCGGATGAAGACAAGAGAGAAAAAAGAAGAAAAGGTTAAAGAGCCAGTTTCTATTCGTCCCCTTCTTCACAATGGACCTTACCTCTTCTTTATCATTTTGATTGGCTTGGCTTCAGGGGTTGGAAATATTGGTCATACCTATATTCCTGAGCTACTCATGGATAGTGGTCTACCAGTTCATATTGCCTCAACAGTTGTGGCTATCTCCGTCGTAGTGGAAGCTCCCTTGATCTTTTTCTCTGATCGATTCATGGACCACTGGCCTTTACGGGTTTTGATCGCTCTTCCAATCGGGATTATTTTTGCTCAATATGTTGTCTACGCTCTTCCAAGTCCTGTCTTCTTAAAAGTGCTTTTGACTCTTTTAGCCAAGCATACAACAGGGATGGTTTTGATTATGGTCTCCTTACGGTTTATTGCCCAACAGGTGAATGGCAAAGACTTGGTTCTTGCCATGGCTATTGTCCAAGGAGCTCGTTATTTAGGAACCATTCTTTTACAACCTCTCGCAGCCCTCTGTATTGAAAGAGGTGGTTACCAAGTCATGAGTTTCTTTTTAGCAGGGGTTGTAGGGATCGTCTTTTTGCTGAGCTTTGCCTTAAAAATGCCCCAAGGGAAGGCTCACGGCCTTTTTAGTGGCAAAGTAGACTAATAAAATTGTCACAATTGTATGACTAATCATCGAGGAGTTGGACAGAAACACTGATTTCACAGTGTTTTGTCCAACTTTTTTGCTATTATTAAGAACTAGTGATTAATTTGACAATCAAAGTATTCGATGGTAGAATGAGGTAAAATAAATATAAAGGAGACCATTTTATGAAAAAAATGATCTTATCGACAGCTGCTCTTTTGACGATTGTTTCCCTAGCTGCTTGTTCAAACAAACAAGACACAAAGAAGGAAACTTCAAACAGTCAATCAACTACTAAAGTGACGAGCAAATCTGCCAACACTTCAAAAAGCAAGGATACTTCAACAGATTCAGAAGAGACTTCATCTTCTAGCCTCTTAACAGACGCTGAAATCAGCAAGGCTAAAACAGTTGGAGACTTTAAAAAGTTGTTTGCAAAATTAATGGATCAATCTGTTTCTATTACTGAAGAAGCAGGTACTTCTGTGACAGGTTCTGCAAAAGAACAATACGATGCAATGATTAGTACCTTAAAGCAAGGATTAGAAAACCAAAAAGATATCTTTAATGAAGGCTTGGAAAGCATCGGTTCAGATAGCACAGTCGTTCCTAAAGAAGACCGTGAAGCTTTGATCGAAATCTTGAAAGATGCTCGTGAAGAGTTGGAAAGCACTCGTAAAGAAATGAAAGATATGCAGAAAGAATTGAGTAAATCTCCTGTTGCAGATGACGACAGTGATGATTCAGATTCAGATTCTGAAGAATAAAAAGAAGAAAAGGTTGGAATTTCCAGCCTTTTTCTTATTTTTTTTCGAATGATATAGATGAGGAGGTGGGTCTATGTTTATTGCCATGGATAACAATCAAAAGCGGTGGAACTGTATGGAAGAGATCCCAGCTGTGACAGAAGGGCCCTTCTATTGTCTAGCATGTCATAGTCCAGTGCGTCTAAAAAATGGCACGGTAATGCGGGCTCATTTTGCTCATGTAGAATTACAGCATTGTCCCTATCATCACGAAGCTGAGAGTTTTGAACATCTGGAATTGAAAGCTTGTCTTTATAACTGGGCCTCTAAGGAGTCTAAAACAGAGGTAGAAAGTTATTTAGCAGATTTTCAACAAATTGCTGATCTTTTGGTAGTAGACAAGAATTTAGCTTTGGAAGTGCAGTGCAGCTCCTTATCTTTAGAGCGCTTGAAGGAGAGAAGCGGTGCTTATCGATCCCATGGTTACCAGGTCTATTGGTTGCTTGGTAAAAAGTTGTGGCTCAAGGAAAGACTAACAAAGCTACAGGCTGGCTTTCTTTATTTTAGTCAGAATCGCGGGTTCCATCTTTGGGAATTGGATCTAACAAAGAAAGAGCTACGTTTGCAATACCTCATCCATGAGGATTTACGAGGGCGGTTGCATTATCAAACAGAAATTTTCCCTTTTGGTCAAAGGTCTTTACTGGAAGTCTTGCGGACCCCTTATCTCTCGCAACCAATGCAGCATATGGCAGTCGAGCTCGATCGGACATTTTTAACCTATATACAGCAGCAACTCTTTTATCGTCACCCAAAGTGGCTGAAGCTTCAGGAAGAACTCTATTTGCAGGGACACCATCTGATGGAACTGGGGCTGGCTTTCTTTTATCCTCTTTGTCGTCCGATCCTTTCACAGAATTTGCTTCAAATTGAAGAGGATGTAGAAGATTACTACCAGCAATTTATGAGCTATTATCAGTCGCAAGGGATCCAACCTGTTCAGATCCTTTATCCCCCACGTTTTTATGCTCAACAGAAAAGCTAACTTTCTAAGATAGAAATCCTCCCGAAATGTTCATTTTTATGCTAAAATAGTACCATTGGAGGATTAATTGAAATGGTAAAACAACGTAATGAAATTGATGAAAAATACCAGTGGGATTTGTCGACAATTTTTGCGACAGATCAAGCTTGGGAAGAAGAAGCAGCTAGCTTAGCTGCAGATATTAAAGCAGCAAGCCACTATGCTGGTCACTTGTTGGATTCAGCGCAAACACTTTTGGATACAACCAATGCTTATTTGGAATTGAGCCGTCGTTTGGAAAAGGTCTACGTCTATGCTCATATGAAAAATGACCAAGATACACGTGTGGCTAAATACCAAGAGTACCAATCAAAAGGGATGTCTCTTTATAGCTTGTTAGGCGAAACCTTTGCCTTCTATGAGCCTGAATTCATGGCCATTACGGATGAGCAGTACAAGGCCTTTGTGAGTGAGGTTCCAGCCTTGGAACAATATGGTCATTATTTTGATCGTTTGCTAGAGAAAAAAGAACATGTCTTGTCTCAAAAAGAAGAGGAATTACTTGCAGGAGCTGGTGAGATCTTTGCAGCTGGTGGTGAAACTTTTGAAATCTTGGACAATGCAGATATTGTTTTCCCAACTGTGCATGATGACAAGGGCGAAGAGGTTCAATTAACCCATGGAAACTATATTTCTTTGGTAGAATCAAAAGATCGTGCCGTTCGTAAAGAAGCTTACGAAGGTCTCTATAAGGTTTATGAACAGTATCAACATACCTATGCTAAAACCTTGCAAACCAATGTGAAAGTTCACAACTTTAATGCCAAAGTTCGCAAATTCTCGTCTGCCCGTGAAGCGGCCCTTTCTGAAAACTTTGTACCAGAAAGTGTTTATGATAGCTTGGTAGCAGCTGTGAACAAACACTTGCCACTCTTGCAACGCTATGTGCAATTGCGCTCAAAAATTCTAGGAATCTCAGACTTGAAGATGTACGATATGTATACGCCATTATCCGATACAGACTACAAGTTTACCTATGAAGAATCGTTGGCCAAAGCAGAAGAAGTCTTGGCTGTTTTGGGTGAGGACTACCTTTCTCGTGTGAAACGTGCCTTTAGCGAACGGTGGATTGATGTGCATGTCAACCAAGGGAAACGCTCGGGTGCCTATTCAGGTGGTTCTTATGATACCAATGCCTTCATGTTGTTGAACTGGCAAGATACATTGGATAATCTCTTCACCTTGGTGCATGAAACTGGTCATAGTATGCATTCTAGCTATACCCGTGAAACCCAGCCTTATGTCTATGGGGACTATTCCATCTTCCTTGCTGAAATTGCCTCTACAACCAATGAAAATATCCTAACCGAACGTCTGTTAGAAGAAGTAGAAGACGATGCGACACGCTTTGCTATTTTGAATCACTTCTTGGATGGCTTCCGTGGAACGGTCTTCCGTCAAACCCAGTTTGCCGAATTTGAGCATGCCATTCATAAAGCAGACCAAGAAGGTACGGTATTGACTAGTGAGTTCTTGAACAACCTCTATGCAGAGCTCAATGAAAAATACTATGGTCTCTCAAAAGATGATAACCCTGAGATCCAATATGAATGGGCTCGAATTCCTCACTTCTACTATAACTACTACGTCTTCCAATATTCAACTGGTTTTGCTGCAGCTTCGGCTTTAGCTGAAAAAATCGTTCATGGAACTCAGGAAGATCGTGATAAATATATCGACTACTTGAAGGCTGGAAACTCTGACTATCCACTCAACGTCATCCGTAAAGCAGGTGTGGATATGGAAAAAGAAGACTACTTGGACGCAGCCTTTGCGGTCTTTGAACGTCGGTTGAATGAATTTGAAGCCCTAGTAGAAAAATTAGGACTCGCATAAGATGGTAGAGTCTTATAGTAAAAATGCCAACCACAATATGCGCCGGCCAGTGGTTAAAGACGAGATCGTTGACTTTATGCGCACGCGTCAAAAACCGGTAGCAGGTGCCTTGGAGGAGTTAGAAGCATTCGCCCGCAAGGAAAATATTCCGATTATTCCGCATGAAACGGTAGCTTACTTTAGACTACTCCTGCAAGCCCTACAACCAAAGAAAATCCTGGAAATTGGGACAGCAATTGGATTTTCAGCGCTCTTAATGGCTGAAAATGCTCCCGATGCACAAATTACCACTATTGATCGGAATGAAGAGATGATTGGCTTTGCTAAGGAAAATCTGGCTAAATACGATCAGAGAAAACAAATCACCTTGCTTGAAGGAGATGCAGTAGATGTTTTGCAGGATTTGACAGAGACCTATGACTTTGTCTTTATGGACTCTGCTAAGTCTAAGTACATCGTCTTTTTACCACGAATTCTCGAACTCTTGGAGGTTGGGGGAGTCGTGGTATTGGATGATATTTTCCAAGGAGGAGATGTTGCCAAGGACATCATGGAAGTGCGTCGTGGGCAACGAACCATTTACCGGGGGCTTCAAAATCTCTTTCATGCGACTCTCAATCATCCAGATTTGACCGCTAGTTTGGTGCCACTTGGAGATGGTATTTTGATGATTCGGAAAAATGCAGAGACGGTAACCTTGCCAGATCCTAGCTCTTTTTAGGTAAATTTAAGGTATTCTCTCTAATTTGTGGTAAAATAGAATAAGTTTAAAAAGGAACGGAGAATAATTTTCATGAAGAAAAAACTTGTAGCAGGTGCTGTGACCTTGCTATCAGTCGTAACACTAGCAGCGTGTGCCAATGGCACAAACAAAGATATCGTGACCATGAAAGGGGACACGATTACAGTTTCTGATTTCTATGATGAAATCAAAACCAACCAAGGTGCTCAACAAGTTCTTTTCCAAATGACCATCAATAAAGTCTTTGAAAAAGAATATGGATCAAAGGTTTCTGATAAAGAAGTCGATAAAGAATTGGCTAAACAAAAGAAACAATTAGGCAAACAATTCGATGCATACTTGGCGCAACAAGGCTTGACGGAAGAAACAGCGAAGAAACAAATCCGTAGCAATATGTTGTTGGAATATGCAGTCAACCAAGCTGCTAAGAAAGATATCAAAGAGTCTGACTACAAGTCGGCTTTTGAATCTTACACACCAGAAGTGACAGCACAAATTATCAAGTTGGATTCAGAAGATAAAGCAAAAGAAGTGTTGGAAGCAGCTAAAGCGGAAGGTGCAGACTTTGCCCAAATCGCCAAAGACAATTCAACAGATACTGCTACAAAAGACAAAGGTGGCGAAGTCAAGTTCGATTCAGGAACAGCAGATATTCCATCTCAAGTCAAAGAAGCTGCCTTTAAGTTGGATGAGAACGGCATTTCAGATGTGATCACAGTTTCAGCAGGTCAAAACTATTCTGCTAGCTACTATATTGTCAAATTGAATAAGAAGACAGAAAAAGGTTCTGACTGGAAGAAATACGAAAAACGTTTGAAAGAGATCATTGTTAACGGTCGTAAGCAAGATACCAACTACATCCGTAGCATTATTGCAAAAGCGATGACCAATGCCAATATCAAGGTCAAAGATGATGCCTTCAAATCAACCTTCAACCAATATTTGCAAAATATCGGTGTTCAAACGAGCGATAGCAGTTCATCATCTAAAAAATAGTTGACGGTTCCTTTTGGAACTTGTATAATGAAATAGTTGAGAATAAATCATTGTTACTCGGAATCAGAGAAGTGGCGGGGGTGCGAGCCATGGAAGAGAAATGATTTTGCTACTCGGCTGAGACAATTGCATACAAAATGAAGAATGACAAGTTCATTGAATGAAGGTGGTACCGCGGTTTTTCGCCCTTCGTTTAGTGGCTTGTCTTTTGTTTATGGGCAGTTGTCTGGAGCTTTTTAAAGGAGATCAAAAGATGCGAACCTATCAAGTGAAACAAAAATTTCGATTGGGTGGCGAGCGGTTCGATATCAAAGATGAGTTGGGAAATGTTGAGTACCAGGTTGAGGGATCTTTTCTTAAGATTCCCAAGACTTTTACCATCTATGATAAGAATGGACAAGAAGTGAGCCACATTACTAAAAAAACAATCAGCCTTCTTCCCAAATTTGTGGTTGAGTTGAAGGATGGGGACCGCTTTTTTATCAATAAAAAACTGACGCTCTTTAGAGACAAATACGATATCGAAGATTTGGGGCTTCGGGTGCAGGGAAATATCTGGGACCTGGAATTCAAATTGTTCGATGATCGGGATCAAATCGTCGCTGAGATTAGCAAAGAACTCTTTCATCTAACCTCTACCTATCAAGTATCGGTTTATGAGGATGAATACGCTGATTTAGTCATCTCACTGTGTGTCGCCATCGATTATGTCGAAATGTTAGAAGCTAGCGCAAATTAATCTTAAAAAATTAGGAGACAAATATGAAACAATTATCTAGTGCACAAGTCCGTCAAATGTGGCTTGATTTCTGGGCAAGCAAAGGCCACTCTGTAGAACCATCTGTTAGCTTGGTTCCTGTAAATGACCCAACGCTTTTATGGATCAACTCAGGGGTTGCCACTCTTAAGAAATACTTCGATGGAACCATCAAACCTGAAAATCCACGGATTACCAATGCTCAAAAGGCTATTCGTACCAACGATATCGAAAACGTAGGGAAGACTGCCCGTCACCATACCATGTTTGAAATGTTGGGGAACTTCTCCATCGGGGATTACTTCCGTGACGAAGCCATCACATGGGCTTATGAGCTTTTGACAAGTCCGGAATGGTTTGACTTCCCCAAAGACAAACTTTACATGACCTATTACCCTGACGACAAAGATTCATACAACCGCTGGATCGCTGTTGGTGTGGATCCAAGTCACTTGATCCCAATTGAAGACAACTTCTGGGAAATCGGTGCAGGGCCTTCTGGACCAGATACAGAAATCTTCTTTGACCGTGGAGAAGCCTTTGACCCTGAAAATATCGGTCTTCGTCTGCTTGCAGAAGATATCGAAAACGACCGTTACATCGAAATCTGGAACATTGTCTTGTCACAATTTAACGCTGACCCTGCTGTTCCTCGTAGCGAATACAAGGAATTGCCACACAAGAACATTGATACGGGCGCAGGTTTAGAACGTTTGGTAGCCGTTATCCAAGGGGCGAAGACTAACTTTGAAACAGACCTCTTCATGCCGATCATCCGTGAAGTTGAAAAGATGTCTGGTAAAACCTACGATCCAGATGGCGACAATATGAGCTTCAAGGTGATTGCTGACCACATCCGTTCGCTTTCATTTGCGATTGGAGATGGGGCTCTTCCAGGTAATGAAGGACGCGGTTACGTTCTTCGTCGTCTCCTCCGTCGTGCTTCCATGCATGGTCAAAAATTGGGGATTGAAGGAACCTTCTTGTATAAATTGGTTCCAACTGTTGGGAAGATCATGGAAAGCTACTACCCAGAAGTACTTGAAAAACAAGACTTTATCGAAAAAATTATCAAGAGTGAAGAAGAATCATTTGCTCGTACCTTGAACTCTGGTCAACACTTTGCCCAAACCATCGTTGAAGACTTGAAAGCTAAAGGTCAAACAGTGATTGCTGGTCAAGATGTCTTCAAACTTTATGATACATACGGATTCCCTGTAGAATTGACAGAAGAAATCGCCGAAGAAGCTGGAATGACAGTCGATCGTGAAGGTTTTGAAGCAGCTATGAAGGAACAACAAGAGCGTGCGCGTGCATCAGCTGTCAAAGGCGGATCTATGGGGATGCAAAATGAAACCCTTCAAAACATTACAGTTGAAAGTAGCTTCAACTACAATGCCAGCCAATTGCCTTCTAAGTTGGTGGCTATCGTAGCGGACAATGCTGAAGTAGAGGCTGTATCAGAAGGGACTGCATCATTGATCTTTGCAGAAACTCCATTCTACGCTGAAATGGGTGGACAAGTTGCGGACCATGGTCAAATCTTGGATGCTGCAGGAAACGTCGTAGCGACGGTGACAGATGTTCAAAAAGCACCAAATGGACAGCCACTCCATACTGTTGAAGTTCTTGCTCCTCTTGCCTTGAACCAAGAATACACTTTGGCGATCGATACCAATCGTCGTCATCGTGTCATGAAGAACCACACAGCAACTCACTTGCTCCATGCGGCTCTTCACAATATCCTTGGTAACCACGCAACCCAAGCGGGATCTCTCAATGAAGTAGAATTCCTTCGCTTTGACTTTACTCACTTCCAAGCCGTGACTCCAGAAGAATTGCGCGCTATTGAACAACAAGTCAATGAAAAGATTTGGGAAGCGATCGCAGTCGAAACGATTGAAACAGATATCGATACTGCTAAAGAAATGGGAGCCATGGCCCTCTTTGGTGAAAAATACGGTAAAGAAGTTCGTGTTGTCACTATTGGTGATTACTCTGTTGAGCTCTGTGGTGGTACTCACGTAGGCAATACTTCTGAAATTGGTCTCTTCAAGATTGTCAAAGAAGAAGGAATCGGATCAGGAACTCGTCGTATCTTAGCAGTAACTGGTAAGGAAGCCTTCGAAGCATACCGTGAACAAGAAGACGCACTGAAAGCAGTCGCAGCAACCTTGAAAGCACCTCAACTCAAGGAAGTCCCTCATAAGGTGGAAGGTCTTCAAGAACAACTCCGTCAATTGCAAAAAGAAAATGCAGAATTGAAGGAAAAAGCGGCAGCAGCTGCAGCAGGCGATGTCTTCAAGAATGTTCAAGAAGCAAACGGCCACCGTTACATTGCCAGCCAAGTTTCTGTATCAGATGCAGGTGCCCTTCGTACCTTTGCGGATAACTGGAAACAAAAAGATTACTCTGATGTGCTTGTTCTTGTCGCAGCCATCGGTGACAAGGTCAATGTCCTTGTAGCCAGCAAGACAAAAGAAGTCCATGCAGGTAATGTCATTAAAGAATTGGCTCCAATCGTCGATGGACGTGGTGGTGGTAAACCAGACATGGCCATGGCAGGAGGAAGCAACCAAGCGAAAATCCAAGAATTGTTGGATGCTGTAGCAGGTAAATTGTAATTATCGAAGAGGTTGGATGTTTGTTCAACCTCTTTTTTCAACAAAGAAGCAGAGCCAATTAGAAAAAGAATGCAACAAAAAAACCTTTCCGTTTGGAAAGGTTTTTGTCTTATAGTCCGTAATTGTAATCGTCATCCTGCATGGCTTCTACTTCACCGAGAAGGTAACCATTTCCGACTTGAGAGAAGAAGTCGTGGTTAGAGGTACCGGTTGAGATTCCGTTCATGACGATTGGGTTAACGTCATCTGCTGAGTCTGGGAAAAGCGGATCTTGTCCCAAGTTCATGAGGGCTTTATTGGCGTTGTATCGAAGGAAGGTCTTGACTTCCTCAGTCCAGCCCACACCATCATAGAGGCTCTCTGTGTAACCTTCTTCATTCTCATAGAGAGTGTAGAGCAGATCATACATCCACTCTTTGAGTTTTTCTTGTTCTTCTTCTGATAATTCGTTAAATCCAAGTTGGAACTTGTAGCCGATATAGGTTCCGTGAACTGATTCATCACGAATGATCAACTTGATGATTTCAGCTACGTTGGCCAATTTGTTGTTTCCAAGATAGTAGAGAGGTGTGAAGAAACCAGAGTAGAAGAGGAAGGTTTCAAGGAAGACGCTGGCAACTTTCTTTTCAAGAGGGGTCCCATTGAGGTAGATTTCGTTGATGATTTCTGC
Organism: Streptococcus sp. 27098_8_99; assembly: GCF_041431935.1. Lineage (NCBI taxonomy): Bacteria > Bacillati > Bacillota > Bacilli > Lactobacillales > Streptococcaceae > Streptococcus > Streptococcus sp. 27098_8_99. Next base: position 123,355 of record NZ_JAPVYQ010000002.1, on the reverse strand, counting down.
CTTCTTTTGAAGGAAAGGATTGGTGTTGGTCCATTCGAAAATCTCTTCGATTTCTGACTTGGTATTCAAAGTAGAAAAGATAGAAGAGTATGACTTAGCATGGACTGATTCCATAAATTGGATGTTGTTAAAGACAGCTTCTTCATGGGGAGTACGAATATCCGCACGAAGAGCCTGAACACCTGTTTCAGATTGCATGGTATCTAGAAGGGTTAATCCCCCAAAGACTTTACCAACTAGGTCTTTTTCTTTATTAGACAACTTTCTCCAGTCATCCAAGTCGTTTGACAAAGGGATACGTGTATCCAACCAGAATTGCTCTGTCAGTTTTTCCCAGGTCGATTTATCGATGACATCTTCGATTGCATTCCAGTTAATGGCTTTGTAGTATGTTTCCATTTGCATCACTTTCTTTTTCTATTCATTCAATCGTTACTATTCTACCATAAATTGATAGAATACCGCACAAAAAGTCGGCGAACCGACTTTTGATAGCTATCTAGGATAGCGGATTAGATGACACAGCTTTCACATTGGTTGGCGCCAACTTCTCCACCATCATCTGTAAAGGTACGGACGTAGTAGATAGACTTGATACCCTTGTTAAAGGCGTAGTTCCGAAGGATAGACAAGTCACGAGTGGTTTGTTTGTTTTCAGTTTTCCATTCGTAAAGACCCTTTGGAATATCGCTGCGCATAAAGAGAGTCAGTGAAAGACCTTGGTCTACATGCTCAGTTGCAGCAGCATAGACATCGATGACTTTTCGCATATCCATGTCGTAGGCAGAAGTGTAGTAAGGAATCGTTTCCGTTGACAATCCTGCTGCAGGGTAGTAGATCTTACCGATTTTCTTCTCTTGACGTTCTTCAATCCGTTGTGTAATTGGGTGGATAGAAGCAGATACGTCATTGATGTAGCTGATAGATCCATTTGGTGCGACAGCCAAGCGGTTTTGGTGGTAAAGACCATCTGCTTGAACTTTAGCACGCAGTTCTGCCCAATCCTCAGCACTTGGGATAAAGATATCTTTAAAGAGTTCTTTGACGCGATCAGATTTTGGTACAAATTCTCCAGTCATGTACTTATCAAAGTAAGTACCGTTGGCATAGTCTGATTTTTCAAAGTTGTGGAAGGTGACACCACGTTCGCGTGCAATGTTATTTGATTCTACGAGAGTCCAGTAGTTCATGAGCATGAAGTAGATACTTGTAAACTCAACAGACTCAGGTGATCCGTATTCGATCAATTGTTGGGCAAGGTAGCTGTGAAGTCCCATAGCTCCAAGTCCGAACGAATGCGCCAATTTATTTCCGTGGTCAATAGTTGGAACGGCTACGATATGAGAGCTATCTGTAACGAAGGTCAAAGCACGGACCATGGCACGAATCGAACGTCCAAAATCAGGTGAAGTCATCATGTTAACCACGTTGGTTGAACCAAGGTTACATGAGACGTCTGTTCCCATTTGGACAAATTCTTGGGCATCGTTGATCAAGCTTGGTTCTTGAACCTGGAGGATCTCTGAACACAAGTTACTCATGATGATTTTTCCATCAACAGGGTTTGCCCGGTTAGCAGTATCGATGTTGACTACATATGGATAGCCAGATTCTTGTTGCAATTTAGAAATTTCAGTTTCCAAATCACGTGCCTTAATTTTAGTCTTGCGGATATTTGGATTAGCAACCAACTCATCGTATTTTTCAGTGATGTCGATGTAGTTGAATGGTACTCCGTATTCACGTTCCACAGAGTATGGGCTGAAGAGGTACATTTCCTCATTCTTACGCGCTAACTCATAGAATTTGTCTGGCACGACGACACCAAGTGAAAGGGTCTTAACCCGAACCTTTTCATCGGCATTTTCTTTCTTAGTTGAAAGGAAGGCGATGATGTCTGGGTGGAAGACGTTGAGGTAAACCACCCCAGCCCCTTGGCGTTGTCCCAATTGGTTAGAGTAAGAGAAGCTATCTTCAAAGAGTTTCATAACAGGTACGACCCCAGAAGCGGCTCCTTCATACCCTTTGATTGGTGCTCCAGCTTCACGAAGGTTGCTGAGAGAAATCCCAACCCCACCACCGATACGAGACAGTTGAAGGGCAGAGTTGATGGAACGTCCGATCGCATTCATATCATCGGTTACTTGGATCAAGAAACATGATACCAATTCCCCACGGCGGGCACGTCCAGCGTTTAAGAAAGAAGGAGTAGCTGGTTGGTAGCGTTGGTGGATAATTTCGTTTGCGATGTCTCGCGCGATAGCTTCATTTCCATCAGCAAAATAGAGAGCATTGAAAAAGACACGGTCTTCCATGCTTTCAAGATAGTATTCTCCATCATTTGTTTTCAAAGCGTATTGGTTATAGAATTTGTAGGCCGCCATGAAGGACTTGAATTGGAAGTTTTGGTCTTTGATAAATTGGGCCAATTCCTCTAAAAATTCAGGACGGTATTTCTCGATAAAAGCTCTCTCAATGTAATTGTGCTCGAGAAGGTACTGAATCTTGTCTGTAATCGAGTCAAAGGCTTTAGTATTTGGTACAACATTTTCTTTAAAGAACGCATCCAAAGCTTCTTTATCTTTATGAAGCATGATTTGGCCGTTTACTGGACGGTTGATTTCATTGTTAAGACGAAAATACGTCACATCTTCAAGAGATTTTAATCCCATAATAATCCTTTTCTAGTTCAAAAAAATGAAGAGGAGAAGTCCTCTCTTTCCAAGTAAAAAGTCTAGTGTTAGGTTGCTAACGCTAGACCCTATTTAAGCAAAATACTGTGTTTATTAAGAAAGTTTCTTCAACTTAGCTGGTTGAAAACCAGAAAATACTTCATCCGGTGTTTGAATAACTGGAGCAGCATTGAAGCCAAGGTTCTTAACATGCTCTACAAATTCTGGCTGTTCGTCTAAGTTAATTTCGCGGTATTCCACATGATTGCTATCGAGGAATCGCTTGGTCATTTTGCATTGAACACAATTATTTTTTGAATAAATGGTTACCATTTCTTTTCCGTTCTCCTATCGAAATATAAATCTGTAAACAGTATAAACAAAATCCAGCAACTTGTCAACAAAATAAAACTAAATATTGTGCAAAGAGATGAAATGGAGTTTTTAAAGCACAATATATTGTGGTGAGCGAAAAGTGTGAAAATCGAAGAAATGGGATAAGAATAGGCTTTAAAGCATCTTTAATTAGTTATAATTTTTTGGTGAATCAATATCCTGTGGTTCAACAGCTTCTTTTCATTGAAAGCGGAGGAAAATGTTACTTATAATATAGTAGAAAATTGAAAAGATATTTTCTCTGTTCTTCAGGTGCTTCTTAAAATGTATCTAAATTGGGATTTTTCTCAGTCTTTTTCTGTAAGTCAGTGATAAAAATCTTGAAAAAAATTTCAAAAGATGATATAATACCAAATTGTAAGGGTTATCAAAAGGTAACTCAAAAACTATTTTTAAAAAGGAGAGTCAAACTATGGCTTCTAAAGATTTCCACATCGTGGCAGAAACAGGTATCCACGCACGTCCAGCAACTTTGTTGGTTCAAACTGCTAGCAAATTTGCTTCAGATATTACTCTTGAATACAAAGGTAAATCAGTTAACTTGAAATCAATCATGGGTGTTATGAGCCTTGGTGTTGGTCAAGGAGCAGACGTTGTAATCTCTGCAGAAGGTGCTGACGCTGATGATGCTATCGCAGCTATCTCAGAAACAATGACTAAAGAAGGATTGGCTTAAAATATGACAAAAATGCTAAAAGGAATTGCAGCATCTGACGGTGTTGCCGTTGCTAAGGCATATTTGCTCATTCAACCAGACTTATCATTTGAGACTGTTTCAGTCGAAGATACAAGTGCAGAAGAAGCTCGTTTGGATGCAGCTCTTGAAGCTTCACAAAACGAGCTTTCTCTTATTCGGGAGAATGCAGTAGCAAGCCTTGGTGAAGAAGCAGCACAAGTTTTTGATGCGCATATGATGGTTCTTGCTGACCCTGAAATGATTGGTCAGATCAAAGAAACAATTCGTACGAAAAAAATCAATGCAGAAGCTGGCTTGAAAGAAGTCACTGACATGTTCATTGCGATCTTTGAAGGAATGGAAGACAATCCTTACATGCAAGAACGTGCAGCAGATATTCGTGACGTTACCAAACGTGTCCTTGCCAACTTGCTTGGTAAAAAATTGCCAAACCCTGCTTCTATCAATGAAGAAGCAATCGTGGTTGCGCATGACTTGACTCCATCTGATACAGCACAGTTGAACAAAAAGTATGTAAAAGCTTTTGTTACGAATATCGGTGGACGTACAAGCCACTCAGCTATCATGGCTCGTACACTTGAAATCGCAGCTGTTCTTGGTACAAATAACATCACAGAACTTGTCAAAGATGGCGATGTTTTGGCTGTTTCAGGGATCACTGGTGAAGTAGTGATCAACCCTACTGAAGAACAAATCGCAGAGTTCAAAGCAGCTGGTGAAGCTTATGCGAAACAAAAAGCTGAATGGGCTCTCCTTAAAGATGCGAAAACAGTGACTGCTGATGGAAAACACTTCGAGTTGGCTGCCAACATCGGTACACCTAAAGATGTTGAAGGTGTAAACGATAATGGTGCAGAAGCTGTTGGTCTCTATCGTACAGAATTCTTGTACATGGATTCTCAAGACTTCCCTACAGAAGATGACCAATACGAAGCTTACAAAGCTGTTCTTGAAGGTATGAACGGTAAACCTGTGGTTGTTCGTACAATGGATATCGGTGGGGATAAAGAACTTCCTTATTTCGACCTTCCTAAAGAAATGAACCCATTCTTAGGTTTCCGTGCTTTGCGTATTTCTATCTCTGAAACTGGTAACCAAATGTTCCGCACACAATTGCGTGCCTTGCTTCGTGCATCTGTTCACGGTAAATTGCGGATCATGTTCCCAATGGTTGCTTTGTTAACTGAGTTCCGTACAGCTAAGGGTATTCTTGAAGAAGAAAAGGCTAAATTGCTTGCGGAAGGTGTTGCTGTTGCAGACGATATCCAAGTAGGAATCATGATTGAAATCCCAGCTGCAGCAATGCTTGCGGATCAATTTGCTAAAGAAGTTGATTTCTTCTCAATTGGTACTAACGACTTAATCCAATACACAATGGCTGCTGACCGTATGAACGAGCAAGTATCATACCTTTACCAACCATATAACCCATCTATCCTTCGTTTGATCAACAACGTGATCAAAGCGGCTCACGCTGAAGGCAAATGGGCTGGTATGTGTGGTGAAATGGCCGGTGACCAAACTGCTGTTCCACTTCTTGTCGGAATGGGCTTGGATGAGTTCTCAATGTCAGCGACATCTGTCCTTCGTACACGTAGCTTGATGAAGAAACTCGACACAGCTAAAATGCAAGAATACGCTAACCGTGCTCTTACTGAATGTTCAACAATGGAAGAAGTTCTTGAACTTTCAAAAGAATACGTGAACGTAGACTAAGAATTCAACAAGACTAAGACAAATCTGTCTTAGTCTTTTTTTACATTGTTCATAAAAATGTTCATTTTATTCGTAATAAACTAGTTAGTAATAAAAATAGTGATTTAAATGTTCGGTTTTTGTTTGATTTTCCTCGTATATATAGTATAATCGTAAGTAAGATAAGGAGGATGACCAAGGAAGGATCGAAAAGGTTCGGGAAAGAAAATGGAAAAACTTTTCCTGATAATTTTACATGATTTTACAGGAATCAACTTGAAAATTAAGTGATTTTATAGTAGAATAATATCAAATAGAAAACGCTTTCAAAAAGCAAAGAGGTGAGTATATGGATAGAAGCACAGACTTATGGACATTTGGAAGAGGGGATAATTTCCATCTTCAAGAGTACTTAGGAGCTCACAAGGAAACAAGGGGAGAACAAGAAGGCTTTACCTTCCGTGTTTGGGCTCCCAATGCTCAGGCGGTGGATCTGATTGGTGATTTCACTGATTGGGAAGCTCGTAAAATTCCAATGGTTCGTAATGAAGGAGGCGTCTGGGAAGTCTTCTGTTCCGATGCAAAAGAGGGAGATATATACAAGTATTTGGTGACTCGACAAAATGGTCATCAGGTGCAAAAAATCGATCCTCTAGCGTTATGGATGGAAAAGAGACCCAATACAGGATCTATTATTAAGACCATTCCAGAGAAAAACTGGAAAGATGGTCTCTGGAGAGCACGCCGCAAAAAACTTGGTTTTAAGGAACGACCTGTTAATATTTATGAGGTTCACGCAGGATCGTGGAAACGTAATGAGGATCATAGTTCCTATACCTTCAAACAACTAAAAGATGAACTCATTCCGTATCTGGTAGAGATGAACTACACCCACGTGGAATTTATGCCAGTGATGGCCCATCCATTGGGCTTGAGTTGGGGCTATCAGCTTATGGGATATTTTGCACTCGAGCAGACTTATGGTAGCCCAGAAGAGTTTCAAGACTTCGTGGAAGAATGCCACCTCAACAATATCGGAGTGATTGTGGATTGGGTACCAGGACATTTCATTATCAATGATGATGCCTTGGCGTATTATGATGGAACACCAACCTTTGAATACCAGGATGAACATCGGGCCCATAACTATGGTTGGGGAGCTTTGAACTTCGACTTAGGAAAGAATCAAGTCCAGTCATTCTTGATTTCTAGTTTGAAGTTTTGGATTGATACCTATCATTTAGACGGGATTCGGGTCGATGCGGTGAGCAATATGCTCTATCTTGATTACGATAGCGGTCCATGGACACCAAATATTGATGGTGGAAACCTCAACTATGAAGGTGTTCATTTCCTTAGACGTTTGAATGCGATTATCAAGAACGAACACCCAGATGTCATGATGATTGCAGAAGAAAGTTCTGCTGGTCAAAAGATCACGGGTCCTGAAGAAGAAGGTGGACTTGGCTTTGACTATAAATGGAATATGGGTTGGATGAATGATATCCTTCGATTCTACGAAGAAGATCCCATCTACCGGAAATTTGACTTTAACCTGGTAACCTTTAGTTTCATGTATGCATTTTCTGAAAACTTCTTACTACCATTTTCACACGATGAAGTGGTGCATGGTAAGAAGAGTTTGATGCATAAGATGTGGGGAGATCGTTACAATCAATTTGCTGGACTCCGTAACCTCTTGACCTATCAGATCTGTCATCCAGGTAAGAAATTACTCTTTATGGGTTCAGAATTTGGCCAGTTTTTGGAATGGAAGTCAGAAGAGCAACTGGAATGGGGCAATCTAGAGGATGAAATGAATGCTAAGATGCGTCGTTTCACTTCTCAGCTCAATCATTTCTACAAAGAACACAAGGAATTGTGGGAGATTGATGATAGCTTTGATGGCTTAGAGATTATTGATGCAGATAACCGGGATCAGAGCGTTTTGTCTATGGCTCGGAAAAATCGTAAAGGAGATATTCTGGTGTGCGTCTTTAATATGGCACCAGTAGAACGCAAGGACTTTACGATTGGTGTGCCTGTATCAGCTGTCTATGAAGAAATTTGGAATACAGAATTAGAAGAATGGGGAGGTGTCTGGAAAGAGCACAATCCGACAGTTCAGTCTCAAGATGGACTGTGGAAGGATTATGAACAAACTTTGACCTTTACTTTGCCGGCTTTAGGGGCTAGCATTTGGAAGGTGAAACGGAAGGTTCGCAAAACGAAATCTAAAACATCAGATAAAAAATGATGATCGGTTGACTCTAAGGGAGTCCAAGCTTTAAAAAGAGGAAGTAGTCAATGAAGAATGAAATGCTCGCTTTAATTCTTGCCGGTGGGCAAGGAACACGTCTTGGAAAATTAACCAAAAACATCGCGAAACCTGCGGTTCAATTTGGTGGGCGCTATCGGATTATCGATTTTGCTCTCTCAAACTGTGCCAACTCAGGAATTCACAATGTTGGTGTGATTACACAGTATCAACCACTTGCCCTTAACAGCCATATTGGGAATGGTTCCAGCTGGGGCTTGGATGGAATCAATACAGGTGTGTCTATTCTCCAACCTTATTCAGCTAGTGAAGGAAATCGGTGGTTCGAAGGAACTAGTCATGCTATTCTCCAAAACATCGACTATATCGACAGCATCAATCCGGAATATGTCTTGATTCTATCTGGGGACCACATCTACAAGATGGATTACGATGACATGCTTCAAGCACACAAGGATAATAACGCAAGCTTGACTGTTGCCGTCCTAGATGTTCCTTTGAAGGAAGCAAGCCGTTTTGGAATCATGAATACAGATGCCAATAATCGGATTGTCGAATTTGAAGAAAAACCAGCGGAACCAAAATCAACTAAGGCTTCAATGGGGATTTACATCTTTGACTGGGCTCGTCTGCGCAATATGTTAGTTGCTGCTGAAAAGAGCGATATCGATATGTCAGACTTCGGTAAAAATGTCATTCCAACGTATCTAGAATCAGGCGAAAGTGTTTATGCATATGAATTCAATGGTTATTGGAAAGACGTTGGTACGATTGAGTCTCTTTGGGAAGCCAATATGGAATATATCGATCCAAATAATGCCTTGGATAGTCGCGATCGTCACTGGAAAATCTATTCACGCAACCTTATTTCACCACCAAACTTCTTTGGGGAACATGCTCACATCGAAGATTCTCTTGTAGTCGATGGTTGTTTGGTAGACGGTACAGTCAAACACTCCATCTTATCAACAGAAGCTCAAGTTCGTGAAGGAGCAGTTGTTGAAGATGCTGTCGTGATGAGCAATGCCATTATCGGTAAAGGAGCTGTCGTGAAACGCGCGATTATCGGAGAAGGTGCAGTTATTGCAGAAGGTGTCGTGATTGATGGAACAGAGGAAGTACAAGTTGTCGGTTACAATGAAAAAGTGGGGGTAGCAACAGATGAAGATTGATAAATATTCAGCCATTTTAGGAAATACAGTTGGGTATCATGATATGTCCACTTTGACCAGCCATCGTCCGGTAGCATCCCTACCGTTTGATGGGAAATACCGCTTGATTGACTTCCCGTTGTCTAGTCTTGCGAATGCTGGTATTCGTAGTGTTTTTGGGATTTTCCAACAAGAAAATATTAGTTCGGTCTTTGACCATATTCGTTCAGGTCGTGAGTGGGGCTTGTCTACTTTATTGAGCCACTATTACCTCGGAATCTATAATACTCCTGTTGAAAATACAACGGTAGGGCCAGAATATTACCAACAATTGTTGACCTATTTGAAACGGTCTGGTTCCAACCAAACAGTTGCTTTAAACTGTGATGTTTTGATGAATATTGACCTCAACCAAATTTTCCACCTTCATAATACCATTGATCGTCCGATTACAGTGGTTTATAAGAAGTTACATCTTCAAAATATCTCTGAAGTCAATGCTGTCTTGAAAATTGATGAAACAGACCATGTTTCAGAGCAAAGACTTTTTGATGGCAAGGATCCTGACGAAGTCTACAACATGTCAACAGATGTCTTTATTGTGGACACTCCTTGGTTGATTGAAAAAATTGAAGAAGAAGCTAAGAAAGAATACCCACAAAAATTGCGCTATATCTTGCGTGATTTGGCGGTGGAATACAATGCTTTTGCCTTTGAATATACAGGTTACTTAGCCAATATTCATTCAGTTGAATCATACTACCATGCAAACTTGGATATGTTGGAAAACCAAAAATTCATGAAGCTCTTTTCACCAAACCAAAAGGTGTATACGAAAGTGAAGAATGAAGAACCAACGTATTATTCCAAGACATCACATATTAAAACGTCTCAATTTGCTTCGGGTAGTATTGTAGAAGGAACCGTTGAACGTTCCATTGTTTCACGTCGGGTACGCCTTCATGAAGGTTCAGAGGTCCGCAGTAGTCTTCTCTTCCCTGGTGTTGTGATTCATGAAAATGCAATCGTCGAACATGCCATCCTGGATAAGGGTGTCGAAGTGGCTGCTGGTGTGACGATTCGTGGGACAGAAGAAGCACCTGTCGTGGTTAAAAAAGGAACGATTGTTACAGAGGATATTGTCTAATGAAACTATTATTTGTTGCAGCTGAAGGAGCACCGTTTTCTAAAACAGGTGGTTTGGGAGACGTTATTGGCGCTCTTCCTAAATCCTTAGCGAAAAGTGGTCATGATGTGCGCGTGATCCTCCCTTACTATGATATGGTAGAGGCCAAGTTTGGAGATCAAATCGAAGATGTCTTGCATTTTGAGACCAAGGTTGGCTGGAGAAGTCAATATGTGGGTGTGAAACGCATTGTACGAGATGGAGTCACCTTTTACTTTATTGATAACCAACACTATTTCTTTAGAGGCCATGTGTATGGTGACTTTGATGATGGCGAACGGTTTGCCTTCTTCCAGCTCGCGGCCTTAGAAACGATGGAACGAGTTGACTTCATTCCAGATGTTCTTCATGCCCATGATTACCATACGGCGATGATTCCTTTCTTGCTGAAGGAAAAATACCGTTGGATTCAAGCTTATCATGGAATTAAAACAGTATTGACTATCCATAATTTGGAATTCCAAGGTCAGTTCGACCCAGGAATGTTGTGGGACCTATTCGGAGTTGGATTTGAACGCTATGCAGATGGAACGCTTCGGTGGAATGATTGCCTGAACTGGATGAAAGCTGGTATTCTATATGCTGACCGTGTAACAACCGTTTCTCCTAGCTATGCGCATGAGATTATGACTGCTGAATATGGTTGTGGCTTGGATCAGATCCTTCGGATGGAGTCTGGCAAGGTGACCGGAATTGTTAACGGGATTGATGCAGATCTGTATAATCCTGAAACGGATCCACTCTTGACGTATCACTTCAGTCTCTCAGATCTTTCAGGTAAAGCAGCTAGTAAACGAGCTCTTCAAGAACGTGTTGGTCTACCTGTTCGCGATGATGTTCCTTTGTTTGGGATCGTCTCTCGTTTGACACGTCAAAAAGGTTTTGATGTGGTGGTAGAAGAGTTGCATCAACTTTTGCAAAAGGATATTCAGATTGTCTTGCTCGGTACAGGAGATCCTGGATTTGAAAATGCCTTTGCTTGGTTTGGTCAAGCCTACCCAGATAAACTTTCAGCCAATATCACATTTGATGTCCAATTGGCCCAAGAAATCTATGCAGCATCAGATGTCTTCTTGATGCCAAGCCGCTTTGAACCATGTGGCCTTTCTCAGATGATGGCCATGTGTTATGGAACCCTTCCTCTGGTACATGAAGTCGGCGGACTTCGAGATACGGTCCAACCGTATAATGCTGTTGATGGAAGTGGAACAGGCTTTAGTTTCAATAATTTGTCTGGCTATTGGTTTAACTGGGCAGTTGATGAAGCCTTGGCTGTCTACTACAATGACAAACAGGCTTGGTATGGTCTCCAAGAGCAAGCTATGACGCGTGACTTCTCATGGGATACGGCTAGTCAACGATACAATGATTTGTACCAATCCTTATAAATAGATCTATAATACAAACGCCTTTCGAGGCGTTTTTTGTGTTGCTTTCTTCCTATAAAGAAAACGGTTTATTTTTTTGAGTTTTAGAGCTTGCTAAAATAGAAGAAAAAAGATAAGATAGGTAAAGGTAAAAAATCCCGGGAAGGTCCTTATTTTCTGGAAAGGGTCTCAGCTTCTCTAGAAATAATCAGGTCTCTGCTCGAGGATTAAATATTACTATATAGGAATTTTAGGATGAAAAAAGCGAAACAAACGTTTGAAAAAATGACCAAATATTCGATTCGAAAATTATCTGTCGGTGTTGGTCCGGTAGCCATTGGAGCCTTTTTATTAGGAGGAAGCTTGTTAGGAGCTCGTCCTGTCAAAGCAGATCAGGTGACTCTACCTGCTCATGTGCACTTAGGATATGTGACAGAAGAAGAGCTAACCGCTGAAGAAAAAGCACAGGTGATTCATGCAATCCCTGAAGCATATCAAAATGAAGATACTTTCTATCTCGTCTATAAGAAGAAGGAAGCAACTCAGTCGGTTCTTCCTCAAACAGGAAGTCAGGAAGTCGCTCTTTTTGGGTTAAGTCTAGCCACAGCTTCCTTTGCGGTCCTCTTACTCTCTAAAAAGCACCGAAAGAAGGTTATGGGCGTCCTTTTGATTGGAGCCATGGGACAAAGTCTTCTACTTCCAGTTGAAGTCGCAGCCCTACAAAATCAAGTCTTACGCACCTATAATCAGGATCTTGCGATCGCATCGAACAAAGATCTTGCAAATGGCGTGATTCAAATTGACGGTTATGACTATATTGGTTATTTGCGCTACCCGTCAGTCCAAAAGACGAGCTTACAAGAGCCAAAGGCTATGCAGGAAACGAAACCTTCTGTAGAAGGAACGATCAAAACAAGTACAGGGATTCCACAAGTGGAACCACAAGCGCGTGTGACCCCAGAAGTCGCTCCAGCCTTTCCTCAAGTTGAAAAACCAAGCCTGGAAGTCTCTGCTGAGCCTGTGCCATTTGAAACTGTCAAACAAGCTGATCCTACATTAGCCAAAGGGCAAACCAAGGTGCTGACTGCTGGCCAAAATGGGGAGCGAACCATATTGACGGAAGTGAGTGTGGTAGATGGACAAGAAGTTCGCAGAGTCGTTGAAAGCAAGGTCACAAAAGAACCAGTTTCACAAATTCTTGCCGTTGGGACAAAAGAAGATGCCCAACCAACCCCTCAACCCAGCCCTTCTCCAGTTGTAACAGCAAAGGGGACGCAGGAAGAAGGTCATGTCGGTGAAGCTCCTGTTCAACCAGAGAACCCAGCCTATACAGGTGTGGTGGAAGCCAAAGGAACACAAGAAGAAGGTCATGTCGGCGAAGCTCCTGTTCAACCGGAGAACCCAGCCTATACAGGTGTGGTGGAAGCTAAGGGAACACAGGAAGAAGGCCATGTTGGCGAAGCCCCTGTTCAACCTGAGAACCCAGTCTATACAGGCGTGGTGGAAGCCAAAGGGACACAAGAAGAAGGCCATGTCGGCGAAGCCCCTGTTCAACCTGAGAACCCAACCTATACAGGTGTGGTGGAAGCCAAGGGAACACAGGAAGAAGGCCATGTCGGCGAAGCTCCTATTCAACCAGAGAACCCAACCTATCAAGTAACGGAAGGGACGGTAACAGAGACAGAAACGGTAATCCTTCCATATGAAACAGAGTATGTAACGGACGCCAATCGTTACACCGATGAAGAAAGCCTCCTTCAGAAAGGCGAGGCTGGTAGCCAGGAGATTCGTCGAGTTTATAAGACGGTCAATGGTGAGAAGATTGGCGAGCCCGTGAGCACGACCACTGAAACGGTAAAAGCTCCTGTGACAGAAAAAATTAGTCGTGGGACTAAGGCGATTGAAGGCCAAACAGAGGATGTTTCGTATGAGGAAATTCCATTTAAGACGGTAACCGAACAAGATGCTACCTTGCTAAAAGGAACCGAAAGGGTTTCTCAAGCCGGTAAGAATGGGAAGAAGAAAATCACCAAGGTCTATAAGACCATTAAGGGAGTTAAGACAACGGATGCTCCTACGATTTCTGAGGAAGTAGTTGAACAAGCGCAAGATCAGATCATTCAACAAGGGGCCAAAGAACTTGACAAGCCTACCTTAACTTTGACCCAGGTCGATAAGGAAGAATTGAAGCGCAGTGCTAAAGCTACTTATCATTTGGATAAACCAGACGGTGTGACCATCAAGTCCATCCAGGCTGTATTGAAGAAGGGTGATCAAGTGGTGAAAACCCTGACCCTTTCAGAGACGGACTTGGCAGCTGCTTTAGCGGACTTGGACTACTACAAGGATTATACGCTCGCAACGACCATGGTCTATGACCGTGGAAATGGGGATGAAGAAGAAGTTCTCAAGGAAGAACCACTGAGAATTGATCTTAAAAAAGTTGAAATCAAAAACATCAAGGAAACCAGTCTGATTAGCGTGGATGACCAAGGTCTTGAGACTGATAGCAGCCTCTTGACTGAAACACCGTCTGATGTGAAGCCTTACTACTTAAAGGTTACCACCCATGATAATAAGGTCACGAAACTAGCCGTTGATAAAATCGAAGAAGTGACGGTAGATGGCACGACCCTCTACAAAGTAACAGCCAAAGCTCCTGATCTCATCCAACGGACTGCGGACAACCAGTTCAGTGAGGACTATGTCCACTATATTGCGAAACCAAAAGCACATGAAGGTGATGTCTACTACAATTTCAACGAACTTGTAAAAGCCATGCAAGCCAATCCGACTGGTACCTTTAAGATTGGTAGCAATATGAATGCGGCTAATGTCCAGCCAGCAGGGAAATCCTATGTGACCAATGCCTTCAAGGGAATTTTGGAAAGTACGGATGGAAATACATTTGCCATCCATAATATCACGCGACCACTGTTTGGGAACATCGAAGGTGGCTCGGTTAAGAATCTCTTGCTTGAAAATGTTGCGATTGACCTACCTGGGACTGATCGAGTAGCTCCAATCGCAGGTGTCATCAAAAATAATGCAACTGTTGAAAATGTTAAAGTAACAGGAAGTGTTGTTGGGAACAATGACGTAGCTGGTATTATCAATAAAATTGATGGCAGTGGGAAAGTAAGTAATGTCGCCTTTATCGGGAAACTGCACGCTGCTGGGAACAAAGGTGGCTATCTAGCGGGTGTTGTTGGTGAGAACTGGAAGGGTGTCGTAGAAAAAGCTTACGTTGATGCTGAAATCACTGGGAACAAAGCCAAAGCTGCAGGTCTCGTTTATTCCTCTCAAAATGGTGGAAATAACCACACAGTAGGTAAAGAAGGGGTTCTCAGAAACTCCGTTGCTAAAGGTTCAATTGAACTCAAAGAAGCGGTTCAATCTGGTGGATTACTGGGGACCAACTGGGCCTTGGGGACTATTGAAGACAACATCACCATGATGAAAGTCAAAACGGGTGAGATGGTCTTCGGACACTCGGATATCGACGCTGATGATTACTTCACCTATTCAAGAACCAAGCGCAATTACAGCGTGGAAGGCGTGAGTGAAGGGAAGAAATCCTTTAACAACTCCCGTAAAATCCCTAGCATCTCGCTGGCAGAAGCTGAGCAGAAAATCGAAGCAATGGGAATTACAGCTGATACATTCACCAGCAGCAAACCGATTGAAGACACGCTCAATCACCTTGTTAGCAAAGACGATCAATACAAGGCCATCACTGCTTACGATGCGACTCGTGAGCTGGCTTACCGTAATATTGCTAAATTGCAACCATTCTACAATAAAGAGTGGATTGTCGACCAAGGGAATAAATTGGCTGCGACGAGCCCTCTTTTGACCAAGGAAGTCTTGTCTGTGACCGCTATGAAGGGCAATGATTTTGTCACGGAACTAGCAGATGCTGATCACATCCTGATCCATTATGCCGATAAGACCAAAGATGTCTTTAGCATGACACCGAAAGATTCTAAAGTCAAACAAGTCAAAGAGTACAGTGTGGCGGAGCTCGGTGAAGTAGTCTACACGCCAAATATGGTGGACAAGGACCGTAGCGATCTCATCAGTGCCATCGTAGAGAAATTAAGTCCTGTAGAATTGCAATCAGATCCAATCTACACTCACTTAGGTCGAACAGGACCTAACAAAGTCAATGCCATTAAGAACCTTTACCTCGAAGAAAGTTTCCAAGAAGTCAAGGATAATCTGACTCACTTTGTCAAACAACTGGTTGAAAACCAAGACCATCAATTAAACACAGATGAGGCTGCTAAACGTGCCCTTATCAAGAAAGTTGATGACAACAAGGCGGCCGTTCTTTTAGGGCTTTCTTACCTCAATCGCTATTACGGAGTGAAGTTCGATGATGTCAATCTTAAGCAGCTCATGTTGTTCAAGCCAGACTTCTATGGGAAGAATGTTGATGTCTTAGACCGTTTGATTGAAATTGGTTCAAAAGAAGACTACATCAAAGGAACTCGTACCCATGATGCCTTCCGAGAAGTCGTTGCGAAGTCTACTCTTTCTAGCAACCTAAATGACTTCCTGAAGTACAATATGGACCTCTTTACAACTGATACAGACTTGAATGATTGGTTCATCAAAGCAACCAAAGACAATGTCTATATTGTGGAGCCTGAGACGACCAATCCAGCTTTCGCATCTGCTAAGCATAGAGCCTATGAGGGCTTAAACAATGATATTCACGGTAAAATGATCTTGCCACTCTTGAATCTTAAAGATGCGCACATGTTCTTGATTTCAACATACAATACCTTGGCCTATAGTTCCTTCGAGAAATACGGTAAAAACACTGAGGCAGAACGAAATGCCTTCAAGGCGGAAATTGATAAAGTAGCAAAAGCCCAACAGGACTACTTGGATTTCTGGTCGCGATTAGCAGCTGATAATGTTCGCAACCAGCTCCTAAAGAGCAATAATATGGTGCCGACCCCTGTCCTTGATAATCAAAACTATAAAGGCATTAGTACAGACCGTTATGGCCATACGAATAGTGGAAAAGATGTCGCTCCAATTCGTGAATTATATGGACCAACTGATCGTTACCATGCGACAGATTGGCGCATGGGAGCAACCGCTCGTGTCTATGGAAATCCTTATAAAGATGATTCGGTCTTCTTTATGGTGACGGATATGATCAGTGACTTTGGGATTTCTGCTTTTACCCATGAAACGACGCACGTCAATGACCGTATGGTATACTTGGGTGGCTGGAGACACCGTGAAGGAACGGATCTAGAAGCCTATGCTCAAGGCATGCTCCAAACGCCATCCGTATCCAATCCAAATGGGGAATACAAAGCTCTAGGTCTCAACATGGCCTATGAACGTCCAAACGACGGCAACCAATGGTACAATACCAATCCAAATGATTTGAAGTCACGTGACGAAATTGATCGGTATATGAAAGGCTATAATGACACTCTCATGCTTCTGGATTACCTAGAAGGAGAAGCCGTCCTCAATAAAGGCAGTCAAGACTTGAACAATGCATGGTTCAAGAAGGTTGATAAACAATACCGAGGGGCTAATACCAAGAATCAATTTGATAAGGTGCGTCCTTTGAGTGATGAGGAAAAAGCCATCACCTTACATTCAGTAGATGATCTCATCACCAACAACTTCATGACCAATCGTGGTCCTGGAAATGGTGTCTATAATCCATCGGACTTTGGTTCAGCCTATGTGACGGTACCGATGATGACAGGGATCTATGGTGGAAACACCAGTGAAGGGGCTCCTGGAGCCATGTCCTTCAAACACAATACCTTCAGACTCTGGGGTTACTATGGCTATGAAAAAGGCTTCTTAGGCTATGCTTCAAACAAGTATAAACAAGAATCCAAACAAGCAGGTCATGCGACTCTAGGGGATGATTACATCATTCAAAAGATTTCTGATGGGAAATTCAGTACCCTTGAAGACTGGAAGAAAGCCTACTTCAATGAAGTGGTAACCAGTGCCAAAAATGGACTTCAGGCTATTGAAGTGGATGGGACTACTTATAGCTCTTATGAGGACTTAAAACAAGCCTTTGCAACTGCGGTTGAAAAAGATCAGGCCAGTTTGAAGAATGGTTCTGTCAAATTTGACAATACCCTTGCCTTGAAAGAAAAAATCTTTAAGAAATTACTGCAACAAACAGACAGTTTCAAAACGTCTATCTTTAAATAATCGAATTCTCTCATCTGCTGAGCAGGTGAGAGGTTTTTAGAAGAAAAAATGAATAGAGGTGGACAAAGCGTCTAAAAATTAAAAGAAATCAATCGTAGATAGGAAAAATTATCATATTAAAAAAATAACGTAATTTCACTAAAACGCTTACTTTTATAGGAAATATTTGACTATTATATCTTTTAGGAGTAAACTAAGGAGGTAAAATTTATAAAAGGAGAATTCATCATGAATTTAACATTTTTAGGTCTTTGTTTAGCCTGTTTTGGTGTATCACTGGCAGAAGGTTTGATGATGAGTAGCTTATTGAAATCTGCGTCTCGTCAACCAGAAATTATCGGTCAATTGCGTAGCCTCTTGATTCTTGGTGTTGCCTTTGTCGAAGGTACTTTCTTCGTAACCTTGGTTATGGCCTTTATTATCAAATAGACGCTTCTATTTTAGAAAAGGAGGTGTCAAACCTTGGAAGAAAGTATCAATCCAACGATTACTCTTGGACCTGTATCTTTTAATTTGACCCTACTTGCTATGACCCTGATTTCTGTTTTCGCCGTTTTTGGCTTCATTTATTGGGCCAGTCGAAAAATGTCGATCCGACCAAAAGGCAAACAAAATGTGCTGGAATACGCATATGACTTTGTCGTAGGCTTTACCAAAGGAAATATTGGGGAACATTATATAAAGGACTATTCCTTGTTCTTGTTTGTTCTTTTCCTCTTTCTTTTAGTAGCCAATAACATTGGATTGATGGCTAAAATCGAAACGACCAATGGTTACAATTTGTGGACATCACCAACCGCTAACCTGGGTTATGACTTTGCCTTTTCATTTTTGATCACCTTAATCGCCCATGTAGAAGGAATTCGCAGACGTGGTGTGAAGGAATATTTAAAGGCTTTTGTGACACCCGGATTTATGACCCCCATGAATATTTTGGAAGAATTAACGAACTTTGCCTCCTTGGCACTTCGGATCTTCGGAAATATCTTTGCGGGTGAGGTACTAGCAAGCTTGCTTGTGACTTTGTCGCATCAAGCTGTTTATTGGTATCCATTTGCCTTTATTGGAAGCATGGCGTGGACAGCGTTTTCGATTTTCATTTCATGTATCCAAGCCTATGTGTTTACCATGTTGTCATCAATTTATATTGGTAAGAAAATTAATGGTGAAGAGTAAGTAGAGGAGGAGTAGAAGAATGCATGTATCAATGAGTGAAATTATTGGTAACTTTATTCTCATTGCTGGTTCCTTCCTATTATTAATCTTTTTAATAAAGAAATTTGCATGGAACAATATCAATGGAATTTTAGAAGCGCGTGCCAAAAAGATTACAGATGATATTGATGGAGCAGAATCAGCTCGTCAAAAAGCTGAGGAACTAGCAAGTAAACGTGAAGAAGAGTTGGCAGGTAGCCGCAAAGAAGCTGCGTCTATTGTCGAAAATGCAAAGGAAACTGCAGAAAAGAACAAATCTCAGATCCTTTCAGAAGCCACTCAAGAAGCAGTACGTTTGAAAGAAAAAGCGCAACAAGAAATTGCGCATAACAAAGAAGAAGCATTGAACAGTATCAAAGGCGATGTGGCAGATCTCACTGTCAATCTTGCCAGCAAATTGTTGAGCCAACAGCTGGATGCTGAAGGTCAACGCCAACTGATCGATCGCTATCTTGATGAATTAGGAGAAGCCTAATGGACAAAAAGCAACTGATGGTGATTGAGAAATATACCCAGCCTTTTGTTCAATTGGTCTTTGAAAAAGGAGAACAAGACCTAGTCTTTGAAAAATTGACTCAAATCAAGGGTATTTTTGAAGAGACTGGACTTGCTAACTTCTTAGCTCATATCGGTGTAGAGGATGAAGAGAAAGCAAAAAGTCTCAGACTTTTTCAACCCTCGGATTCACAATTACTCGACCATTTGATTGAAGTGGTTATTCTCAATCATCGTGAAGCCTTATTTTATGACATTGTAACGATTTGTTTGGATCAGATTCAACTGTTGAGCAACACTTTTGTCGTCACTGTTACGACGGTTGCTGGTTTGGATCCTGTTCAAGAGCAAAAGCTAGTACCCATTATCGAAAGAAAATTTGGGATTCAAGTTCGCTCGATCCAACAAAAGATCGATCCAGATTTAATTGGTGGCTTTGTCGTGACAGCCAATCATAAAACGTTGGATACCAGTCTCAAACACCAATTGCAAGTTATAAAATCTAAATTGAAATAGAAAGTGGTGTGAATTTTGGCGATTAACGCACAAGAAATCAGCGCTTTAATTAAGCAACAAATTGAAAATTTCAAGCCAAACTTTGACGTCACTGAGACAGGTGTTGTAACCTACATTGGTGACGGGATTGCCCGTGCTCATGGGCTTGAAAATGCCATGAGTGGTGAGTTGTTGATCTTTGAAAATGGCTCATACGGGATGGCCCAAAACTTAGAAACAACGGATGTCGGTATCATCATCTTGGGTGATTTCACGGATATTCGTGAAGGAGACTCTGTCCGTCGTACAGGTAAAATCATGGAAGTCCCTGCAGGGGATGCCTTGATTGGTCGGGTTGTCAACCCGCTTGGCCAACCAGTAGATGGTTTGGGCGAGATTGTGACAGATAAATTCCGTCCAGTTGAAACACCAGCTCCTGGTGTTATGCAACGGAAATCTGTCTCAGAACCCTTACAAACTGGTTTGAAAGCCATTGATGCCCTTGTTCCAATCGGACGTGGTCAACGGGAATTGATCATCGGAGACCGTCAAACAGGGAAAACTTCGATTGCCATCGATACCATCTTGAACCAAAAGGGTCAAGACATGATCTGTATCTATGTGGCGATTGGTCAAAAAGAATCAACAGTTCGTACGCAAGTAGAAACTCTTCGTAAATACGGAGCTATGGATTATACGATTGTAGTAACCGCTTCGGCTTCTCAACCGTCTCCATTGCTTTATTTGGCACCTTATGCTGGGGTTGCTATGGCAGAAGAGTTCATGTATAACGGTAAACACGTTTTGATCGTCTATGATGATTTGTCAAAACAAGCCGTAGCCTACCGTGAATTGTCCCTTCTTCTCCGTCGTCCACCAGGACGTGAAGCCTTCCCAGGGGATGTCTTCTATCTCCACAGCCGTTTGTTGGAACGTTCTGCGAAAGTTTCAGATGAATTGGGTGGGGGTTCTATTACAGCTCTTCCAATCATTGAAACCCAAGCAGGAGATATTTCTGCTTATATCGCAACCAACGTGATTTCGATCACAGACGGACAAATCTTCTTGCAAGATAGTTTGTTCAATGCTGGTATTCGTCCAGCCATTGATGCAGGTTCTTCTGTATCTCGTGTAGGGGGAGCTGCCCAAATCAAGGCTATGAAGAAAGTTGCGGGTACCCTTCGTATCGACCTCGCTTCCTACCGTGAATTGGAAGCCTTCACGAAATTTGGTAGTGACTTGGATGCTGCGACTCAAGCGAAATTGAACCGTGGTCGCCGAACAGTTGAAGTCTTGAAACAACCTGTTCATGAACCATTGACGGTTGAAAAACAAGTCGTGATCTTGTATGCCTTGACTCATGGTTTCTTAGATAGTGTTCCAGTAGACGACATTCTTCGTTTCCAAGAAGAGTTGTTTGATTACTTCGAAGCACATTATCATCAAATCTTTGAGACGATTCGTTCGACACATGATCTTCCAGCAGAAGAAGAACTGGATGCAGCCCTTACTGAATTTGTCAACCAGTCAAATTTCAAATAGAAATAGGAGTGGAAGATGGCAGTTTCATTAAATGATATTAAAAATAAAATTGCATCCACAAAAAACACCAGTCAAATCACCAATGCCATGCAGATGGTGTCTGCTGCCAAACTTGGTAAATCTGAGCAGGCAGCCAAGGATTTTCAGGTTTATGCTGCTAAGGTTCGTAAGCTCTTAACAGACTTGCTCCATGGACATGAAACAGAAAATACCAAGTCCCATCCGATGTTGGTGAGTCGCCCGGTAAAAAAGACAGCTTATATCGTGATTACATCCGATCGTGGTTTGGTTGGAGGTTACAATGCCTCCATCCTTAAAACCATGATGGAAATGAAGGCAGAATACCATCCAACTGGAGATGACTTTGAAGTGATCTGTATTGGAAGCGTCGGTGCGGATTTCTTCCGTGCCCGTGGGATTCAGCCGGTTTATGAATTGCGTGGTTTGCCTGATCAGCCTAGCTTTAAGGAAGTTCGCAAGATCATTTCGAAAACAGTCCAAATGTATCAGGAAGGCTTGTTTGATGAGTTGTACGTCTGTTACAACCACCACGTCAACAGTTTGACGAGTCAAATGCGGGTGGAACAAATGCTTCCAATTATTGATTTGGACCCAAATGAAGCGGATGAGGACTATGTATTGAATCTAGAATTGGAATCTAGTCGAGATGCCATTTTGGATCAATTGCTTCCTCAATTTGCTGAAAGCATGATCTATGGTGCCATTATTGATGCTAAAACAGCTGAAAATGCTGCTGGGATGATGGCCATGCAAACTGCAACAGACAATGCCAAGAAAGTCATTGATGAATTAACGATTCAATACAACCGTGCTCGTCAAGCAGCGATTACACAAGAAATTACCGAAATCGTTGCGGGTGCTAGCGCCCTTGAATAGTTGTCGGATACAATTTTAAATACAAAAACAGATGCTTGAAAGAGAACTTTTGAGCAGTAGAAATTACTTAGAATAGGAGAATGACATGAGTTTAGGCAAAATTTCTCAGGTCGTAGGTCCCGTCGTAGACGTTGCCTTTTCCGTTGGAGATAAACTTCCTGAGATCAATAATGCGCTTGTAGTCTATAAAAATGACCAACAAAAATCAAAAGTCGTTCTTGAAGTAGCTTTGGAACTTGGTGATGGGGTCGTACGGACCATCGCCATGGAATCAACCGATGGTTTAACCCGTGGAATGGAAGTCTTGGACACAGGTCGTCCAATCTCTGTTCCTGTCGGAAAAGAAACCTTGGGACGTGTCTTCAATGTTCTTGGAGATACCATTGACTTGGATCAACCTTTTGCTGAGGATGCTCCTCGTGACTCCATCCACAAAAAAGCTCCATCCTTTGACGAGCTCTCTACTTCAGAAGAAATTCTTGAAACAGGGATCAAGGTCATTGACCTCTTAGCCCCTTATTTGAAAGGTGGGAAGGTCGGACTCTTCGGTGGTGCCGGAGTTGGGAAGACTGTCTTGATTCAAGAATTAATCCATAATATTGCCCAAGAACACGGTGGTATTTCTGTATTTACCGGTGTTGGGGAACGGACACGTGAAGGGAATGACCTTTACTGGGAAATGAAAGAATCTGGCGTTATTGAAAAAACAGCCATGGTCTTTGGACAAATGAATGAGCCACCTGGAGCACGGATGCGTGTTGCTTTGACTGGTTTGACCATTGCGGAATACTTCCGTGATGTCGAAGGTCAGGACGTTCTCTTGTTTATCGACAATATCTTCCGTTTCACCCAAGCCGGATCTGAAGTATCAGCCCTTTTGGGACGGATGCCTTCAGCCGTTGGTTACCAACCTACTTTGGCAACTGAAATGGGGCAATTGCAAGAACGGATTACGTCAACCAAGAAAGGTTCTGTTACATCCATCCAAGCCATCTATGTGCCAGCCGATGACTATACAGACCCAGCGCCAGCAACCGCCTTTGCCCACTTGGATTCAACAACCAACTTGGAACGTAAATTGGTACAATTGGGGATCTACCCTGCGGTGGACCCATTGGCATCAAGCTCACGTGCCCTTTCTCCAGAAATCGTAGGAGAAGAACACTATGCAGTAGCATCTGAGGTCAAACGTGTCCTTCAGCGTTACCATGAATTGCAAGATATCATTGCTATCTTGGGGATGGATGAATTGTCTGACGAAGAAAAGACCTTGGTTGCTCGTGCTCGCCGGATCCAATTCTTCTTGTCACAAAACTTCAACGTTGCGGAACAATTTACCGGTCAACCTGGTTCTTATGTACCAGTTGGAGAAACTGTTCGTGGCTTTAAAGAAATTTTGGATGGGAAATATGACCATCTTCCTGAAGATGCCTTCCGTGGTGTTGGATCGATCGAAGATGTGATCGCCAAAGCTGAAAAAATGGGATTCTAAGAAGAGGTGAAAGATGAGTCAAATGAACGTCCAAATCGTTACACCGGATGGACTGGTTTATGATCATCATGCCGCATTTGTATCTGTCAAGACAATTGATGGTGAATTAGGGATTTTACCTCATCATATCAATACCATTGCGGTTTTGGCTGTAGACCAAGTAAAGGTTCGTCGGATAGACGATGACAAACATATTGATTGGATTGCAGTCAATGGGGGGATTATCGAAGTAGCAGGTAATGTCATTACCATTGTTGCCGATTCTGCCGAACGTGCTCGAGATATCGACATTAGTCGTGCAGAACGTGCCAAACTGCGAGCTGAAAAAGCGATTGAAGAAGCCAAAGATCAGCATTCGGTTGATATGGAACGTCGTGCTAAAATTGCTCTTCAACGCGCCATTAACCGGATTAATGTCGGAAATCGTTTATAACATATTAAAAAATAAGGTAGAGGTCTTGTCCTCGCCTTATTTTTGTTGAGTGAGAATCAAAAGAAGAAAGTGAGAATCAAATATGGTATAATAGCTGTATGATCCAAATGATTTTTAACTTTTCAAGCCATTTATTGTTTATCTTTTTTGCCTATTACCTATTGTTGAACCTAGTTCAATGGGAAAAGTTTTTAAAAGTAAGTACTGAAAATGCTGTTAAAATCCGTTTTTTGATCTTGATGCTCAGCATTGGAATCGGCTATCTAGCCAGCTCATTTTTTATCAGCGTGTATGAGATGAGTCGGCAGATTTTTATTGGCCAATTCTAGCCACATTTTATCAAAAATATGGTATGATAGAAGTCGTGACTTTAAGAAATTGGAGAACAATCCCGTATGGAAAAAATAATCGTTAATGGTGGAAATAATCGACTAGTTGGAACTGTCAAAATCGAAGGAGCAAAAAACGCTGTCCTTCCGCTTCTTGCTGCAACAGTCCTTGCAAGTGAGGGCGTGACAACCTTAAAAAACGTCCCTGTTTTATCAGATGTCTTCACAATGAACAATGTCGTTCGTGGTTTGAATGCACAAGTGACCTTCAATGAAGAAGAAAATACGGTTGTCGTAGATGCGCAAGAAAAATTATCAGAGGAAGCGCCTTATAAGTATGTGAGCAAGATGCGGGCCTCTATCGTTGTCTTGGGTCCTGTCTTGGCACGCAATGGCCATGCTAAAGTTTCCATGCCTGGAGGCTGTACGATCGGTAGTCGTCCAATAGACCTCCATCTCAAAGGTCTGGAAGCCATGGGGGCTGAAATTACACAAACGGCCGGCTATATTGAAGCGAAAGCAGATCGTCTCAAGGGAGCACATATCTATATGGACTTCCCATCAGTAGGGGCGACACAAAATATTATGATGGCTGCAACCTTGGCTGATGGAGTCACCGTGATTGAAAATGCTGCGCGGGAACCTGAGATTGTTGACCTAGCTCTTTTGCTCAACAAAATGGGAGCTAATGTCAAGGGGGCAGGAACTGAGACCTTAACCATCGTCGGTGTGGAGAGCTTGCACGGGGCAGACCACAATGTTGTACAAGACCGCATCGAAGCTGGAACCTTTATGATTGGGGCAGCCATGACCGGTGGAGATGTCTTGATCGAAGATGCCATTTGGGAACACAATCGTCCTCTGCTGTCTAAGATGCAGGAGATGGGCGTGACGGTAACCGAAGAAGAAAATGGCATTCGGATTCAATCGGATATCAGTAAGCTCCGTCCAGTGACCGTTAAAACTCTTCCCTACCCAGGATTCCCAACTGATATGCAGGCTCAATTTACAGCCTTGATGGCCATGGCTAAGGGTGAGTCCACCATGATTGAAACCGTCTTTGAGAATCGTTTCCAACATTTGGAAGAAATGCGTCGAATGGGCGTTCACTCAGATATTATGCGGGATACAGCTCGTATCGTAGGAGGTGAAAGCTTCCAAGGTGCAGAGGTCATGTCGACCGATTTGCGCGCGAGTGCAACGCTTGTCTTGATGGGCTTAGTGGCAGAAGGAGAAACAAAGGTCAGCAAATTAAGTCACTTAGACCGTGGTTATTATCAATTCCATGAGAAATTGGTGGCACTTGGTGCAGACGTGAAACGTGTAGAGGAAGCAGACGATGAAAACTAATCTTCGCTATGTTGGAAAACAGCTAGGAATTGTCCTCCTGTTGGCTGTGATTGGCATCATCATTTTTGCAATTGGTTTGGTCATTGGCTATGGAGTGATTGGCGATGGAAAAAATCCATGGTCCATTCTCTCTCCGGATACCTGGTCAGAAATCATTGGAAAGCTAACCGGCAAATAAGATTTAAATAACATTGAGTAAAAAGGAGAGCAGCGAATTGAGTCAGTGACCCATCTAGCGCTGCTCTTTTTTGGAGAGAGGTATGACAAAACAAACAGTAAGCAAACGAACCAAACAAACCTTAGCAGGTTTTGTGGTGGCAACAGCCCTAGCAATCGGGGGCTATTATTTTAATCAACCGACAATAAAAGAAGCGACGGATCAGGTTGTTTCCGTGGTGACCAGTAGCCAAGAGGAAACACCCAGTAAAGAGTTAGCTAGCTCTGTACTAACGAAATCTGCTCGTTCACAATTAGGAAATGACATAGAATGGAACGGAGCTGGAGCCTTTGTCGTTAAGGGCAATCGAACAGATTTGGATGCCAGTGTGGCTAGTCAACCCTATGCGGATAACAAGACAAAAGAAGTCAATGGAAAGACCGTACCGACAGTTGCCAATGCCATCATGACTAAGGCGACTCGTCAGTACAGAGATCGCGATGCAACAGGAAGTGGCCTAACCGATTGGAAACCTGCAGGTTGGCATCAGGTTCATAATCTGTCAGGCGAGTACGACCATGCTGTGGATAGAGGTCATCTATTGGGTTACGCCTTGATCGGCAATCTCAAAGGCTTTGACGCCTCTACTAGCAATCCCAAAAATATCGCCGTGCAAACGGCTTGGTCCAATCAAGCCAATGATCCTCATTCCACTGGTCAAAACTACTATGAGACCCTGGTTCGAAAAGCCCTAGATAAGAACAAGCGGGTCCGCTATCGGGTCACTTTGATCTACAATCAGCCGGAAGATCTGATTCCTTTAGGTTCTCAGATCGAAGCCAAATCGAGTGACGGGACTCTTGAGTTCAATGTCTTTGTTCCTAATGTTCAAAGTGGAATGAGCCTGGATTACCAGACAGGAAAAGTAACCATCCATCAATAAGCAAAAAAGCAGGTTTATTTAAGTTATTTTTAAGAATGGAGTGTTACAATTGCATACCTTCTTTAAGAGAAAGGAGAATGTATGAGAACTATTTTTCGGTTTTTCAGAGGAATCCTTCGCATGGCTTGGAGTCTCTTTTGGGGATTTTTCTGGACCATTGCGATCAGTTTTCTCATCCTTGTGGGGATCATCTATTTCACAGATTCTCCTAGTTCTGGTATGGATGGGGTTGGGCGAGCTGCCCAAAAGGTTGTCTATCAAGTTGGAAATTTATTTGGTAATCAGGGCTTTGCATCGCGCTTTGGGATGGCGCCTAGCTCACAGACGACGCAGACGGATAATCATGAGCATAGTGGTGCTCGCTGGGAAAAAGCAGAGGCCACGGTTTATCTAGATCCCAATATCAGTCAAACTTTTATAAAAGCCTATCAGGATGCCATTGAGGCTTGGAACCAAACAGGTACCTTTACTTTCAAGCTGGTCACAAATGAAAAAGAGGCCAATGTGGTCTTGACCGAAATGGACAACGCATCCGTTTCTGCAGCAGGAGAGACTGCCTCTCAAACTAACCTCTTAACCAATCGGTTCACCCACATCACAGTTCGCCTCAATCGCCATTATCTGTTAAATTATATCTATAACTATAGTTATGATCGGATTGTCAATACAGCTGAGCATGAGCTAGGCCATGCGATTGGGTTGGACCACACAGATGGAGAATCGGTCATGCAACCAGCTGGCTCTTTCTACAGTATTCAGGATTCAGATGTAGAAGCAGTCCGGCAATTATACAAGGAATAATGAGTTTTAAAATACTTGCTAAAAGTTCTGGGCCTCAAGGGGCTCGGGATTTTTTTGATGCTTCGTCTTCCCTTGTTTAATCCGTAAAAAGATAGTAAAATAGGGACATGATTATTTTACAAGCTAACAAAATTGAACGCTCTTTTGCAGGGGAGGTTCTTTTTGATAATATCAGCCTGCAAGTGGATGAACGGGACCGGATTGCCCTGGTCGGAAAGAACGGAGCTGGCAAGTCCACGCTCTTGAAAATCTTGGTCGGAGAAGAAGAGCCGACTTCTGGGGAAATCAATAAAAAGCGGGACCTTTCCCTCTCCTATCTAGCTCAGGATAGCCGCTTTGAGTCGTCCAATACCATCTACGATGAGATGCTTCATGTCTTTGACGATCTCCGTAAGACGGAGAAAAGTTTGCGGCAGATGGAGCTTGAGATGGGGGAAAAAACTGGGGCTGACTTGGACAAACTTATGCAGGATTATGACCGTCTATCTGAAGAATTCCGTCAAGCTGGTGGCTTCACCTATGAGGCAGATATCCGTGCTATTCTAAACGGCTTCAAGTTTGATGAGTCCATGTGGCAGATGAAGATTGAAGAGTTATCTGGTGGGCAAAATACCCGTCTAGCCCTGGCCAAGATGCTCTTGGAAAAGCCAAATCTCTTGGTACTGGACGAGCCGACCAACCACTTGGATATTGAGACCATTGCCTGGTTGGAAAACTATCTGGTCAATTATAGTGGGGCCCTTCTCATTGTCAGTCACGACCGCTATTTCCTAGATAAGGTCGCAACCATTACTTTGGACTTGACCAAGCATTCTTTAGATCGCTATGTCGGCAATTACTCCAGTTTTGTGGAGCAAAAAGAACAAAAATTGCTGACCGAAGCCAAGAACTACGAGAAGCAACAAAAAGAAATTGCAGCGCTCGAAGACTTTGTTAATCGCAATTTGGTGCGGGCCTCAACCACCAAGCGGGCCCAGTCTCGTCGCAAGCAGTTGGAAAAAATGGAGCGCCTAGACAAGCCCGAAGCTGGGACCAAGTCTGCCCATATGACCTTCCATTCTGATAAGATCTCTGGCAATGTCGTTTTGACAGTAGAAGAGGCGGCCGTTGGCTATGATGATCAAATCCTGTCCGAGCCGATCAATCTGGATATCCGTAAGATGAATGCGGTCGCTATTGTCGGACCAAATGGGATCGGGAAATCTACTCTTATCAAGTCTATTGTCGGGCAGATTCCTTTCATCAAGGGGGAAGCCCGTTTTGGGGCCAATGTCGAGGTGGGCTACTATGACCAGACCCAAAGTAAACTAACCCCTCACAATAGTGTCTTGGATGAGCTCTGGAATGACTTTAAACTGACACCAGAAGTAGAAATTCGCAATCGACTAGGAGCCTTCCTTTTCTCAGGGGACGATGTCAAGAAAACCGTCGGCATGCTGTCGGGAGGAGAGCGGGCGCGCCTACTCTTGGCCAAGCTGTCCATGGAAAACAACAATTTCTTGATTCTCGATGAACCGACCAACCACTTGGACATCGATAGCAAGGAAGTACTGGAAAATGCCTTGATTGATTTTGATGGGACCCTGCTCTTTGTCAGCCACGACCGCTACTTTATCAATCGGGTAGCGACCCAAGTCTTAGAACTCTCAGAAGAGGGCTCGACCCTTTATCTGGGAGACTATGATTATTATTTGGAGAAAAAAGCAGAGTTAGAGGCCCTTGCTGCAGCGCAAGCAGAAGCTGAGCCCGCTTCTTCAACGGAAGAAGTCACTAGCAATGACTATCACTTGCAAAAACAAAATCAAAAGGAACTCCGTAAAATCACCCGTCGCATTGAGCAATTGGAAGCAGAGATGGAAGAGCTAGATCAGAAAATCCAAGACATCACCGAAACCATGCATAGCACCAATGATGCAGCCGACTTAGTTCAA
This sequence comes from Streptococcus sp. 27098_8_99, assembly GCF_041431935.1. Classification (NCBI taxonomy): domain Bacteria; kingdom Bacillati; phylum Bacillota; class Bacilli; order Lactobacillales; family Streptococcaceae; genus Streptococcus; species Streptococcus sp. 27098_8_99. The sequence goes on along the minus strand of NZ_JAPVYQ010000002.1, from coordinate 93,623 downwards.
CTCCAGAGTGACCTGGACCAACTGACTGTCCAGCAGGAAGCGGTCATGGAAGAGTGGGCAGAACTGTCAGAGCAGGTGGAATAGATGGAAGATTTAGGCAAAGTTTTTCGTGAATTTCGAATCAGTAAAAATTATTCGTTAAAAGAAGCTGCAGGAGAAGCCTGCTCGACCTCCCAGTTATCCCGCTTTGAATTGGGGGAGTCGGATCTGGCTACGTCGCGCTTCTTTGAAATTTTGGACAATATCCATGTGACGATTGAGAATTTTATGGATAAGGCTAGGAATTTTCAACACCATGAGCATGTCGCCTTGATGGCTCAGATTATTCCGCTTTACTATGCAAATGATATTGCTGGTTTTCAAAGGCTTCAAGGAGAACAACTGGAAAAGGCTACAAGTTCGACCAATCCCCTCTATTTTGAATTGAACTGGATTTTGTTACAAGGGCTGATTTGCCAGAGAGATGCCAGCTACACGATGAAGCAACGTGATCTGGAAAAGGTGGCGGATTATCTCTTTCAAACGGAAGAATGGACCATGTATGAGTTGATCCTTTTTGGCAATCTTTATAGCTTTTATGATGTGGATTATGTCACTCGGCTTGGTAGAGAAGTGATGGAGCGGGAAGATTTCTACAAGGAAATTGGTCGCCATCGAAAACTGGTCTTGATTCTAGCTCTGAATTGTTACCAGCATTGTTTAGAACACCGTTCTTTTGAAAGTGCTAGTTATTTTGAAGCCTCTGTGGAAAAGATTATCGGCAAGAGCATCAAACTCTACGAGCGCAATGTCTTTCATTACCTCAAGGGATTTGCCCTCTATCAGAAGGGGCTAGAGAAAGAAGGGAATCAGCAAATGCAAGAGGCTATGCATATTTTTGATGTGCTAGGTCTCCCAGAGCAGGTAGCTTACTATCAAGAACACTTTGATAAATTTGTAATAGATGAATGTTCCTAAATAGGAGAGAGATAAAGGAGATTTTATGAACCGACATGCGGTCCAATTAATTAGTCGTGGAGCGATTACCAAAATTGGAAATATGCTCTATGATTATGGGAATAGTGTCTGGCTGGCCTCAATGGGAACTATAGGAAAGACGGTATTAGGAATCTATCAGATTTCTGAGTTAGTGACAGGGATCCTCGTGAATCCTTTTGGAGGGGTGATTTCAGACCGTTTTTCTCGTCGCAAGATTTTGATGACGACCGACTTGGTGTGTGGTCTCCTGTGTTTGGCGATTTCTTTTATCAGAAATGATCGTTGGATGATTGGGGCTCTGATTGTTACCAATATTGTTCAGGCCATTGCCTTTGGTTTTTCTCGACCTGCCAATAAAGCCATTATTACAGAAGTTGTAGAGAAAGAAGAGATTGTAACCTATAATGCGCACTTGGAGCTGGTCTTACAAGTTGTTAGTGTCAGTTCTCCCGTGTTTTCTTTCCTAGTTCTACAATTTGCCAGTCTCTATGCGACCCTCTTACTAGATGCCCTGACCTTTTTCATTGCCTTTGTCCTAGTGGCATTCCTTCCGAAAGAAGCAGCAAAGGTTCAAGAAAAGAAACAGTTTACGGGGAAAGATATTTTTTCTGATATCAAGGAGGGGTTAGACTATATCTGGCATCAGAAAGAGATTTTCTTTCTCTTGTTGGTGGCTTCCGGCGTTAATTTCTTTTTTGCGGCTTTTGAGTTTTTACTTCCATTTTCCAATCGACTCTACGGGGGCAAGGGGGCTTATGCGACCATCTTAACATTGGGAGCTATTGGATCTATTCTAGGAGCACTTGTTGCCAATAAAATTACATCAAGTATGAAAATTCTCCTGTTTTTACTTATCATGGCAGGTGTAGGAGTGTTCATAATGGGCTTGCCTCTTCCGACTTATCTTTCCTTTTCGGGAAATCTGGTCTGTGAATTTTTTGTGACCATTTTCGACATCCACGTTTTTACTCAAGTGCAAACCAAGGTGGAAGATGATTATCTAGGTAGAGCCTTGAGTACGATTTATACTTTGGCTGTTCTCTTTATGCCCATCGCCAAAGGTTTGATGACTTGGTTGCCAAGTGTCCGAGTAGAATCCTTTCTCCTGATTGGAGCTGGAGTTATTCTCTTTTCACTCTTGGCTCAGCTACTAGCTAAGCAGCTTCAATCAAAAGAACAGTAGATATCCTTTTATAAATTGTAACTTATTGTTTTTCCCAAATAAGGGACAAAATAAAAACCTCTTTCATGAACTGATACAATAGTTTCAGAAAATGAAGGAGGTTTTTTTGATGAATCGATATGCAGTCCAATTAATTGCTCGTGGGGCGATCAATAGAATGGGAAATATGCTCTATGATTATGGGAACAGTGTCTGGCTGGCCTCGATGGGGACGGTGGGAAAGACGGTATTGGGGATCTATCAGATTTCTGAACTCGTCACCTCCATTCTAGTCAATCCATTTGGTGGCGTGATCTCAGACCGTTTTTCTCGTCGCAAGATTTTGATGACGACCGACCTGGTGTGTGGTCTCCTTTGTTTGGCGATTTCTTTTATCAGGAACGATCGTTGGATGATTGGAGCTTTGATCTTTGCTAATATTGTTCAGGCCATTGCCTTTGCATTTTCTCGTACGGCTAACAAAGCCATTATCACTGAGGTCGTAGAGAAGGACGAGATTGTGACCTATAATGCCCGCTTGGAGTTGGTCTTACAGGTTGTCGGTGTTAGCTCACCTGTGTTCTCTTTCCTTGTTTTACAATTTGCCAGTCTCCATGCGACCCTCTTACTGGATGCACTGACCTTTTTCATCGCCTTTGTCCTAGTGGCATTCCTTCCGAAAGAAGAAGCCAAAGTTCAAGAAAAGAAACGGTTCACAGGAAAAGATATTTTTTCGGACATCAAGGATGGACTGCACTATATCTGGCATCAGAAAGAAATTTTCTTTCTCCTCTTGGTGGCTTCCAGTGTCAATTTCTTCTTTGCAGCTTTTGAGTTTTTACTCCCATTTTCCAATCGGCTCTACGGGGTCAAGGGCGCTTATGCGACCATCTTAACCTTGGGGGCTATTGGCTCCATCATCGGAGCCTTGATTGCTAATAAATTTAAATCAAGCATGGAAATGCTTCTCTTCTTATTGATTTTAACAGGAGTAGGAGTATTCATGATGGGCTTGCCTCTTCCTCCTCTTCTATCCTTTTCTGGAAATTTAGTCTGTGAACTCTTTATGACGATTTTTAATATCCACTTTTTTACCCAAGTGCAAACAAAGGTGGAAAGAGACTATCTGGGCAGGGTATTAAGCACTATTTTTACCCTAGCCATTCTCTTTATGCCCATCGCTAAAGGCTTGATGACTTGGTTACCAAGTGTCCGAGTAGAATCGTTTCTCCTGATTGGAGCTGGAGTCATTCTCTTTTCACTCCTAGCTCAAGTAGTCGCCAAACAACTGCAAGCAAAAGAAAGTAAATCAGCATAAAAAAAGCACCGATCGGTGCTTTTTTAGTTGTTATCTTTTTCTTCTATTTTTACTTCTTTCTTTTCTTCCTCCAGTTGTTTTTGAGTGCTCTTGAGTTCTTTTTTTAGGGAGAAGCCCTTTGAAAAATTAACCAAGGTCATGACAAATGCACCCAAGAGGACACAGAGCAAGATCAGAATGATCAAGGGCAATTTAAATTGGACCAAGAGGAAATTCACAGTGACTGATTGCATGTTTGCAAGGGAAATACCAGCAATCAATAAAATTAAAAGTAATAAAGCAATGTAGTGTAGATTATTTTTGTTCATCATTATCTCCTTATTGTTCAGTCGGTGCCTTGCTTTTCACATCAGCGTATTCTTCCGGCTGCTCTAGGCTTAGAATCTCCTCATAAGCCGGTAGGGAAAGGTCCGTGCCATATTTATTTTTTAAGGCAGTGCTCACTAGGCGATAGGCCAAATTGGCATTTCGGGACAAGATAGGACCGTGGAAGTAGCTCCCAAAGACGTTCTTGTAATGAACCCCTTCGCCCCCATCTTCTTTGTTGTTCCCATTTCCATAGACAACCTTGCCCAGCGGTTTTTCATCCTCTGCCAAGAAGGTCCGACCTTGGTGGTTTTCAAAACCATAGTAGGTTTCATTGAACTCTTCGTTATGGATTTTGATGTCGCCAATGTAGCGATTGTTTTCTTGGTTGAGGGTATAATGCCCCATAATACCAAGGCCCTCAATGCGTTTGCCAGAAGCTTCAATGTAGTACTGGCCTAGAAGCTGAAAGCCACCACAGATAGCAAGGACCACACCATCTTCATCAATAAAGCGTGCAAGATCTTCTTTTTTATCTGGAAGATCTTCTGATACAATGGTCTGTTCGTAGTCTTGGCCTCCACCGAAAAAGGCGATATCATAGGCATCAGGGTCAAATCGGTCTTTGAGAGAGACGATATCAACAGTGACATGGGCTCCAAGCTTTTCCGCAACGTACTTGAGCATGAGGATATTTCCATTGTCCCCATAGGTATTCATTAAATTGCCGTAGAGATGAGCAATGCGCAGGCTGTAGGGATACTGTGCTTGATCAGAAGATTCTAGGGAAGTATATATCATTAGTGCATCTCCTTTTCAATCAGGTGTTCTTGGGCCAAGAGTTCACGAAATTCTAGCATGGCTGTATAGGTAGCTAAAATGTAAGCGTGAGGGGTTTCCTGTTGCTGGATACGTTGGAAGACCTCTTTTAATTCAGCCATTTCAGTGATCTTTTCTGCAGGATAGCTAGTGACCCGAAGTCGTCGAGCAATCTCAGAGTGGCGCACTCCGCCAGCATTGATCTCTGGGATGTCCATCTGGGTGATTTGCTCAAAGTCGGCATCCCAAATCCAGCTGGTGTCGATCCCATCTGCATAATTCGCGTTGAGAAGCACAGACAAGCTGAAGGAATACGGCGCTAGTTTGATCATTTCAATAGCCTGAGTAGCTCCAACTGGATTTTTGATCAGGACTAGGGTACATTCCTTATCCCCAATCTTAAAGGTTTCCTGACGACCGAAGACAGCGCGGCTGCGATCAAATCCTTGCTTAATCACTTCAGGTTGAACCCCAAAGAATCCAGCAACGGAAACAGCTGCTAAGGCATTATAGATGTTGTAGAGACCACCGATATTGATGTGGTAGTCTTGGCCTTGGATCCGGAATTGGGAAGAGCGATGGGTTAAAGACAGTAAGTCGGACACGGCATAAGTCAGAGGAGGCCGGTGGAACCCACAGTGTTCACAAACATAGTCACCAAGGTTAGCATAGGTATTGAGCTTGTACTTGAGAATGTTGTGGCAATGCGGGCACAGGATTCCTTCGGTATTGTAATGGGCTAGTTGTGGCTCTGATTTTTCTGTATCAAATCCGTAATATTGGATCGGATTGGATAAGGTCTGACTATTAAAGAGCGGACTATCTCCATTTAACAGAACCGTCGCAGTTGGGACCTTGTGAATGGCATCCAAAATCATTTGGTAGGTTGTATAGATCTCTCCATAGCGGTCCATCTGATCCCGGAAAATATTGGTGACCACAAAAAGGCTGGGCTGGATATAATCACAAATCCGAGAGAGGCTGGCCTCGTCAATTTCAAGTACCGCGATCGGTCGATTTGATTTCGAATGCTTAGCTCGTAAGAAGGTCGTTGTAATCCCAGAGATCATATTGGCCCCACTTGGATTGGTTAAAATCGGTCCAAACGCTTCTTGGAGAATACCTACGGTTAGTGCAGTGGTCAGGGTTTTTCCGTTTGTCCCTGTAATCACAACAATCTCATAGTTTTTGGCCAGTTGTCTGAGAATATCTTTATCAAATTTGAGGGCTACTTTACCTGGTAGGGTTGATCCCCGCCCCATTTTTTGTAGAATAGAGCCGGCAAGCTTTCCTGCCAGAAGGCCCAAGGTTGTATTTATCTTCATAAATCATATTTTATCATAAAAAGCGTCAGAAGGTTACAGAAAAATCTGTTGAAACATGTTATAATAAGGTGATGTCTTTTAGAGAAGTGGTAGGTATGAGAATATGAATATTCAACAGTTTACAAATCCACAATTTTGGACCAGTTTGTTCCCGAATTGGTGGAGTATTGTTATCAATATCATCGATATTGCCCTGGTGGCTTGGTTGTTGTATTTTTTGATCAAGGCCATCGTAGGGACTAAGATCATGATTTTGGTTCGTGGAGTTATTATCTTTTTCTTGGTGCAGTTTTTAGCCAATTTCTTAGGGCTCACGACTATTTCATGGCTGATCAATCAAGTGATTACTTATGGGGTTATCGCCCTGGTTGTGATTTTCTCCCCTGAGATTCGGATTGGTTTAGAGCGTCTGGGTCGAGCAACAGAATTCTTTACGACGAGTGAAGTCAGTCAGGAAGAGAAGATGCTGCAGGCTTATGTTAAGGCAGTAGCTTATATGAGCCCACGTAAGATTGGTGCCTTGGTAGCCATTCAAGGAGCTAGAACTCTTCAGGAATATATTTCCACAGGGATTCCTCTAGATGCAGATATTTCAGGAGAATTGCTGATTAATATCTTCATTCCTAATACTCCTTTGCATGATGGAGCCGTCATTGTCCGCAATGATAAAATCGCTGTTTCTTGTGCCTACCTGCCCTTGACCGAAAATACTGGAATTTCAAAAGAGTTCGGAACGCGTCACCGCGCGGCTATTGGTTTATCTGAAGTCTCTGATGCCTTTACCTTTGTGGTATCAGAAGAAACGGGCGGGATCTCTGTGACCTATAATGGAACCTTCCGACATGATTTATCCTTAGAAGAGTTCGAGGCAGAATTGAGAGCCTTCCTGGTTCCTGAAGAGAATAAAACGACTAGTTGGAAAGAGCGTCTATTTGGGAGGGTAACAAAATGAGATCGAAAAAAGAATTTCTTTATGTTTTTGCCTCCGTCTTATTGTCCTTTATCTTGTTTATCAATGCATCTTCCTTTAATTTTCAAAATAATAGCAGCGCTAGGCAAGTGAGTTCAGAGACCTACACCAATACCTTGACCAATATTCCAATTGATGCCAAGTATAATGACAAGAAATATTTTGTCAGTGGATTGACATCTGAGGTAACAGTCTTTCTAAAGGGTTCAAACCGGGTCGCACTTGCAAGTGAGATGCAACCGGGAACTAGGAAGTTTCGCGTGGTAGCGGATCTTCGTAAGGTCAAGGAAGGTACCGTTGAAGTGCCGTTGATTGTGGAAGATCTTCCAGCTGGTTTGACAGCAACCGTAGAGCCTCAGAAAGTTTCTGTAAAAATCGGTAAGAAAGCGAAAAAATCGTTTGCAGTTAGAGCCACGATCCCGGATAATCAAATTGTGGATGGAATTACGGTAACGGATATTTCTCTTGAAAAAACTAAGGTGGAAGTGACGAGTGATCAAGAAACCTTAAGTCGTATTGATCATGTCCAAGCTGTCTTCCCATCCAGTGAGATCATCAGTGGAAATTATAGCGGAGCCATTTCCTTAAATGCAGTGGATGCTCAAGGAAATATTCTACCAGGCTTGGTTAATCCGAGTGAAACACGGATTCAAGTGACTACAAAGAGTAGCTCGTCTACGTCAAGCTCTAGCAGTTCGTCGTCGACCTCTTCCAGTTCAAGTAATTAGAAAGTAAAAAGGTAATCAAAAATGGGTAAATATTTTGGAACGGACGGTGTCCGTGGAGAAGCAAATGTAGAATTAACGCCAGAATTAGCCTTTAAGTTGGGTCGTTTCGGTGGTTATGTGTTGAGCCAACATGAAGAAGAAACACCTTTGGTATTTGTTGGACGTGATACGCGTATTTCTGGTGAAATGCTGGAGCATGCTTTGATCGCTGGCCTCTTATCAGTTGGGATTCGCGTTTATAAGTTGGGTGTGATTGCCACGCCAGGTGTTGCCTATCTGGTTCGTACGGAAAAAGCCAGCGCCGGCGTTATGATTTCTGCTAGCCACAATCCAGCCTTGGACAATGGAATCAAATTCTTTGGTGGTGATGGTTTCAAATTGGATGATGATCGCGAGCTTGAAATTGAAGCCTTGCTTGATGCCGCTGAAGATACCCTTCCACGTCCAAGTGCGCAAGGTTTAGGAACAGTCATGGAATATCCGGAAGGCTTGCGTAAGTATCAAGAATTCCTTGTATCGACAGGTGTCCAACTCGAGGGCATGCACGTGGTTTTGGATACAGCAAATGGTGCAGCCTCTACCAGTGCTCGTCAAATCTTTGCAGATTTAGGAGCTCAATTGACTGTCATCGGTGAAAACCCAGATGGTTTGAACATCAATGATGGGGTTGGCTCTACTCACCCAGAGCACTTGCAAGAGAAAGTGAAAGAAGTAGGCGCAGCGATTGGTCTTGCCTTTGACGGAGATAGTGATCGCTTGATTGCAGTGGATGAAAATGGAGAAATCGTAGACGGGGATAAGATCATGTACATCATCGGTTCGTATTTTTCAAGCAAGGGCTTGCTCGAAAAAAATACGATCGTTACAACCGTCATGTCCAATCTCGGTTTCCACAAGGCATTAGATGCGAAGGGGATTCAAAAAGAAATCACAGCTGTTGGAGACCGTTATGTGGTCGAAGAAATGCGCAAATCTGGGTATAACCTTGGTGGGGAACAGTCCGGTCATGTAGTCATCATGGATTACAACACGACTGGTGATGGTCAATTAACAGGCGTTCAATTAACCAAAATCATGCAAGAAACCGGCAAAAAATTGTCTGAATTAGCTGCAGAAGTAACCATTTACCCACAAAAGCTTGTCAATATCCGGGTTGAAAATAGCATGAAAGACAAGGCGATGGAAGTGCCTGCTATTCGTGAAATCATTGAAAAAATGGAAGCGGAAATGGCAGGAAATGGTCGTATCCTTGTGCGTCCAAGTGGAACCGAACCCCTCCTTCGTGTCATGGCAGAAGCACCAACCCATGAAGAAGTGGACTACTATGTGGATACCATTGCTGCAGTTGTCCAAGCAGAAATCGGACTTTAAAAATGAATGTGTCTAGGTGTGAGCTTTGTGTATTCAAAAGTCAGGGACCATTCTTATCGATCCTGCTTATGAGCGTTCGTATCTTTCGCTCAGAAAAAAACACTCCTAAAGATAAAAAGAGATCAGACTTCTGTCTGGTCTTTTTGTGTAGGCGCGATTTGAAAAATCCCCTATTTCGTGGTAAAATAGGGCTAATGAATTTATAGTAATCGAGGTATTAGAAGTGGCTTTTGGAGATAACGGAAAACGTAAAAAAACACCATTTGAAATGATCACGATGGTTGTCATTGTGATTATGTTGATTGTAACGGTTGGTGCAATCTTTGCAACCGCAATTGGTGCTCTTTCTTATTAAGACGCACACAGAAATAAAGGAAATCATCTATTTATGAGTATGTTTTTAGATACAGCCAAGATTAAGGTCAAGGCTGGAAATGGCGGCGATGGCATGGTGGCCTTTCGCCGTGAAAAATATGTCCCTAATGGCGGACCTTGGGGTGGTGATGGAGGTCGTGGAGGAAACGTCATCTTCGTAGTAGACGAAGGTTTGCGCACTCTGATGGACTTCCGTTATAACCGTCATTTCAAAGCCCAAAATGGGGAAAAAGGAATGACAAAAGGGATGCACGGACGGGGAGCAGAAGATCTCTATGTACGAGTCCCTCAAGGAACGACCGTCCGAGATGCTGAGACTGGCAAGGTCATTACAGACCTAGTTGAAAATGGACAAGAGTACATTGTCGCACACGGTGGCCGTGGAGGACGTGGAAATATTCGTTTTGCTACTCCAAAGAATCCAGCTCCAGAAATTTCTGAGAATGGGGAACCTGGTCAGGAACGCGAACTCGAATTAGAACTCAAGGTCTTGGCAGACGTTGGTTTGGTTGGCTTCCCTTCTGTTGGGAAATCTACCCTTCTTAGTGTCATCACTTCAGCCAAACCAAAGATTGGAGCTTATCATTTCACTACTATCGTTCCAAATTTGGGCATGGTTCGGACGCCATCAGGTGAATCCTTTGCAGTCGCAGACCTTCCTGGATTGATCGAAGGAGCTAGCCAAGGTGTTGGACTAGGAACCCAGTTCCTTCGTCACATCGAGCGCACCCGTGTTATCTTGCATGTTATTGATATGTCGGCGAGCGAAGGACGCGACCCTTATGAAGACTATGTTCAAATTAATAAAGAGCTTGAAACCTATAATCTTCGTTTGATGGAGCGGCCTCAGATTATTGTGGCAAATAAGATGGATATGCCAGAGAGCCAAGAAAACTTGAAAGAGTTCAAGAAGAAATTGGCAGCCAATTACGATGAGTTTGATGAACTGCCACAGATCTTCCCGATCTCTAGTTTGGCGCATCAAGGTTTGGACAACTTGTTAGAAGCAACGGCAGAATTGTTAGACAAAACGCCAGAATTCCTCTTGTATTCAGAAGACGAAATGGCCCAAGAAGAAGTCTACTATGGCTTTGATGAAGACCAGCCAGCCTTTGACATCAGTCGGGATGACGATGCCGCTTGGGTCTTGTCTGGTGAAAAACTTGAAAAACTCTTTAATATGACGAATTTCGATCGTGATGAAGCGGTCATGAAATTTGCTCGTCAATTGCGTGGCATGGGTGTTGATGAAGCTCTCCGTGCGCGTGGGGCAAAAGATGGCGATATCGTCCGGATCGGTAAATTTGAATTTGAGTTTGTAGATTAGGATAGATCCCCAGCGGATCAAGGATTCCAAATAAGAAGTGAGGCTTTTTCAGTGGGAGATAAACCAATATCTTTTCGAGATGAAAATGGAAATTTTGTTTCAGCAGCCGATGTTTGGAATGCTGAAAAACTAGAAGAACTCTTTAATACGCTAAATCCTAAGCGCAAATTGCGCTTACAAAGGGAAAAATTAGCAAAAGAAAACCAGCAGAAGTAAATAGACTTGGAGAATACTATGGCAAAAACAATTCATACAGATAAAGCACCCGCAGCAATTGGACCTTATGTTCAAGGGAAAATCGTAGGGAATCTTCTCTTCGCAAGCGGACAAGTTCCCTTGTCACCTGAAACAGGCGAAATCATTGGCGAAACCATCCAAGAACAAACAGAGCAAGTCTTAAAGAACATTGGGGCTATTTTGGAAGAGGCTGGGACAGACTTTGACCACGTGGTGAAAACCACTTGTTTCTTAAGTGATATGAATGACTTTGTACCTTTTAATGAGGTTTATAAAACAGTCTTTACCACAGAGTTTCCAGCTCGGTCTGCTGTTGAAGTAGCACGCCTGCCACGTGATGTGAAGGTTGAAATTGAAGTTATTGCGGAAATCAAAGCCTAATAACCATTCAAAGACTAAAAGACAGAGTGGAGAGCAGGAAACTGTAGGCCACTCTGTTTTATTTATGGGAGGAGAAAATGACAGAAAGTAAGATTCAACTGGTCATGGTAACAGGGATGAGCGGTGCGGGAAAGACCGTCGCCATCCAATCGTTTGAGGATTTGGGTTACTTTACCATCGATAATATGCCACCGGCGCTCTTGCTGAAATTTATTGAGCTAATGCGCCATAGCCCAGATAACAATAAATTAGCCGTTGTTGTGGACATGCGGAGCCGTTCTTTTTTCAATGAAATTCGCACCATTTTGGATGAATTGGACAACCAAGAAGACCTGGATTTCAAGGTCTTGTTCTTGGATGCTACGGACAGTGAGTTGGTAGCGCGATACAAGGAAACTCGTCGTAGTCACCCACTAGCGGCAGATGGCCGTGTCTTAGATGGGATTACCCTAGAGCGCGAACTCTTATCACCATTAAAAAATATCAGTCAAAATGTGGTGGATACGACTGAGTTGACGCCTCGTAATCTGAGAAAAACGATCGCAGAACAATTTGCCAGTCAAGACAATCAACCAGATTTTCGGGTTGAGGTCATGTCATTTGGTTTTAAATATGGCCTTCCGATCGATGCTGACCTTGTCTTTGACGTGCGTTTCCTTCCAAACCCCTACTATAAATTGGAACTTCGGAATTTAACCGGTCAAGATCCAGCTGTCTATGATTATGTCATGGATCACCCTGAATCAGAGGACTTTTATCGTCACCTCCATGACTTGATCGTTCCTATTTTACCGTCTTATAAACGAGAAGGTAAATCCGTTCTCACCATCGCTATGGGCTGTACCGGTGGGCAACACCGTTCAGTAGCCTTTGCAGAGCGCTTAGCGCATGATTTAGAAAAAAATTGGCAGGTCAATTGCAGTCATAGAGACAAGGACAGACGGAAAGAAACGGTGAATCGCTCATGAGAAAACCTAAAGTAACCGTTATTGGAGGAGGAACAGGGATTTCTGTTATTCTCGATAGTCTGAGAAAGAAACCGGTCGATATCACTGCCATTGTTACAGTTGCAGATGATGGCGGGAGTTCAGGTGAATTGCGGAAGAACATCCAAAAATTGACACCACCTGGGGATCTTCGAAATGTGCTGGTTGCCATGTCAGATATGCCTCGTTTTTATGAGAAGGTCTTTCAATACCGCTTTGCAGACGATGATGGACCTTTGGCCGGACACCCTTTGGGAAATTTGATCATTGCAGGGATTTCGGAGATGCAAGGCTCGACCTATAATGCCATGCAGTTGTTAACCAAATTCTTTCATACAACCGGCAAGATCTATCCTTCCAGTGATAGTCCCTTGACCCTTCATGCCGTTTTTCAAGATGGAAAAGAAGTGGTAGGAGAAAGCCACATTGCTAACTACACCGGCATGATTGATCATGTTTATGTGACCAATACCTTTGATCAAGAGCGCCCAAAAGCTAGTAAGAAAGTGGTGGAAGCTATTCTTGAAAGTGATATGGTCGTCTTAGGTCCTGGTTCGCTCTTTACCTCGATCCTTCCTAATTTGATGATCGATGAGATTGGGAAAGCCATCCTTGAAACCAAGGCTCAGGTAGCCTATGTTTGTAACATCATGACCCAAAGAGGAGAAACCGAGCATTTCACAGATAGTGACCACGTTGCCGTTCTCCATAAACATTTGGGAGAGAAGTTCATCGATACCGTCCTTGTCAATATCAATCAGGTTCCCGCAGCTTACATGAACAGTAACAAATTTGATGAATACTTGGTGCAGGTAGAGCACGATTTTAAGGGGTTGCACTCGCAAGTTCCTCAAGTGATTTCTTCCGATTTCTTGAAGTTGGTCAATGGAGGAGCTTTTCATGATGGCGAAAAAGTGGTCGAAGAGTTGATGCAGATCGTGCAGGTGAGAAAATGAGTTTTACGGTTCAGGTAAAAGAAGAATTATTGTCTCTCAAGCGATTTGAAAAGAGTGAATTGGCTGCCATTATCAAGATGTCTGGAAGTCTTGGGATTTCAATGGGGGGCTTGACGCTCTCGGTGACGACAGAAAATGCCAAGATTGCCCGCCATATCTATGAATTGTTGCATCATTTCTATGAGGCAAAATCGGATATCCGCCACCATCAAAAAACCAATTTGAAAAAAAATCGTGTCTATACAGTATTCTTGGATGAAAAGGTGGAAGAGATTCTAGCTGACTTGCATTTGGCAGATGCCTTCTTTGGGATTGAGACAGGCATTGATGCCAGTGTTTTAGAAGATGAAGCAGCTAGTCGTGCTTATCTTCGAGGAGCTTTTCTGTCGAGTGGTTCCATCAAGGATCCTGAAAAAGGGAAGTACCAGCTGGAAATTCATTCTGTTTATACAGACCACGCGGAAGGAATTGCCCTTCTCATGCAAGGATTTTTACTAGATGCGAAAACCATCGAGCGGAAAAAAGGAGTGGTGACCTATCTGCAACGAGCGGAAGATATTATTGATTTTCTCATTGTGGTAGAGGCCATGCAAGCTATGCAGGAATTTGAATCTATCAAGGTCATGAGAGAGACGCGCAATGACCTCAATCGGGCCAATAATGCCGAGATGGCCAACATTCAGCGGACAGTCACAGCTAGCATGAAAACCATTAATAATATTAGTAAAATTGTGGATACGGTCGGTCTAGGAAGCTTACCAAGTGACCTGCAAGAAGTTGCCTATATCCGGATGAACCATCCAGATTATTCCATCCAGCAGATCGCTGATAGTTTGCAAAAACCTATTTCAAAAAGCGGTGTCAATCACCGCTTGCGTAAGATCAATAAGATCTCAGACGATTTAGACAAATAAAAAAGGCCAAAGGCCTTTCATAATGAGGATAAAGTCTTTTTAAAAACTTTCCTTAGGTGAGTACGGACGTCAGCGAACTTCATAGAAGTTCCATGACTTAGTTTTGAGCCTAATGTCTCAAAACTCCCGAGTGCCTGAAACGTAATGTTTCAGGCACTTTTCTCACAGCGGAAAGTTTTTGTATTTTCTTGATTCATACTAAAAATAGGAACTCATTTTTACTTCTTTGCAGAATCGATTAACTTAAAATAGTTTGACTTCAATTTAAAAAAGGCCAAAGGCCTTTTTTATTATAAACTGGTTGAATGCGTTGGTTGGACTTTCTTATCTGGATAGATATAGTTGATGGCATTGTTTACGGCTGTTGGAGCTTCCCCCAGACCTGTAGCGATGAGATCAATCTTTCCTTCGTAGAAGCAGCAGTCTCCACAGGCATAAATTCCAGGAAGGCTGGTTTCTTGTTTTTGGTTCACCTTGATTTTATGGCGTTGCAATTCTACACCCCATTCTTTCAAGTTTCCGATTGAAGATTTAAAGCCATAGTTGACAAATAAGTGATCAATCGGGAGGAGTTCAGTTTCATCGGATTTAACTTTTGTGATTTCAAGGTGTGTGGCATGACCATTTTCTCCAATCAAGCGACTAGGAACAAATGGTGTTTTGATGTTGACAGAAGATTGTTTGAGTTCTTCTACACTATGTTCCAAGGCGCGGAAGTTGTCCCGACGGTGAATGATTGTAGTTGGAGCAATCTTGTCAAAAGCAAGAGCCCAGTCCACAGCAGAGTCCCCACCACCAAGGACGGTCACCTGCTGTCCTTCATATTGCTGGATGTTTGAAACATGGTAGTGGACGTTATCAAAGTCTTCAGCTCCCTCAATGTCAAGGGCACGTGGTTTAAAGGCACCGCCACCCATAGCAATGATGACTGCTTTAGACTGATGTACTTGGCGAGAAGTAGTGATAGTGAAGAGGTCACCTTCTTTTTGAATTTTTTCTACAGTTTCATTGAGGAAGATTGGTGTATCAAATCGTTTGACTTGCTCGATCAAGCGATTGCTCAATTCTTCACCAGTTAAATTAGTAAATCCAGGTACATCGAGGATATTTTTTTCTGGATAGAGAATGGCTGGTTGCCCTCCAAGTTGAGGTAAGGAATCAATCAGTTTGACTTTAACTTGGCGCATATTGCCATAAAAAGCAGCAAACAGACCAACTGGTCCGCCCCCAACAATCGTAATATCATAAATTTCTGACATGGTATCTCCTTCAGGGTTTTCTTTGTTTCCATTGTATCATAAAATAGGAGGAATGAAAAAGTCGGAAAAAAGGAAATGGAATGAAGGTTAAGAAGACTAGAAAAATTTCAAAATATCTTGACAGGATCTTTCAAGTATGATAAAATAATTAAGATTTTAGGCTTGAAGGGAGTGAAAAATATGTCAAAAACAGTAGTACGTAAGAATGAATCTCTTGACGATGCTCTTCGTCGTTTCAAACGTGCGGTTACTAAAGCTGGTACTCTTCAAGAAACACGCAAACGTGAATTCTATGAAAAACCTTCTGTAAAACGTAAACGTAAATCAGAAGCAGCTCGTAAACGTAAAAAATTCTAATTGAATACAGGAACAGACTTCGGTCTGTTTTTTGTTTCTCTTAAACAAGAAAGACAAAAAAGCCGACCTTCTACTTAGAAGATCGGATCTTTTAATGATTATTTGTTAGCAAGCAAGTCGCGGATTTCTGCAAGCAACTCTTCTTGGGTTGGAGCAGGAGCTTCTTCTTCGACAGCTTCTTCTTTTTTTCCAAAGTTTTGAGCTTTTTCAGCAGCTTTAACAACGAAGAAAAGTACTGTACCGATAACAAGGAAGTTGATCACAGCGCTCAAGAAGCTACCGTATGCAACACCGTTCCATGTCAATTCAGCAATTTTATCGACACCTGCTGCTTTCAAAGCAGGGTTCAAAATAAGTGGTGTAATGATATCGTTAACGAGTGATGTTACGATAGCTCCAAAAGCAGCTCCAATGATAACTGCGACAGCAAGATCAACAACGTTTCCACGAAGGAGGAAGGCTTTTAATTCTTTCAACATAACGTTTATATGTCCTTTCATAATAATTTTATACTAAGTTAGTATAACGGAAAAATATTTGACTGACAAGAAATATGCCTATTTTTTTTAAATTAGTGATAAAGGTTGAAAATCTTTTCTGTGTGAAATAGGTAGGAAAAAATTTACTTTTACTAATTTTTAGTATAAAATATAAAGTGATAATCTATGGTATAATGGAGGCACTGTTTATGGTTGATAAAGAGCTCATTGCAGAAATTAAAAACAGTGTAAACATTGTTGAAGTCATTGGAGAAGTTGTTTCCTTGACCAAGGCTGGCCGTAATTTTTTAGGCCTGTGTCCTTTTCATGGTGAAAAGACTCCTTCCTTTAATGTCGTTGAAGACAAACAGTTTTACCATTGTTTCGGATGTGGTCGCTCTGGAGATGTCTTTAAGTTTATTGAGGACTATCGGGGAGTTTCCTTTATGGATGCGGTCCAGATTGTAGCAGAAAAAGCTGGCATTGCGCTTCAGTACCAGGCAAGGTCAAATCAACAGGCACAGGTGAATCCCCATCAAGAACTTTATGAGATTCATCAGGAAGCTAGTAAATTTTATCAAGCCATTCTGATGACGACAAAGATGGGAGAAGAAGCGCGAAACTATCTGCATGAACGTGGTCTGACCGATGAAGTGATCCGACATTTTCAATTGGGTTTAGCACCAGCAGAAGGGAATTATCTCTATCGAAATCTCTCTGAAAAATTTTCGGAGAAAGTCATTACAGATTCGGGTTTGTTTACAATTTCAGATACTGGAACGGTTTTCGATGCCTTTCAGGATCGGATCATGTTTCCCCTAACGGATGATAGCGGACGAGTCATTGCTTTTTCAGGTAGATTATGGAAAAAAATAGATGATGGGAGTCATCACGCTAAGTATAAGAATAGTCGCAGTACACGTCTATTTAATAAAAGCTATGAACTCTATCATTTAGATCAGGCTAAGGCAAGCGCAAAAAAGCAACATGAAATGTATATCATGGAAGGCTTTATGGATGTCATTGCGGCTTATCGAGCTGGGATTGAAAATGCTGTTGCCTCCATGGGGACAGCATTGACACCTGAGCACGTCCAGCACTTGTCTCGTTTTTCAAAAAAAGTGGTTTTGACTTATGATGGGGATAAGGCAGGGCTTGAAGCGACAGCTAAGGCCTTGGATGTTCTGCAAGATCTGGAGTTGGAAATTGTCCGTATCCCTGATCAGATGGACCCAGATGAGTACCTCAAAAAAACTTCCCCAGAAGATCTAGCAGGCCTCTTGAAGAATTCTCGGATCAGTAAGGTTGAATTCTTGATGCAATACTGGAAACCCCAGTATATTGAGAATCTACAAGCGCAGATTGAGTTTGTAGAAAAGATCGCGCCTATAATCGCCCAGACGCGCTCCATTACAGCGCAAAATACCTATATTTATAAACTGGCGGATTTATTACCAGATTTTGATTATTTGCAGATTGAGCAGATTGTCAATAATAGTCGCTTGCATCAACGGCAAGAGGCTCAAAGTAGTGGACAATCAAGAACGTCGAATTTTTCAGTAGATTTATTACCCAATCGTGGGATGACGCGCTTGATCAAGGCGGAAAATCATTTGTTGAGTAGAATGAAGGATTTTCCAATGGTATTGAATGATTATCGTTTACGACCTGATTTTTCCTTTGATACACCGGAACTACAGATCTTTTACCAATTGCTCTGTCAAAATGGAGAAGTTACTTCGCAGGATTTGTCAGAGCAAGCAGAAGGGGTTCAACACGCCTGGTACCGCATGTTAGAAGAAGATTTACCGGAAGAAATAGCGGATGGTGAATTAGAAGAAGTAGAAGCAACACGCACTCGTGAGCTCCTTCGCAAAGAAAGTCAACAAATTGGAAATAAGGTGAAAGAAGCTTCCTCGACTGGGGATGCGGAAAGAGCTTTATTGGAACTCGAGCGCTTGATCGCTCAAAAAAGAAGAATGGAGTAGGAATGGCTAAAGAACAAAAAGATATTACAACATTGGACGTTCAAATTGCAGAATTTATCCGCAGTCATAAGCAAAGTGGGACTGCTACAGATGATGAAATTAATGATCAGTTGGTTATTCCTTTCACACTGGATGCAGATGGTATTGAAGATCTCCTGCAAAGAATTCAAGATGCAGGGATTTCGATCACTGATAAAGATGGCAACCCAAGTGCGCGTGTGTTGAACAATGAAGAAGAGCCAGAATTGTCAGATGAAGAATTGCTTGGAAGCAACTCTGCTAAGGTCAATGACCCAGTACGGATGTACTTGAAAGAAATTGGGGTTGTTCCTCTTTTGACCAATGAGGAAGAACAAGAATTGGCTATCTTGGTGGAACAAGGTGACTTGGAAGCCAAGCAACGTCTAGCTGAGGCTAACCTTCGTTTGGTTGTTTCCATTGCGAAACGCTACGTTGGTCGTGGGATGCAATTTTTGGACTTGATCCAAGAAGGAAACATGGGCTTGATGAAGGCGGTTGATAAGTTTGACTACACCAAAGGGTTCAAGTTCTCTACCTATGCTACTTGGTGGATCCGTCAGGCCATCACTCGTGCTATTGCAGACCAAGCGCGTACCATTCGGATTCCTGTCCATATGGTGGAAACCATCAATAAGTTGGTTCGTGAACAACGCAATCTTTTGCAAGAATTGGGACAAGATCCAACACCTGAACAAATTGCTGAACGCATGGATATGACGCCAGACAAAGTGCGCGAAATCTTGAAGATTGCCCAAGAACCCGTTTCTCTTGAAACCCCAATCGGTGAAGAGGACGATAGCCATTTGGGCGATTTTATCGAAGATGAAGTGATTGAAAATCCAGTAGACTACACTACACGTGTGGTTCTACGTGAACAATTGGATGAAGTTCTTGATACCCTGACAGACCGTGAAGAAAATGTTTTGCGTCTTCGTTTTGGTCTCGATGATGGAAAAATGCGGACTTTGGAAGATGTGGGGAAAGTCTTCAACGTGACCCGTGAACGGATCCGTCAGATCGAAGCCAAAGCCCTTCGCAAACTCCGCCACCCAAGCAGAAGCAAACCATTGCGTGACTTTATAGAGGATTAAAAAGGTCCGGGGGACCTTTTTAACCCGAGCCGAAAAATTCGGAAGCGAGGAAGGTCCGGGGGACCTTTTTAACGGTCGCCCCAAAATAAGAGAGTGGCCCAGGTCCTGCGGATCTTTTTAACTCGAGCCAAAAAATTTTATCGAAAGTAAATAGCAGAAAAAGGAAGTCATATGGCATATACAACTGAGCAAATTGAAGAAATTAAAAATAAAATCTTAAATGCTTTGGAAGAGGTAATCGATCCTGAGCTTGGGATTGATATTGTCAATTTAGGTCTTGTCTACGAGATCCATTTTGACGGTGAAACTGGAGCAACCGTCATTGATATGACCCTAACGACCATGGGGTGTCCATTAGCGGATCTTCTGACAGATCAGATTCATGATGTTTTAGCAGAAGTAGAAGAAGTGACATCAGTGGATGTGAAGTTGGTCTGGTACCCTGCTTGGACGGTTGAAAAGATGAGCCGTTATGCACGGATCGCACTTGGAATCAGTTAAACATTCTATGCATCAAAACAAATCAGAGGTTGGGGTTTCCCTAACCTCTGATTTATTTATCCCTATTTTTTTGAACAAGCATTTACAAATTCTTAGCAAATTTTCAGATAAAGTTGCAATCATCAAGGGGACAAGGTATAATAGCATAAATAGAAAATAAAGGAGATTTACATGAATCAGTATCCTTTGGTCTACTTGGACCATGTGACAAAGAATTATGGGCATGAAGTTGCTCTCATGGATGTTAGTTTGAACATCCAACCTGGCCGTATTATTGGCCTTTTGGGTCCCAATGGTAGCGGGAAAACAACCATCATTAAATTGATTAATGGTTTGTTGCAACCAAGCCTTGGAAATATCTATATTCATGGGCAATTACCATCCCCAGCTTCTAAAAAAGTGGTTTCCTATTTGCCAGATACAACTTATCTGAATGAAAATATGAAAATTATTGATGCTATTAACTATTTCCAAGATTTTTATGCAGATTTTAATGTCCAACGAGCTTACCAATTGCTCAACGATTTGCATTTGCAGCCAAATCAAAAATTGAACAGCCTTTCAAAAGGGAACAAGGAAAAAGTGCAATTGATTTTGGTGATGAGCCGTGAAGCTGACTTGTATGTTCTTGATGAACCAATCGGTGGGGTTGACCCAGCAGCGCGTGATTATATTTTGCGGACCATTATTCAAAACAGACGTCCAAACTCTTCTGTCTTGATTTCTACTCACTTGATTGCGGATATTGAGCAAGTTTTGGATGAGGCCATTTTCATCAACCAAGGAAGAATCCTCTTGCATGAAAATACGACTGTTATGCGCAATCAACACGGAAAATCAATCGATGAGATCTTCCGTGATCAATTCCGTGTTTATTAGGAGGAACCCATGTTTGGTAAATTATTAAAATACGAATTTAAGTCAACAAGTAAATGGTATCTGTTGATTACTTTGATCGCACTAGGTTTGTCAGTGATTACAGGTGTTATTGGTGGAAGTGCTACAAACGGTTTTGTGAATATGGAAACCAATAGTATGCAAATCATGACGGGGACTCTTGGGATTCTCATTTTTGGAGGAGTCATTGGTCTTTATCTTAGTAACTACTATATTATTATCCGTCGTTTTTATTCCAACTTATACGGACGTGAAGGTTACTTGACCTGGACCCTTCCAGCTAGCCCACATGCGATTATTTTGTCTAAATTTGTGGGAGCTTTAGTAGCGAGTCTTTACTGCCTATTCCTTCTATTTTTGAGTGGTTTTATCACAATTATTGTGATGGGCGCTGTCATTGGACAAGACCTCTCTCCTGTATTTGGTATTATCGCTGAGGCTTTTAGTCATTCTATTGCTTATTGGATTATCGTTTGGTGGATTTTTACCACAGCTTCAGGGATCTTCCTATTTTATGTATCGATCGCACTTGGCCAACTCTTCCAAAATCGTCGTGGATTTAAGGCTATTCTGTTTTTCTTTCTCTTGTGCATTGTTTTAAGTATCATCGGTACAGCATTCAATCCATTAAAAGATTCATATGCTGTCGGGTCTGCATTGGTTTATGGAAATATTGATGATTTTGGACCTAACTTCATCCCAGGCCTCATCTATGAAGTCATCAAAATTGTTTCTATGTACTTCACGATTCACTATATCAGCAAGTACAAGTTGAATCTTCAATAATAACAGTAAATTGAGCAAGAAGCTTCCCAGTGGAAGCCTTCTTGTTCAATTTTTTTCTTTTGCATTTTTGGCTACATTTTGATATACTAATTGTATTCGTTTTGGGGTCGTTACGGATTCGACAGGCATTATGAGGCATATTTTGCAACTCATCTAGCGGATGTAAAACGCCAGTTAAATATAACTGCAAAAAATAATAATTCTTACGCTTTAGCTGCCTAAACACCAGCAGGCGTGACCCGATTCGAATCGCTCGTGTTTGATGACAGGTCTTAATTTTAGCGAGATACGATCTAGCTTTGTCTAGGAGTTAGATAAGAGATTGATAGACTCGCAGGTACAGGGCTTGAGTTATGTGTCGTGTAGCTGTTAAAATAAAACATAACCTATGGTTGTAGACAAATATGCTGGCAGGTGTTTGGACGTGGGTTCGACTCCCACCGGCTCCATATTTTTATTCATGGAAGATTACTCAAGAGGCTTAAGAGGCCGTGTTGGAAACGCGGTAGGCGTGTAAAAGCGTGCGTGGGTTCGAATCCCATGTCTTCCGTTGTTGAGACATCATTGTGTAGCAGTGGTGTTTTTTTGTACAAAAAAGAGTCCCAAAAATAGACAAGTGAGGGAGGAGAAAAAGTGATTGCACAGCTAGATACCAAAACAGTCTATACCTTTATGGAAAGCCTTGTGAGCATAAAAGACTATGTCCAAGTGGCTAAAAGCATGGGTTATGGCGCATTGGGAATCATGGATGTAGATAATTTGTATGGTGCTTATGAATTTATCGAAGCCTGTCAGGCCCACAAGCTCAGTCCCTTGGTCGGTTTAGAAATTGAACTAGAAGTAGACAATGAAACAATTCCGTTTCGGATGATGGCCTTGTCAACGAAGGGCTACCAGAATCTGATGAAGATGTCGACCGTCAAAATGATGGGGAAAAATAATTGGGAAGATGTGAAACACCTAACAGAAGGAGTAGCAGTCATTGTCCCAGCGCCTTTTGCTAGTGGAGACTTGCCACTTGGTCTAGATTACTTCATCGGAGTTTTTGTGGATACGCCGGTCCAAGAGTTTAGCCACCCTGTGCTCCCTCTTCATACTGTGCGTTTCTTTGAGGTGGAAGATGTGGAAGCCATGCAGATGCTGGCAGCCATCAAGGACAATCAAAGCTTGACAGAAACAGGGTCAATTGATCCTACAACAGTCCTAAAAACTCCTCAGAATTTAAAGAATGATTTTGCAGAGCGATTTCCTCAAGCCATCACAAATCTGGAAAAACTAGTCCAAGGGATTCAATATGATATTGACACCCAGTTGAAATTGCCTCGCTTCAATCCCCAGAAACCAGCTGTTGAGGAACTGAGAGAATTAGCTCAAGCGGGTCTCCTTCGAAAGAACTTGACCAGTCCGGTCTATCAAGAACGTCTGGAGCATGAATTAGACATTATTCACCAGATGGGCTTTGATGATTATTTCTTAATTGTCTGGGACCTTCTTCGTTTCGGACGGAGTCAAGGCTATTATATGGGAATGGGACGTGGGTCTGCTGTAGGCTCACTGGTAGCCTATTCCCTAGGGATTACAGGGATTGATCCTGTGGAGAAGAACCTCCTCTTTGAGCGCTTTTTAAATGTGGAGCGCTACACCATGCCGGATATTGATATTGATATTCCTGATATCTATCGTCCAGAATTTATCCGCTATGTGCGAGACCGTTACGGGAGTTACCATGCAGCTCAGATCGTGACCTTTTCAACATTTGGAGCCAAACAAGCCATTCGAGATGTCTTCAAACGTTTTGGGGTCCCAGAGTATGAATTGACCTCCATTACCAAGCGGATTGGCTTTAGGGATACACTGACGACTGCTTATGAACAGAATCTAGCTTTTCGACAAGTGATTCATAGCCGAGCAGAATTTGAGCGTGGCTTTGAAATTGCCAAAAGAATAGAAGGCCAACCAAGACAGACATCGATCCACGCAGCTGGGGTTGTGATGAGTGACCAGGATTTGACGGATCACATTCCTCTCAAGTATGGAGAAGACATGTTTGTCACCCAGTATGATGCCCATGCGGTTGAAGCCAATGGTCTGTTGAAGATGGACTTTTTGGGTCTGCGAAATTTAACCTTCGTTCAGAAAATGAAGGAAGCGGTCTATGAAAAGTACCAAGAAGAGATCGTGATTGAAGCCATTGATTTAGAAGATCCAGAAACCTTGGCCTTGTTTGCTGCTGGGGATACCAAGGGGATTTTCCAATTTGAACAGGCTGGAGCCATTCGCCTCTTGAGACGTGTGAGACCCAATCATTTCGAAGAAGTGGTAGCGACCACCTCTCTCAATCGTCCAGGAGCTAGTGATTACATTGATAATTTCGTCAAAAGAAAGCACGGCCAGGAAAAAGTTGACATTCTGGATCCAGCTATCGAAGAAATCTTAAGGCCCACTTATGGGATCATGCTCTATCAAGAGCAGGTCATGCAGGTTGCCCAGCGTTTTGCAGGCTTTAGCCTGGGGAAAGCCGATATTTTACGTCGGGCTATGGGCAAAAAAAATGCAGCTGAAATGCATCAGATGGAAGACGATTTTGTCTCAGGTGCTCTTAAACTTGGTCATACGGAAGAAAAAGCCAAAGAAGTCTTTGCAATCATGGAAAAATTCGCAGGATATGGGTTTAACCGTTCCCATGCCTATGCCTATTCTGCCTTGGCTTTTCAGATGGCCTATTTCAAGGTCCATTATCCAGATGTTTTCTTTGATGTCATGCTCAATTATTCGAGCAGCGATTATCTGGCAGATGCTCTTCAGTTTGATTTTAAAGTCGCGCCATTATCCATCAACACCATCCCTTACAGAGATAAGTTCCAGGATCGAAAAATCTACTTGGGAATGAAAAATATCAAGGGACTCCCGAGAGATTTAGCGTATTGGATCATTGACAATCGTCCCTTTGAAAGTGTCGAAGATTTCATTTTACGACTCCCCAATCAGTATCATAAATTACCTCTGTTAACACCTTTAGTGGAGCTTGGATTGTTTGATATTTTTGAAAAAAATAGGCGCAAGGTGCTTCACAATTTGCCGAATTTGTTTGTATTTGCTGATGAGCTAGGTAGTTTATTTGCAGATTCTAACTATTCCTGGACAGAAGCGGAGGACTTTAGCCAGGCTGAAAAATATGAGAAGGAAGAGGCCATTATTGGCGTCGGGCTCAGTACTCACCCATTGGTTGCGATTGGGCAAACGAGTCCCTACGAGATCCAACCAATTTCTCAACTCATACAAGGAGAGCAGGCACGCATTCTCATTGAGGTACAAAACATCAGAACCATTCGAACCAAGTCGGGTGATCTCATGGCTTTCTTACAAGTCAGTGATACCAAGAAAAAATTGGATGTGACCCTTTTCCCTGAAACCTACAATCGATTTTCCTCCTTGATAAAAGAAGGTGGCTTTTATTACTTGACAGGGAAGATACAAGAGCGTGATGGGCGCTTGCAGATGATTCTAGCAGAGGCGCAACTAGCGACCAATGAGAAATTCTGGATTCAACTGGCTAACCATAAAGATGATAAAATGATTCTTTCTATTTTAAAAAAATATCCAGGGCCATATCCTGTGGTATTACGCTATGAAGACGAGAAAAAAACTCTTCAATTGAAAGGCTATACAGTCCAGAAAAACAAAGAATTAGAGGATGAACTAAAGAATCTCGTTATGAAAACGATTTATCGGTGAAAAGTGCGAAAAATACGAGAATTTTAGTCTTCTTTGTGTTATAATTACGTAGAATGTAAAAGAAAAAAAGGAGCAAACAACGAAATGAAACGTATTGCTGTTTTAACTAGTGGTGGAGATGCCCCTGGTATGAATGCTGCCATCCGTGCAGTTGTTCGTCAAGCAATTTCAGAAGGAATGGAAGTTTTCGGTATCTATGATGGATATGCGGGAATGGTTGCTGGTAAAATTCAGCCCCTTGATAGATCATCTGTTGGAGATATTATTTCCCGTGGTGGTACTTTCCTTCATTCAGCACGTTACCCTGAATTCGCACAACGCGAAGGTCAATTAAAAGGGATCGAGCAATTGAAGAAACACGGGATCGAAGGTGTTGTCGTTATTGGTGGAGATGGTTCTTACCATGGTGCGATGCGCTTGACTGAACTTGGATTCCCAGCTGTTGGTCTTCCTGGTACGATCGACAACGATATTGTCGGAACTGATTTTACAATTGGTTTTGATACTGCAGTCACAACTGCAATGGACGCGATCGATAAGATCCGTGATACTTCATCTAGTCACCACCGTACTTTCGTTATCGAAGTGATGGGACGTAACGCTGGAGATATCGCTCTTTGGGCAGGGATTGCATCTGGTGCAGATGAAATCATCATCCCTGAAGAAGGATTCAAGATCGAAGATGTTGTTGAGAGCATCAAAGAAGGTTACGCAAAAGGTCGTACCCACAACATCATTATCTTGGCTGAAGGCGTGATGTCTGCAGATGAATTTGGTAAAGCGTTGAAAGAAGCTGGTGATGAAAGTGACCTTCGTGTGACTGAGCTTGGCCACATCCAACGTGGTGGTTCACCTACTGCGCGTGACCGTGTTCTTGCTTCACGTATGGGAGCACATGCAGTTAAATTGTTGAAACAAGGAATCGGTGGTGTAGCCGTTGGTATCCGTAATGAAAAAATGGTTGAAAACCCAATCCTTGGTAAAGCAGAAGAAGGAGCCCTCTTTAGCTTGACAGAAGATGGTAAGATTGTGGTAAACAATCCACATAAAGCTGATCTTGGTCTTGCCGAGTTGAACCGTAGCTTGTCTTCAATCTAATTTTATTTCATAAATTCGTTAACCTTGTCTTAAAAAGACAGATATATATAAAAGGAGTCGTATATCATGAACAAACGTGTTAAAATCGTTGCAACTTTAGGTCCTGCGGTCGAAATCCGTGGTGGTAAGAAATTTGGCGAAGATGGATACTGGGGCGAAAAACTTGACGTTGAAGCTTCAGCTCAAAATATCGCGAAATTGATCGAAGCTGGTGCAAATGTTTTCCGTTTCAACTTCTCACATGGTGACCATGCTGAACAAGGTGAACGTATGGCCACTGTTAAACGTGCAGAAGAAATCGCTGGTAAAAAAGTTGGTTACCTTCTTGATACAAAAGGTCCTGAAATTCGTACTGAATTGTTCGAGGGTGAAGCAAAAGAATATTCTTACAAAACTGGTGAAACGATTCGTGTTGCGACAAAACAAGGAATTAAATCAACTCGTGATGTGATTGCGTTGAACGTTGCCGGAGCTCTTGACATCTTTGATGATGTTGAAGTGGGTCACCAAGTATTGGTAGACGATGGTAAAT
This sequence comes from Streptococcus sp. 27098_8_99, assembly GCF_041431935.1. NCBI lineage: Bacteria > Bacillati > Bacillota > Bacilli > Lactobacillales > Streptococcaceae > Streptococcus > Streptococcus sp. 27098_8_99. The sequence continues at coordinate 66,726 of NZ_JAPVYQ010000002.1, read as the reverse complement.
TGGGTCTTCGCGTTATCGAAAAAGATGCTGCTAAACGTGAATTTGTTGTTAAAGTTGAAAACGATGGTATCATCGCAAAACAAAAAGGTGTAAACATTCCTAATACGAAAATTCCTTTCCCAGCTCTTGCTGATCGCGATAATGATGATATCCGTTTCGGTTTGAAACAAGGTATCAACTTCATCGCTATCTCATTTGTACGTACTGCAAAAGACGTTCAAGAAGTTCGTGCAATCTGTGAAGAAACTGGGAACAGCCATGTTCAATTGTTTGCGAAGATCGAAAACCAACAAGGTATCGAAAACTTGGATGAAATCATTGAAGTAACTGATGGTATCATGATCGCTCGTGGTGACATGGGTATTGAAGTACCATTCGAAATGGTTCCAGTTTATCAAAAGATGATCACTTCTAAAGTAAACGCTGCTGGTAAAGTTGTTATCACTGCAACAAACATGCTTGAAACAATGACTGAAAAACCACGTGCAACTCGTTCTGAAGTATCTGACGTCTTCAACGCCGTTATCGATGGTACTGATGCTACAATGCTTTCTGGTGAATCTGCAAATGGTAAATACCCAGTTGAATCTGTAGCTACTATGGCGAAAATCGATATGAACGCTCAAACTCTTCTTAACGAATACGGACGTTTGAATTCAGATTCATTTGAACGTAACTCTAAGACAGAAGTTATGGCGTCAGCTGTTAAAGATGCTACAAACTCAATGGATATCAAATTGGTCGTTACTCTTACTAAGACTGGTCACACTGCACGTTTGATTTCTAAATACCGTCCAAATGCTGATATCTTGGCCTTGACATTTGATGAATTGACTGAACGTGGATTGATGTTGAACTGGGGTGTTATCCCAATGTTGACAGATGCTCCATCATCAACTGACGATATGTTCGAAATCGCAGAACGTAAAGCGGTAGAAGCAGGTCTTGTACAATCTGGTGACGATATCGTTATCGTTGCAGGTGTACCACTTGGTGAGGCAGTTCGTACAAACACAATGCGTATCCGTACAGTACGCTAGTAGACAATTATATCTTAAAGCCTTGCTGGTTGGTCCGAAAGGATTGACCGCGAGGTTTTTCTTTATACTAACGGCTTTTTCTCTAGATGTGACTATTGATAAGAATCACTTCCAAAGATTTCTTTCTCTTTTTTTAAGACAGAAAACATGGTATAATAAATAAAAAGGAAGGGAGACATTCATGCCAAGGAGAGATTTAATTAGAAATGTCATCATTGTCGCTGTACTGGTTTTAGCACTGATCTTATTACGAATCTTTGTATTTCATCCATTTAGTATCAATGATAAGATGGCCAATGCTTCTGTGAAAAATGGAGATCTTGTGGTAGCGACTAGAAATGCTCAGGTAGATCGCAGTGATCTGGTCTTATACAAGGTCGGTGGAAAAGAATACCTTGGACGTGTCATTGCCAAAGAAAACGATGAAGTCAGCTACGTAGATGACGTCCTCTATTTGAATGGACAGGCAACACCAGAACCTTACCTAAATAAAATGCTGAATAAACACTTAGCGGCTCCAACGAGTAATGGGTATTATACGGATGATTTCTTTTTATCAGAGTTAAAAGGGACCAAGGCTGGTCGTGTACCATCGGATACTTATCTGGTCTTAAATGATAACCGTGGGGATACAGAAGATAGTCGTGAGTTTGGTTATATCCATAAAAATCAGATCGAAGGAGTCGTGAATCTGCGTCTCTATCCTCTTAATAAATTTGGATTTATAAAAGTAGAAGAATAGCCGAAAGGCTATTTTTTTTTATAAATATCAAAATAAACTAGTTTTTTTTCCATTTTTGTGATAAGATGTTCATTAAATAATTTTTTAGGAGGAGAATGCTATGCAGTATGCTTTGGAAATTTTACCAAGTTTGTTAAAGGGAGCAAGCCTCACCTTGCAAGTGTTTGCTTTCGTATTGATTTTATCGATTCCATTAGGAATCGTTGTTGCCTTTTTGCTTCAATTGCGCTCAAAGATTCTGCATGGACTCCTAACGATTTATATCTGGATCATGCGAGGGACCCCTCTTTTGCTCCAGTTGATCTTTATTTATTACGTCCTTCCAAGTATTGGGATTCGGATTGACCGGTTGCCTGCGGCTATTACAGCCTTCACCCTTAATTATGCAGCCTATTTTGCGGAAATCTTTCGTGGAGGAATTGTCGCAATTCCGACAGGGCAGTATGAGGCGGCCAAGGTCTTAAAATTGAGTTCTTGGCAAACGATTCGATATATTATTTTACCTCAGGTGGTAAAGATTGTTCTTCCAAGCGTCTTCAATGAAGTCATGTCCTTGATTAAAGACACCTCTTTGGTCTATGCTTTGGGAATTAGTGATTTGATCCTGGCTAGTCGGACGGCAGCCAATCGTGATGCCAGTCTAGCACCCATGTTTTTAGCGGGAGCTATTTATTTAATCCTCATTGGGATCGTGACCATCATTGCCAAGCGGGTTGAAAAGAAGTTTTCATATTATAAATAGGAGGAGAAGCATATGTTAGAATTAAAACAAATTTCGAAACGTTTTGGGGATAAGCAGATCTTATCAGATTTCAATCTTCTCGTTCCTGAAAAACAAATCGTTGCCATTGTTGGACCTTCTGGAGGAGGAAAGACTACCTTGCTTCGTATGCTAGCTGGTCTTGAAACCATTGATTCTGGTCAGATCGTCTATAATGGTGAAAATTTGCCTCTAGATGCCTTAGAAAAACGAAATCTTCTCGGTTTTGTCTTCCAGGACTTTCAATTATTTCCACACTTATCGGTCATGGAAAACCTGATCTTGTCCCCTATCAAGACCATGAATGTTACTAAGGAAGAAGCGAGTAAAAAAGCCATGAGCTTACTGGAGCGTTTGGGACTCGAACAACATGCGGATGCTTATCCATTCTCTCTATCTGGTGGTCAGAAGCAACGGGTGGCATTGGCTCGTGCTATGATGATCGATCCAGAAATTATTGGCTATGATGAACCAACTTCGGCCTTGGATCCAGAATTGCGATTAGAAGTTGAGAAGTTAATCTTGCAAAACCGGGAACTGGGGATGACTCAGATCGTTGTTACCCATGATATTCCATTTGCAGAAGGAATTGCGGATGTTCTTCTCAAGGTTGAGCCTAAATAGGAGGAGACTATGAAACGAGTAATACCATGGTTGCTAGGTGTCCTTAGTCTCGTCTTTCTGACAGCCTGTGGGCAGACTGTGAGTGATCCTAAAGTGGACAACTGGCAAAAATACCAAAAAGAGCAGTCCATCACGATTGGTTTTGATAATACTTTCGTTCCTATGGGCTTTGAACAAAAAGATGGAACCTATGCGGGTTTTGATATTGATTTGGCCAATCAAGTCTTTGAATCTTATGGGATTCATGTGAACTGGCAACCCATTGATTGGGACATGAAAGAAACGGAACAAAAAAATGGGACCATTGATGCCATCTGGAATGGCTATTCGGCTACAGATGAACGTCGGGAAAGTGTTGCTTTTACAAAGCCCTATATGAAAAACGAGCAAGTCTTGGTCACAAAGAAAGCATCTGGGATCCAATCAGTCGATGGGATGAAAGAGAAACGATTAGGTGCCCAGACCGGATCGTCTGGCTATATGGATTTTGAAGCCAATCCTAAAATCTTAAAAAATAAGGTCAAAAATCAAAAGGCTACCCAATATCAGAGTTTTAACGAGGCACTGATCGATCTCCAGAACGATCGGATCAATGGCCTCTTAATCGACCGTGTCTATGCCAACTATTATCTACAAACAGAAGGAATTTTAAAAGACTACAATGTCTTTCCTGTCGGTTTTGAGACAGAATCCTTTGCAGTAGGGGTGCGCAAGGCGGATAAAACCTTGAAGAAAAAAATTGATGAAGCTTTCGTAAAACTCTATCAAAAGGGCCAATTCCAAAAGATCTCTAAGAAGTGGTTCGGAACGGATGTAGCAACAGATGACATCAAGTAAAAAAAGAGAGTGGGACAGAAATCGGTAATTCGTTAGAATTCGATTTCGTCGTCCCACCTCCGCACAGTTGAGTAGGGCTGTAAAAGCTGATGAAATCAGCGTAGTAGAGCCCACTCAACCACTGCGTCTTGCTCGACAATCCAAAAATAATTGAGAGGCTAGGACTTTTGTCCCAGCCTCTTTTAGTCTGTTTTATTAGTAATTTGATGGAAAATCTTTTGCCAAGTTTCGTGGCGACGCCAGAGACTGGTATGGATTTGACCGTCTAGTTCATAGCGTATGAGTTTGGTTTTTTGGCTGATGGACTCCAGTTCAAAGTTTTGGAATTGAACTTGGTCGCTTGCGAGAGCCTCTATTAATTCTGCCTTGTTGTGTTCGTGACCGGTATCGTCAATCAAGGTATAATTGTCCGCTAGCAATGTATCAAACTCTTGCTTAGCATAGAGGCGTTTTTCGTAGGTTAAGAGTTTCTTTTCAACGTTTTCGATCAACTCATCCTCAGGAATTGAGCTAGGTTCTACATGGACATCAATGTCAAAGACTCCAAATTCTTCTTTCAGGAGATCCTCGACTTCTTCTGTGATCGCATGGCTTTCATAGACGGAAAGATCGGGATTCATCTCCAAGACAACGTCCAGATAGATATTGCTTCCGTAGGTCCGTCCGCGTTGGTATTTCACACGCGCAATCTTAGGGAGTTTTAAAATAGCTTTTTCGTAATCTTCGAGGAGACTATCGTCAAAGCCATCTGAAAGACTAAAGGAAGATTCCATAAAGATATCGTAGGCTGTTTTGAGGATAAAGAAGGTGATGATGATGGCTACGATTTTATCGACAATTGGATAGTTAAAAGCACTAGCAGCGATCGCGATCGACGTTCCAAGAGATGTGACGACGTCTGAAAGATTGTCTTTTGCGGCTGCTTTTAAGGCTTTAGATTTGGCTCGTTTGGCTAAGCGAAGATTGTAGAAATAAACGCCTAGCATAACAAGGGCTGAAACCACTCCGACACCAGCGCCAAGTGGATCAATGCTAACTGTTTCATTGCTGAAGATCTTTTGGAGGGTATCGCGTAAGACATCAAAACCGACATAAAACATAATGATGGAGGTGACTAGACTAGCTAGATCCTCAATTTTCCAGTGACCAAACTTGTGATCACGGTCAGCAGGTTGGCGAGCGAGACGAATCCCAATGAGCAGGGCAGCATTGCTGATAATATCTGATAAGTTGTTAAATCCATCGGCTACCAAACTAGAGGAGTGAAGCAGATGGCCAGTAGCTAATTTTGCTGAAGAAAGTAGTAAATAGGCTAAAATACTGATGATGGCACCACGTTCGGCCAGTTTTAAGTTACTGTATGGTTTTTCCAAAATTTCCTCCTACAACCTCGGATATGAACCTGTTTTCTTTAAGCTACTATTATATCGTTTTTGGAAGGGAAATTCAAATGAGTCCTTTTTTAAAAGAAGCTAGGCCGGTTTTTGTGGTATAATAGAACGATTGAATGAATGAGGAGTATGAGATGAATCCTTTATTGAATGGTATGAATGATCGCCAAGCAGAGGCGGTCCAAACGACAGAAGGTCCTCTCTTGATCATGGCGGGGGCTGGTTCTGGTAAGACACGTGTCTTGACCCACCGCATCGCTTACTTGATTGATGAAAAGATGGTCAATCCTTGGAATATTTTGGCCATTACCTTTACCAATAAAGCCGCTCGGGAGATGAAGGACCGGGCTTATCAGTTGAATCCAGCCACCCAAGATTGCTTGATTGCCACCTTCCACTCCATGTGTGTGCGTATTCTCCGTCGAGATGCGGATCATATTGGCTACAATCGCAATTTTACCATTGTCGATCCAGGTGAGCAACGGACCTTGATGAAGCGGATCTTGAAGTCCTTGAATTTGGATCCTAAGAAATGGAATGAACGGACCATCTTGGGGACCATTTCCAATGCCAAAAATGACCTGATTGATGAAGTGGCCTATGCTGCCCAGGCTGGAGATATGTATACTCAGATCGTCGCCAAGTGCTATGAGGCTTACCAAAAGGAACTCCGTCAGTCGGAAGCAGTGGACTTTGATGATTTGATCATGCTGACCTTGCGTCTTTTTGATCAGCATCCTGATGTGCTGACCTATTACCAGCAGAAGTTCCAATATATCCATGTGGATGAGTACCAAGATACCAACCATGCCCAATACCAGTTGGTCAAACTCTTAGCTTCACGCTTTAAGAATATCTGTGTCGTTGGGGATGCTGACCAGTCTATCTATGGCTGGCGGGGAGCAGATATGCAGAATATCCTGGACTTTGAAAAGGACTATCCTGATGCCAAGGTCGTTTTGTTAGAGGAAAATTATCGTTCCACTAAAACTATCCTGCAAGCAGCCAATGATGTCATCAAAAACAATAAAAATCGTCGTCCTAAGAATCTTTGGACCCAAAATGCTGACGGGGAAGAGATTGTCTATTATCGGGCCAATGACGAGCAGGATGAAGCGGTCTTTGTTGCCAAAACCATTGAAGAGCTGAGTCGCGAAGCGGGTTACAAGCACCGTGATTTTGCTGTTCTCTACCGAACAAATGCCCAGTCACGGACCATTGAAGAAGCCTTGCTCAAGTCCAACATTCCCTACACTATGGTAGGGGGCACCAAGTTCTACAGCCGGAAGGAAATTCGGGATGTCATTGCTTATCTGAACTTGATTGCTAACCTCAGTGACAATATCAGTTTTGAGCGCATTATCAATGAACCTAAGCGGGGAATCGGGCCAGGTACAGTGGATAAGATTCGCGATTTTGCCCAAATGCAAGAGACTTCGCTCCTGGATGCTTCGGCCAATATCATGCTCTCAGGCATCAAAGGAAAGGCAGCCCAGGCTATCTGGGACTTTGCCAATCTCATTCTTGATTTGAGAGAAAGATTGGACCAGCTGACCATTACAGAGTTGGTCGAAGAAGTCCTTGACAAGACGGGTTATATGACAGCCTTAACCAATCAGGGGAATTTGGAAAGTCAGGCCCGCATCGAGAATATCCAAGAGTTCCTGTCTGTTACCAAGAATTTTGATGAAAACGGGGAAACCGTCGAAGACGAAACAGGTGTGGAAACCTTGAGTCGTTTCTTGAATGATTTGGCTTTGATTGCCGATACAGACGATGGAGCGCAAGAGACCTCAGAAGTGACCTTGATGACTCTTCATGCAGCTAAGGGATTGGAGTTTCCAGTCGTCTTCTTGATTGGAATGGAAGAAAATGTTTTTCCTCTTAGTCGAGCGGCAGAGGATCCAGATGAGTTGGAAGAAGAGCGTCGCTTGGCTTATGTAGGGATCACGCGGGCAGAGAAGGTTCTCTTCTTGACCAATGCCAATTCACGTTTGCTCTTTGGACGGACCAGCTACAACCGTCCGACGCGTTTTATCAATGAAATTAGCTCGGATTTATTGACCTACCAGGGCTTGGCCCGTCCAGTCAACACTAGCTTTAAGGCTTCTTATAGCAATGGAGGCGGAACGACCTTTGAAAAAGGCATGAGCCTGTCGCAAGCCCTTCAAGAGCGCAAGAGACAAGCAGCCCCAAGTGCTCTCACGTCATCAAGTCTCCCCTTTGGCAATAGCAACCGAGCGGGTGCCAAAGAAAGTGTCGCTTGGACCATTGGCGACATTGCCATTCACAAGAAGTGGGGCGAAGGGACTGTCCTAGAGGTCTCTGGTAGTGGCAGTACCCAAGAGCTCAAGATCAACTTCCCAGAAGTGGGTCTCAAGAAACTCTTAGCCAGTGTCGCTCCGATTGAAAAGAAATAAGTGGAGACCAGTAAGCTAAGTCCACTGTTTCAGATTATAAATAAGCAACATCTTTTCAGAAATCTAAAATTATTACTGAATGAGACTATTGAAAAAAATATTTTGGAACTAGTGCAAAATAGATTGAGACCTTTCGCCGTGAGGAAAGCATCAGAAACGCATTAGTTTCTGGTGCTCGGTAGATTTGAGACGTAAGACTCAAATCTAAGGTATGGAATCCCAAAGGGAGTCGCTACCGTCCATCCTCACCTAAGGAAAGTCTCTATAGAGAAATGAATATTCAGTTGAAACCAGCAAGCTTAGCTTGCTGGTTTTGATTTTCCAAGTGGCATGATATAATATACTAAGAATAGAGAAAGAGGCATGCTATGAACGAAATCAAGTGCCCCAACTGTGGGGAAGTCTTTACAGTCAATGAAAGTCAATACAGCGAACTCTTGTCACAGGTACGGACAGCAGAGTTTGACAAGGAAATTCATGAGCGAATTCGGCAAGAGTTGGCTTTGGCTGAGCAAAAGGCCCTTAATGAGCAACAAGAGAAGTTAGCCAAGAAGGATCAAGAAATTGCCCAGTTACAAAACCAGATTCAACAGTTTGATACTGAAAAAGAATTGGCTAAAAAAGAGGTGGAGCAAACCGCTAGCCAAAGCTTGCTAGAGAAAGAAAAAGAAGTGCAAGCGCTGGAAAATCAATTGGCCACCTTGCGCTTGGAGCATGAGAACCAACTGCAAAAGACGCTTTCTAATTTGGAGAAGGAGCGTGATCAGGTACAAAACCAATTGCTCCTTCAAGAGAAGGAAAATGAACTGTCCCTAGCTTCTGTTAAACAAAATTATGAAGCCCAGCTAAAGGCGGCCAATGAACAGGTCGAGTTCTACAAGAATTTCAAGGCCCAACAATCTACAAAAGCTATCGGTGAAAGTCTGGAGCAGTATGCGGAAAGTGAATTCAACAAGGTTCGCAGTTTTGCCTTCCCAAATGCCTATTTTGAAAAGGACAACAAGGTCTCTGCACGTGGGTCTAAAGGTGACTTTATCTTCCGCGAGTGTGATGAAAATGGAGTGGAGATTATCTCCATCATGTTTGAGATGAAGAATGAAGCCGACGGGACCGAGAAGAAGCATAAGAATGCGGATTTCTACAAGGAATTGGACAAGGACCGTCGAGAAAAGAACTGTGAATATGCGGTTTTGGTGACCATGCTTGAGGCAGATAATGACTACTTCAACACAGGGATTGTCGATGTTAGCCACGAGTATGAGAAGATGTATGTGGTGCGTCCTCAGTTCTTTATCCAGATCATTGGGCTCCTGCGTAATGCGGCCCTCAATTCCCTCAAATACAAGCAGGAATTGGCGCTTGTTCGTGAACAAAATATCGACATCACCCACTTTGAAGAAGACCTGGATGCTTTCAAAGTTGCCTTTGCTAAGAACTACAACTCAGCTTCCGTCAACTTCGGTAAGGCCATCGATGAAATTGACAAGGCTATTAAACGGATGGAAGAAGTTAAGAAGTTCTTGACTACATCAGAAAATCAACTTCGTCTTGCTAACAACAAGTTGGATGATGTTTCCGTTAAAAAATTGACACGGAAAAATCCAACCATGAAGGCTAAGTTTGATGCCTTGAAGGAAGAATAGGAGAATCCTATGCAGATACGAAAAGCAACCATGAAAGATGCTGAAGCCCTACTGTCTCTATACGAAGACTTGGGCTATCCAACGACCGCTTCTAAGCTGTCTCGACGTTTAGAAATGATTCTTTCTCAGCCGCATTATGGCTGTCTTTTAGCTGAAAGAAACGGAGAAATTTTAGGTTTCTTAGGTTATGCAAAGCTCTTCTTTTTTGAAGCAGATGGATCTTACTATCGTATTTTAGCTTTGTCAGTTGCAAAAGAAACAAGACGACAAGGAATTGCTAGTAGGCTAATCGATGAATTGAAAAAACAAGCGGTAAAAGAAGGAGTTGAGGCACTGGCTCTAAATAGTGGATTAACCGCTGAACGAAATGCTGCACATCAGTTTTATCAGGCAGTTGGATTTGAAAAAGTGACTGCTGGCTTTGCCTTGCATTTAAAAACTCAACCTAAATAAATCATGAAAAAATAGTAGAGGGAACGAAGTAATGTCTTCAACAAAAGTGAAAACCTTATATTTTAACGAAAAGAGCAAGGACTATGTAACATTTGGTAAAGGTAAACAGCCATTAGTGATCATACCAGGCTTGGGGGATGGGTTACAGACCGTTAAAGGAAAGGCACAACTCTTTTCTCTCTCGTATCGTCTACTTGCTAAGCGATATAAGATCTATGTTTTTTCTCGAATCAATGAGTTGAGACAGGGCTATACGACGCGGGATATGGCAGCAGATGTAGCAGAAGCAATGGAGACACTAAACCTAGATACCGCTTATGTTATGGGGATTTCACAAGGTGGAATGATTGCCCAATGGTTGGTGGCGGATTTCCCTGAAAAGGTTCAAAAGCTCATTTTAGCCGTGACCACTGCAAAACCTAGTCAACTTGCTAGAGAACGAATTGAGCATTGGCAAAAACTTAGTCAATCTGGAAATTTTAAGCATCTCATGCTGGATATTGCAAAGCATTCCTATACGCAAAAGAGTTATCAAAAGTGGCGGTTGCTTTATAATATTATGGGTTGCTTGGGACGAATCAAAGATGAGAAACGAATTGCCATTCAGTCTCAGTCTTGCCTTACTCATGATAGCCTTGAGGTCTTAAAAGAAATTCAATGTCCGACTTTGGTTCTTGGTGCGCTTGAAGATGATGTGATTGGTGTGGACGGATCTAAGGAACTAGCAAAAGCGATTTCGAGCTGTCAGCTCCTTATTCTTAAGCATTCTGGGCATGCTCTTTATGAAGAAAATAAAGCATTTCAAGAGGCCGTCTGTGAATTCTTAAACTAAAAAACGCTGGAATATTTTCCAGCTTTTTTATGTTAGTTAAATCGCAAAGAGATCGTTTAGGTTTTCTGCCATGGTTGGGTGGGTAAAGATTTGTTTTGCGATGTAAGTATAAGGGATCTTGTTGTCCATGGCCATGGTGATCAGGTTGATGAGTTCGCCTGCAGCTTCCCCAAAGAGGGTCGCTCCGAGAATTTCTTTGGTTTCTGGGTTGACCACGGCTTTGAAAGCACCTCGGAGGTCTGCATTGACATGTCCGCGAGGCATGGCAGCAACTGGCAATTCTTTAACAGCAACTGGAAGCCCTTTGTCGCGTGCTTCTTGCTCGGTCAAGCCGACTTGGGCAAGTGGAGGAGCAATAAAGAGTGTTGTCGCATAATTTCTACGAGTTTCGAGATTGTAGCTACCATCGCCTGTAAGGTAGTTGAAGACAATGCGGAAGTCATCGAGTGACATGTAGGTGAATTGAGGACCACCATTGACATCCCCAACTGCAAAGACACCAGGGACGCTGGTTTCCAAATGACGGTTGACTTGGATCGCTCCACGATCAGTGACTTGAATGTCTGTATTTTCAAGACCAAGTCCAGCTGTGTTTGGCTTCCGTCCTGTTGCGTAGAGAAGGATATCAAACTCGAAGTCTCCCTTATCCGTGACAACCGTTAAGCTATGGTCACCATCTTTGATTTCTTGGGTATGAACGCCTTGCAAGAATTGAATACCGTCTTCTTCAAGGTAGCTTTTTGCAAGAGCTGCAATGCTTGGCTCGATTCGTGGCAAGAATGTTTCAGAAGCATCCAGCACCGTTACTTGGCTGCCCAAGGTATTATAGAGATGAGCAAATTCCAATCCAATTGGTCCACCGCCAAGGACACCCAGGCGTTTAGGTAGGTTTTCCAAACGTTGAATACCGGTTGAATCCACGGCAAATTTACTTTCAGCCAAACCTGGGATTGGAAGAATAGTTGGCACAGCACCAGTATTAATAATAATGGTTTCAGCTGTCAATTCTTCCTTCTCATCTCCAGCTTGAATTTCGATGACCTTGTTAGAAACGAAACGAGCTGTCGCATCGATGATGTCTACACCGGTTCCAGCAATAGTTGCATAGTTCTTTCCGTTGAGACGAGTGGTGACAGCATTTTTCTCATTCATGGCTTGTTCAAAATCCAAGCCTTTTTCTGCTGCAACAATCAAGGTCTTGGTTGGAATACAAGCGATATTGATACAAGTACCACCATACATAGACTTGCTCTTTTCAATCAGAGCAACTTTTTTTCCTTGGCTTGATAATTTCGCTGCGAGTGTTTTACCAGCTTTACCAAATCCAATCACAATAACATCATACATTAACATATGTTACACCTTCTTTCGCTTTCTATTGTATCAAACCCATTTTAAAAAGTCTGAAATCTGCTACGGGATTTTTTGGGGTTCATGGGAAGGGGGAAAGAGGGACAAGAAGTCTTGTTTCATGGTATAATAAAGGGTCGGTGGCCCGGATGGTCACACAAGAGTTAGAAAGAGCAAATCAGATGGACGGAATTATCAATGTAAAAAAAGAAGCAGGCATGACCTCACATGATGTGGTCTTTAAACTGCGAAAAATCTTAGGAACTAAGAAGATCGGCCATGGGGGAACGCTGGATCCAGATGTGGTGGGAGTGCTTCCGATTGCAGTTGGAAAGGCGACTCGGATGGTGGAATTTATGCAAGATGAAGGCAAGGTCTACGAGGGAGAAATCACTCTGGGATTTTCTACCACGACGGAGGATGCCAGTGGGGAAGTCGTAGAGCGGACTCCAGTGGAAGCCTCTTTAGATGCAGCAGAGGTCGATCGCATGATTGCCCAAATGGTGGGAGAAATCGAGCAAGTACCACCTATGTATTCAGCGGTCAAAGTCAATGGACGTAAGCTCTATGAATATGCGCGGGCAGGAGAAGAAGTGGAACGGCCTGTCCGGCAGGTAACCATTTATGACTTTACGCGCACCAGTGAGATTAGCTATGAAGAAATTCTAGCCCGTTTTCGTTTCCGGGTTAAATGCAGCAAGGGCACCTATATCCGGACCTTGTCGGTGGATTTGGGTCAAAAACTGGGCTACGCAGCCCATATGTCTCATCTGACACGGACCAGTGCTGCCGGTTTGTCACTGGAAGATGCCCTGACCTTAGAAGAAGTGGCTGAAAAAGTAGCACAAGGAGATTTGAGCTTCCTTCACCCACTTGAGATTGGCACCGGGGATCTGGAAAAAGTAGAGCTGACAGTAGAAGAGGTTGGCGAAGTCCAAGTGGGACGCTTTATTCCAGTTGAGAGTGACTCCAAAGAGTTAGCTGCTTTTTACCAAGGAAAATTGGTAGCCATTTTAGAAAAAAGAGAAGAACTTTACAAACCTCGAAAAGTCTTTCTAACAGAAAGTGTGTTACAATAAATTCATGAATATTCGTACGATAACTACTGCTAACCAGATCCATTTGGAGAATGAGACAGTTTTGGTTCTGGGCTACTTTGATGGCCTGCATCTGGGGCATCAAGAACTCTTTAAAAAGGCGCGTCAGATCGCGGATGAAAAAGGCTTGAAGGTCGCTTTGTTAACCTTTCCTGAATCTCCTAAGTTAGCCTTTGTTCGCTACCAACCAGAATTACTGCTTCATTTGCAGAGTCCTGAGGATCGGTTCCAAAAATTAAACGAACTAGGTGTGGATGAGCTCTTCCTCATTGATTTTACGACCGATTTTGCTTCTAAAACCGCCAAAGAATTTGTCGATCAATTTGTCAAAGCCTTGAGAGCCCGAGTTTTAATTGCTGGATTTGATTATAGTTTTGGCTCTGATAAGAAAACGGCCTCTGACTTAGCTGCTTATTTTGATGGTCAAGTGGAAGTCATTTCTCCTGTATTGGATCAGGGGGAAAAGATTAGTTCAACCCGCATTCGTCAAGCTATCCTAGAAGGACGCGTCAAAGAAGCTGCCCGTCTACTTGGTCACCCTTTATCCAGTCGGGGAATCGTCGTGCACGGAGATGCACGTGGCCGTACCATTGGCTATCCTACCGCTAATCTAGCACCGATTGATCGGACCTATCTCCCATCAGATGGCGTTTATGTAGTCAATGTCGATTTTAAAGGGCAGACCTACCGTGGGATGGCTTCTGTCGGGAAAAATGTCACCTTTGATGGGAAAGAGCTTCGTTTCGAAGTCAATCTCTTTGATTTTACAGGAGATATCTACGGTCATACCCTGACCATTCATTGGTTAGATAAGATTCGAGAAATGGTCAAATTCGATGGGATCGATCAACTAGTGGCGCAACTAGAAGAAGATGAAGCAGTTTCACGAAACTGGACCAAGAGGCTGGGACAAAAGTCCTAGCCTCTCAATTGTTTTTGGATTGTCGAGCAAAACGCAGTGGTTGAGTGGGCTCTACTACGCTGATTTCATCAGCTTTCACAGCCCTACTCAACTGTGCGGAGGTGGGACGACGAAATCGAATTCTAACGAATTACCGATTTCTGTCCCACTCTCTTTTTTCGGGCCTCTTCTTGGGAAAAATGAAAGGGATTTCTTTTTTCCACTGAAATTCAGAAAAATCGTCGAGAAATCAAAAAAGCGCTTTTCAAGCACCTATTTTTTTTGTATAATAGAGTCAGATAGTTATATATAAAAAAAGAAGTGAACCACATGATTACATTATTTTTATCGCCGAGTTGTACATCATGTCGAAAAGCTCGGGCTTGGTTAAAAAAGCACGATGTTCCATTTAAAGAACACAATATTATGACAAGTCCTTTGAGCAAACAGGAGTTGACAAGTATATTGGCCTTGACCGAAAACGGAACAGACGACATTATTTCAACTCGTTCAAAAATTTTTCAAAAATTGGATGTTGATGTTGAAGATTTATCCATCTCAGCCTTGATCCATCTGATTGAGGAAAATCCAAGTCTCTTGCGGAGACCGATTATTTTAGATAACAAACGCATGCAGATTGGCTTTAACGAAGACGAAATTCGGGCCTTCTTGCCACGGAGTTATCGCAAACAAGAGTTACGCTCTGCCACTCTAAGAGCAGAAATAAACTAAGAAGTATGTCGAATGCAAAAAAATTATAGTTACCCACTGGACTTATCGTGGAGCACTGAAGAGCTTGCTTCAGTGCTTTCTTTTTTCAATAAAGTTGAAGAAGCCTATGAAAGTAAGGTAGAGGCCAAAGAATACATGGAAGCCTACCGCGCTTTTAAGAAGGTCGTGCCTAGTATCGGAGAAGAAAAGCGTCTTGGACGGGAGTTCGAAGAAGTGAGCGGTTATTCTCTCTATCGTGCGACCCAGGCTGCAAAGCAAAAAGAGGAAGGATGGTTTTCTCTTGAAGAATAAATTAGAGTTTGCCAAACAAATCGTTTTAGAGGCTGGAGACTACTTGCGTCTTCATCTCCATGATGACTTGATGATCTCAAAGAAGACAGGGCCGACAGATTTAGTAACCCAGATGGACCAACAGGTTCAAAAGGATTTGGTCGATAAAATCACACATCGCTACCCAGAAGATCGGATTTTTGCGGAGGAAGATGGCCTTCGTTCACCGATTTCAGAAGGATCTGTTTGGGTGATTGATCCAATTGATGGGACCAATAATTTTGTGACCCAAAAGGAAGATTTTGCGGTGATGGTGGCCTATTTTGAAGACGGAATTGGTCAGTTTGGCCTGATCTACGATGTGATGCGGGATCACCTTTTTTACGGGGGTGGAGAATTCCCTGTTTATCGCAATGAGGTTGAACTGACACCCTTTGTGGACCAACCTCTGGAAAACTTTTTGATTGCTTCAAATGTCGGTATGCTTGAGAA
Organism: Streptococcus sp. 27098_8_99; assembly: GCF_041431935.1. NCBI lineage: Bacteria > Bacillati > Bacillota > Bacilli > Lactobacillales > Streptococcaceae > Streptococcus > Streptococcus sp. 27098_8_99. The sequence continues at coordinate 51,142 of NZ_JAPVYQ010000002.1, read as the reverse complement.
AAATGACTGGGGCATGGCAGATCTTGGTATGGATTCCCTGGGCATTCGGGTCTACGGAAGTGCCGGTATTAGTTTTTCAAAAATTCTCTCAGGTGGGATTCTAGCTTATTTTAGCTACATCTGGCCTTGGGATTATGCCGCAGCTGCGATCATGGGGGAACAGTTGGGCTATACCGTTTTAAATCTAAATGGAGATAAACCTAATTACCAGTCAGTGGAACCCATTATGATGGTTCCAAAAGTGAAGTTAACAGAAATTCAAACCTATCTTAAGAAAGGGAGAAGTTAAATGAATTTTCCCAATGGTTTTAAAGAAAAATACCAGCATCTTCTAGGTGAGGATGCTGCTGCTTTTTTTGCGACCTTTGAACAAGAAGCAGTATCGGCCTTTCGGACTAATCCTTTGAAAGAAGCTCAAAAAGCATTTGATGATCCGATTCCCAATACCCCTTGGGGACATTATGGAAAGGTCTCAGGGAAATCCATCGAGCACGCAACGGGCTTGGTCTATTCGCAAGAGCCAGCAGCTCAGATAGTGGCCCAAGTCGCCCAGCCGAAACCTGGGATGAAGGTCCTAGACCTAGCCGCAGCACCTGGTGGTAAGACGACGCAACTCTTGTCTTATTTGGACAATCAAGGACTCTTGGTCTCCAATGAAATCCATAAGGGGCGCTCGAAAATTCTTGTAGAGAATGTCGAACGCTTTGGTGCGCGAAATGTGCTGGTAACCAATGAGTCTGCCGATCGTCTGGCCAAAGTTTTCTCAGGCTTTTTTGATCTGATTGTACTAGACGCCCCTTGTTCAGGTGAGGGGATGTTCCGCAAGCAACCAGATGCCATGGACTATTGGTCTGTCGATTACCCTCGAGAGTGCAGTCTCCTTCAAAGAGAGATTCTAGAGGATGCCCTCAAGATGTTGGTTCCAGGTGGTTCCTTGGTGTATTCAACCTGCACCTGGGCTCCTGAGGAAAATGAAGAGATCGTATCCTGGCTTGTGGAAAACTATAATCTGGAGCTGGAAACGATCGAGAAGATCAATGGTATGGCAGAAGGCATTGACTATCCAGAAACGGCGCGCATGTATCCTCATCTCTTTAAAGGGGAGGGACAATTTGTTGCTAAGTTCCGTTATCTAGGAGAGAATCGACCTGCCAAAATCCCTTCCAAAAAGGACCAATTATCTGCAGAACAAAAGAAATGGTGGCAGGAGTTTGCTAAGAAACACTTGAAGATCACTCTAGAAGGTGTCCTCGAAACCTTTGGGGACGAACTCTACTTGGTTTCACTTGGTTTACCAGATTTGCGAAAAGTAAAAATCGCCCGAAATGGCTTGCATCTAGGCACCTTCAAGAAAAATCGATTTGAACCTAGTTTTGCCCTTGGCCTTGCTCTAAAACCGAGTGAGGTCAAAGAGACCGTTTCGATCACGCCTGAAGACTTTGTTCATTATGTGGCGGGAGAGACGGTTCAATTAAAGGAAACGCATCCAAATGGATGGTACCAGGTCCTGGTTGAAGGCAATGGTTTGGGCTTTGCCAAAGTGACCGGACAGACCCTGAAAAATTTCTATCCAAAGGGGCTTCGTTTTAGGTAAAATGCTGGGCAAAGAACCCGTTCTATGATATAGTGGAAGTACAGGTTTTTTTGAAAAAAACTTGTCAAAATCATAAGTGAAATAGTGAAATATCAAGGAGACATGATTTGAAAAAGTCTAAAAAGCTGATCCTAGGACTAGCGACGATCGCATTAGCAGGAAGTTTATCTGCTTGTGCGTCTTGGATCAATCGCGGAGAATCCATCACTGCTGTCGGATCGACTGCCTTACAACCCTTGGTTGAAGGAGTAGTAGATCGCTACATTGAAGAACATCCTGGTAAGATTGTGAATGTACAAGGAGGAGGTTCTGGTACAGGACTTTCACAAGTTCAATCAGGCGCTGTTGATATCGGAAATAGTGACCTTTTTGCAGAGGAAAAATCTGGGATTGATGCTTCTAGTCTGGTCGATCACCAGGTAGCCGTAGCAGGGACAGCCATCATTGCCAATAAAAATATCTCAGTAGATAATTTGACAACAGAGCAATTGCGAAAGATCTTTACGGGTGAATATACCAACTGGAAGCAATTGGGAGGTCCAGATCTTGAAATCACGATTGTGAACCGAGCGGTTGGTTCTGGTAGCCGTGCTGTCTTTGATGCCATTATTATGGATGGCAAACAACCCAAGCAGGCTCAAGAGCAAGACTCTAATGGAATGGTGAAAAACATCGTTTCTCAGACGCCAGGAGCCATCTCTTATCTAGCCTTTACCTACTTGGATAGCAGTGTTAAAACCATGAAGCTTAATGGCTATCAACCAACTAAAGCCAATGTCGTCAACAATAACTGGCCAATCTGGTCTTACGAACACATGTATACTAAGGGAAAACCTAATGAGTTGTCTAAAAAATTCATTGACTACATGATGACCGATGAGGTTCAGCAAAAAGTTGTTGGCAAGATGGGTTATATCCCGATCAATGACATGAAAGTTACCCGTGATTTAAAAGGGAATGTGACAAAAAAATAAAAGAATTAGGTAAAAAATGAACGAAGTAGCAAAAAAAATGCTGACGAAATCAAAAAACTCCCGCCTAGAAAAATTTGGCAGAACCATTACTTTTCTATGCATGAGTTTGATTGTTGTCGTCGTTGCCATGATTTTGATTTTCGTGTCCCAAAAAGGTTTATCGACTTTCTTTGTCAATAAAGTCAATATCTTTAGTTTTCTATTTGGGAGCTCTTGGAATCCTGCTGCAAAGGAATTCGGAGCCCTACCAATGATTCTAGGTTCCTTTATTGTAACCTTGCTTTCTGCCCTCTTGGCAACGCCGTTTGCCATTGGTGCAGCTGTTTTCATGACAGAAGTCTCTCCTAAAGGAGCTCGTTTCTTGCAACCAGCGATTGAGCTCTTAGTGGGAATTCCTTCAGTTGTTTACGGATTTATTGGCCTTCAAGTGGTCGTCCCATTTACGCGTAGTCTCTTTGGTGGGACTGGTTTTGGGATTCTCTCAGGGGTCTTTGTCCTCTTTGTTATGATCCTGCCAACTGTCACCTTTATGACGACCGATAGCCTCCGAGCTGTTCCCCGTCATTACCGGGAAGCTAGTATGGCCATGGGTGCGACACGCTGGCAAACGATTTGGCATGTCACGCTCAAGGCAGCCCGCTCTGGAATCTTTACAGCGGTTGTCTTTGGTATGGCGCGTGCCTTCGGGGAAGCCTTGGCTATCCAGATGGTGGTCGGAAACTCGGCAGTGGTACCAACCTCACTCACAACACCAGCTTCCACCCTCACCTCTATTTTGACCATGGGAATCGGAAATACCGTCATGGGTACGGTCAATAACAATGTTCTTTGGTCACTCGCCTTGGTATTGCTTCTCATGAGTCTTGCCTTTAACAGTGTGATTAAACTGATTACGAAAGAAAGAGGTAAGAAGAACTATGCACGCTAAACGAATGGATAAAATTGCCACAGGAGTGCTGTATGCTATTTCAGGGATCATCGTTGCGATTCTTGCCTCATTGATCCTTTATATCTTGGTCCGTGGCTTGCCCCATGTATCTTGGCACTTCTTGACTGGGAAATCTTCTTCTTACCAAGCAGGAGGAGGGATCGGAATTCAATTGTATAATTCCTTCTTCCTCTTGGTCATTACCTTGGTGATTTCCTTCCCACTTTCTCTTGGAGCTGGGATTTACCTCTCTGAGTACGCTAAAAAAGGTCGCTTGACCAATTTGGTTCGTACCTGTATTGAGATCTTGTCTTCTTTGCCATCTGTCGTTGTAGGTCTCTTTGGTTACTTGGTTTTCGTTGTCCAGTTCAAATACGGATTCTCGATCATTTCAGGGGCCTTGGCATTGACTGTCTTTAACCTGCCACAGATGACCCGCAATATCGAAGATAGCTTGCAGCACGTCCACCATACACAGCGCGAAGCAGGTCTAGCTCTGGGCTTGTCTCGCTGGGAAACTGTGATCCATGTCGTGGTACCAGAAGCTCTTCCAAGTATTATCACTGGGGTTGTCTTAGCTTCAGGACGGATCTTTGGGGAAGCTGCAGCCTTGATCTATACTGCAGGTCAATCGGCTCCAGCCCTTGATTGGTCAAACTGGAATATCTTTAGTGTAACCAGTCCGATTTCGATCTTCCGTCAGGCTGAAACCTTGGCTGTTCATATCTGGAAGGTCAATAGTGAAGGAACCATTCCAGACTCGATCGAAGTCTCAGCCGGTTCTGCCGCAGTTCTTTTGATCTTTATCTTGATCTTTAACTTTGGAGCACGCAAACTCGGAAGTTATCTCCATAAAAAACTAACATCTGCTTAAAGGAGAAGAAATGTCAAAATACAATTGGGATGAGAGACACATCATTACTTTTCCTGAAGAAAAGGTGGTCCTATCGACCAAAGATTTGCATGTCTATTATGGAACGAACGAGTCCATTAAAGGCGTTGACATGCAGTTTGAAAAGAATAAGATTACAGCCTTGATCGGTCCTTCAGGATCTGGAAAATCAACCTACCTTCGTAGTTTGAACCGGATGAACGATACCATAGATATTGCGCGTGTAACGGGTGAAATTTGGTATGAAGGAATCGATGTCAATCGTCCAGATATCAATGTTTATGAAATGCGCAAGCACATTGGGATGGTTTTCCAACGGCCCAATCCTTTTGCCAAATCGATTTATAAAAACATCACCTTCCCGCATGAACGCGCTGGGGTGAAAGACAAGAAGATCTTGGACGAATTGGTCGAAACTTCTTTGAAACAGGCAGCTCTATGGGATCAGGTCAAGGATGACCTTCATAAATCAGCCTTGACACTTTCAGGCGGCCAACAGCAACGACTTTGTATCGCGCGGGCCATCTCTGTGAAGCCAGATATCTTACTCATGGATGAGCCTGCTTCAGCGCTTGATCCGATCGCGACAGCTCAATTAGAAGAAACCATGCTTGAGTTGAAGAAGGATTATACCATTGTCATCGTGACCCACAGCATGCAACAAGCAGCGCGTGCTAGCGATTATACCGGTTTCTTCTATCTTGGAAACCTCATTGAGTACGATAAGACTTCGAATATTTTCCAAAATGCGAAATTGCAATCGACCAACGATTATGTATCTGGTCACTTTGGATAAAGTAAAATGACAACAAAAAGGAAAATAGAATGACAGAACCAATTTTGCAAGTCAAGGACTTGTCGGTTTATTACAATAAAAAGAAGGCTCTTAATAGCGTCTCCTTGGACTTTGCTCCAAAGGAGATTACAGCCTTGATTGGTCCTTCAGGATCAGGGAAATCTACCCTTTTAAAAGCCATTAACCGCATGGGGGACCTCAACCATGAGGTCACTACCACAGGAACCATCCTCTACAATGGACATAATATCTATGGACCACGGACCGATACGGTCGAATTGCGTAAGGAAATCGGAATGGTCTTCCAACAGCCCAATCCTTTCCCAATGTCCATTTATGATAATGTGACCTATGGATTGATGATTAATGGTGTCAAGGACAAGGCTGTCTTGGATGAAGCAGTTGAAACCTCTTTGAAACGCGCGTCCATCTGGGATGAAGTCAAGGATCGCCTGCATGATTCGGCGATCGGACTTTCCGGTGGTCAGCAACAGCGGGTCTGTGTGGCGCGGGTTCTTGCGACCAGTCCAAAGATTATTCTTTTGGATGAGCCAACTTCAGCGCTGGACCCGATTTCAGCTGGTAAAATTGAAGAAACCTTGTATGGACTAAAAGACCGCTACACCATGCTCTTGGTGACACGCTCCATGCAACAAGCGAGTCGGATTTCCGATAAAACAGCCTTTTTCTTGGATGGGGATTTGATCGAGTACAATGACACCAATGAAATGTTCTTGAACCCAGCTAAGAAAGAAACAGAAGACTATGTCTCTGGTAAATTTGGATAGGAAGAAAATAAAATGTTACGAGTTCAATTTGAAGAAGATTTAGAGAAGTTGCATAACCAGTTTTATGCAATGGGAAATGAAGTGTTGAGTCAGATCAACCGTACGGTCCGCGCTTTCGTGACCCATGACCGTGAATTGGCCCGCCAAGTTATCGAAGATGACGCGGAGATCAACGACTACGAAGTGAAGTTAGAGCGCAAATCCTTTGAGATTATTGCCCTTCAACAGCCCGTTTCACAAGACCTTCGTATCGTGATGACTGTCTTAAAAGCGGTCTCCGACTTAGAGCGGATGGGTGACCACGCAGTATCAATTGCCAAGGCAACGATTCGCATGAAAGGGGAAGTCCGCATCCAATCTGTTGAGGAAGAGATCAGCAAGATGGGCCGTGAAGTCAAAGATTTTGTCGAAGCGACATTAGATGTTTACCTCAAAGGCGATGTGGATTTGGCCTATGAAGTTGCGACACGAGACGAAGTCATCAACCATTACTTCGATAGCATCCAAGAATTAGCAACAGAAGAAATTCGGAAAAATCCTGAGTCCATCGTGACCGGGAGGGATTATTTCCAAGTGATCAACTTCTTGGAACGTATCGGAGATTATGCAAAAAACATCTGTGAATGGGTGGTTTACTTCGAAACAGGTAAAATTATCGAAATGTAAGATCATAGAGTCTTTTCGATATCAGACAGGCATTGTCATGCTTGTCTTTTCTTTTATCTTGACTTTGTGATAAAATAGTTTTATTAGGGCTTTTCATTGGAAAGCAAGAAACATTTAAAGGAGGAAATTATGCAAGCAGTTGCACATTTTGTAGAAACATTCGTTCCAGAACATTACGAAGTGTTTTTGGATTTAAATCGTAAAACCAAGACCTTTAGCGGTCGTGTGGTGATCACAGGTCAAGCCAAGGCGGACAAGATCTCGCTTCACCAAAAGGATTTGACCATCGAAACAGTAGAAGTAGCAGGTCAAGCCCGTCCATTTACGGTTGATGATGACAATGAAGCAGTCTATGTTGAATTGGAAGGAACAGGTCAAGTGACAGTTACTCTGACCTATTCTGGTAAGATCACAGACAATATGACAGGGATTTACCCATCTTACTACAGCATTGATGGCGTGAAGAAGGAAGTCCTCTCTACCCAGTTTGAGAGCCATTTTGCGCGTGAAGCTTTTCCAAGTGTGGACGAGCCTGAAGCCAAAGCAACTTTCGATCTTTCTTTGAAATTTGACCAAGAAGAAGGTGAAATCGCCCTTTCAAATATGCCTGAAATCGATGTGGAAAACCGCAAAGAAACAGGAATTTGGAAGTTTGATACGACTCCACGGATGTCTTCTTACCTCCTTGCCTTTGCTGCTGGAGATCTTCAAGGGATCACAGCCAAAACAAAAAATGGCACTCTCGTAGGTATCTATTCAACCAAGGCACATCCTTTGAAAAACTTAGAATTTTCTCTTGATGTAGCTGTACGTGTCATCGAATTTTATGAAGACTATTATGGCGTCAAGTATCCAATTCCTCAATCCCTTCACGTAGCGCTTCCTGACTTCTCAGCTGGAGCCATGGAAAACTGGGGCTTGGTGACTTACCGTGAAGTCTATCTCCTTGTAGATGAAAACTCAACTGCAGTTAGTCGTCAACAAGTCGCTCTTGTGGTTGCTCACGAATTGGCTCACCAATGGTTTGGTAACTTGGTAACCATGAAGTGGTGGGATGATCTCTGGTTGAACGAAAGTTTTGCCAACATGATGGAATATGTATCTGTCAATGCCATCGAACCAAGCTGGAATATCTTCGAAGACTTCCAAACAACAGGTGTTCCATTAGCCTTGAAACGCGATGCAACTGATGGGGTTCAATCTGTCCATGTGGAAGTCAAACACCCTGATGAAATCAATACTCTTTTTGACCCAGCCATCGTCTATGCGAAGGGTAGCCGTCTCATGCATATGCTTCGCCGCTGGTTAGGGGATGATGCTTTCCGTAAAGGACTCAAAGCTTACTTTGAAAAACACCAATACGGCAATACCATCGGTCGTGACCTTTGGAATGCCCTAGGTGATGCATCTGGCCGTGATGTAGCAGTCTTCATGGATTCTTGGTTGGAACAGCCTGGTTATCCAGTCCTTACAGCAGTGGTAGAAAATGATACCTTGAAGATCAGCCAAAAACAATTCTTCATTGGGGAACATGAAGATCAAGGCCGTCAATGGGTTGTGCCATTGAACAGCAACTGGTCTGGTATTCCAGATACACTTGAAACAGAAACCCTTGAAATCCCAGGTTATGCTGCCCTTGCTGCTGAAAATAGTGAACCGCTTCGTTTCAATACGGAAAATACAGCCCACTACATTACCGATTACCAAGGAGAGCTCTTGGATGCGATTGTAGACAACATGGCTTCCTTGGATAACTTGAGCAAGCAACAAATCCTTCAAGAACGCCGTCTCTTGGCAGAAAGTGGTGTCATCTCTTATGCAAGTCTCTTGCCAGTCATCGAGAAATTGACCCAAGAAACGTCTTATTTGGTTGTATCTGCAGTTTCATCAATCCTTCAAGGGCTCAGCCTCTTTGTGGATGAAGGGACGGAAGTAGAAGCAGCTTATAAGAAGTTGCTCGTAACCTTCAACCAATTCAACTTTGAACGCCTTGGTTTTGAACCAAAAGCTGGAGAAGCGGATGAAGATGAAATGGTTCGTCAATTTGTTATTTCAAATATGATCAAGGGAGACGATGCCAAAGCAAGCGCCAAAGCAAGTGAAATCTATGCAGCCCATGCAGAGGATATCAGCAAGCTTCCAGCCGCTATTCGTTTGCAAATCTTGATTAACCAAATCAAACACCACGAAAGCAAAGAATTGACTGATTTGTACTTTAACACTTATGCTCAAGCGACAGATGGCAACTTCAAGCGTCAATTGTCGACAGCTCTGGCTTATACAACCGATGCAGACACAGTTGAAAAGATTTTGACAGAGTGGAAGAACAAGGATGTTGTGAAACCACAAGACTTAGCAATGAGTTGGTATTTCACCTTCTTACACCATGAGTTCACCCAAGAATCTGCCTGGACTTGGGCGCGTGAAAATTGGGAATGGGTCAAAGCAGCTCTTGGCGGAGACATGAGCTTTGACAAGTTTGTCATTTACCCAGCCAATACCTTCAAAACAGCAGAGCGCTTAGCAGAATTCAAAGCTTTCTTTGAACCACAATTGTCTGATATGGCTATTAGCCGAAACATCAGCATGGGTATCAAGGAAATCGCAGCGCGTGTGGATTTAATCCAACGTGAAAAAGCAGCAGTAGAAGCCGCTATCCTTGCAACAAAATAGATTTAAAAAAGATGCTACAAAATTCATTCTGTAGCATCTTAGAATGTAGACAACGTCATCTTTGAAACTTTCCTTAGGTGAGCACGGACGTCAGCGAACTTCTTTGAAGTTCCATGACTTAGTTTTGAGCCCCTTCACTTTTCAATTTTTGGGCTCAGGCTAAAACAGTTCCCCGAACTGTTTTACTCTCAAAACTCCCGAGTGCCTGAAACAATTGTGTTTCAGGCACTTTTCTCACGGCGGAAAGTTTCAGTGTATATTTGATTGAGACTTAAAAAATATATTATTTTAATTTTTGGGGCATCATTTAGGTTGGTTAATGATAGTTTAACTACATCCTAATGGAGTGGGAAAGAAGTCCTCTCTTTTCAATTTTTCCACCTGCGTATAGTTCCAACAGTCTGGGAGAGTGTTGGAGGTTGCAGATCAAGGAAATATTGTTCTCCTTATCATTGGAGCTAAATAAGCGAACAAAGACTTGGGGAACTTGCTTCACAAGTTCTATCCTCCACCTCAAAGTAGCGGTTTAAGCAATCAACCACTGCGTCTCACTGTTACTTCTATCAAACATCAAAGTCTGGACAGATTTTGCCTAGCCTCTTTTTTATAAATTACCTGAATAAGGCCTTGAAGGAGAAGGATCATTAGTTTATTGGACTTGGTAAGAGAATCTCCGTTCGATAGCGGCCATTTTCTTTGAATCGCTTGATAGTTCCTTGGTATTCTTGTACTAGAGCATCAACGTTTCGTAAGCCCCAACCATCTCTTTGACGTGTTTTACGAGTCTCTTTTTCTTGTTCATTAAAGGTATTGTTGATCGAAATAAATAGATTTTGTTGAAAATAACGTATATTCAGAGACAATGTTCTCTCTGATTTATCAGTCAATCGAAGACAGGCTGAAATACTATTATCCAAACAATTTCCTAAAATAACAGCTAGAACATCTGGCTGAATAGATAGTTCTTGTGGGATAAAGCAGTTAATATCCAATTCAATTTCATCTTCCACATCGTGCAGTTTTTGATTCAGTAAATAATTAACCGTTGGATTTTTGGAGTAAAAGGTTTGTTTTCCTGAAATACTATCGGTTAACGATTGAAGGTACTCTCTAGCCTCATCAGGATTTTCTTCTAGAAGTGCCAAGAGGGTTAAATGTTTATTTTTTAAGTCATGCCGAAGACTTTGCAATCGTTGGAATTCTTCTTGAGACTGTTGTGTTTCTCTTAATTGGAATTGAAGTTGTTCTTTATCTAATTTATTTTGATAATCAGCGTGCTGTTGTTGAGAAAGATGCAAGGTAAAATACAGCGAGGAAAACGACAATACAATAAGAGACAAGAGTGAAATGACAGAAAGATAATCTGGTCCAAATACTTGCCCTTGAATAGCAGATACAGTGAAGGCAAAAATAATCGATAAAATCGGCACGATAAATTGATAAAGCCAATTTCTTCTAGATGTTGCCATGCTTAACTTTTGATGTGTTCGAAATAGCTGTCGAAGAACAAGAGTGATCACAGTTGAAAAAAGAAAACTGATGGCAAGGTAACCACTAATCAGTTCTAAATTTTTCGATACTGTTGACAGTGGAAGAAATAGTTGGATAGCTTGATTGAGGACAGCTCCGGCTAATAATGTCAGGCTTGTTTGTAAGAATATCCAAAAGGAAGAATCACGAAAGGAGTAGCCAAAATAGAGTCCTACAAGAGAGGATTCTAAAATACTAAGAAGGAGATTGCTGACTAAAAAGACGCGACTTTCTAAAAATAGAAACACAAGAGCCACATGAAAAAGAAAGAAACAACAAAGGACTAAAAGTGTCTCTTTTGAATGTTTACTTTTGGATATTGGCCTATAAAATAAGACACTTGCTAGAAATAAGTCAAACAAGATACTAATGATCCGCAATCCTATTAGCATTAGAAATTCCTTTCACTGAGGTAGTTATAGTATTTTTCTTTAAAAGAAGACTGGAACTTACGACTAATTGGAAGTGAATGCTCCTCGGTTCCATTTAGCAAAATAGTTACGGTTTTCGCATCAAAATCCTTGATATATTTGGGATTTACAATATAAGAAGCATGTATTTGAATAAAATAATCAGGTAGTTTATCTAGAATGTCTTGGGTTTTCAGTAAGGACTTATAGGTATCTGCTAGTGTGTAAATAAAAACGGAACGTTTATCTTTCTCAAAATAGGTAATGTCACTTAAAGGAATAGAGTAACTTTGTTTTCCAAATGAGAAGTTAAAGATGGTTCGTCCTAAATCTAAATAACGTAAAACTCTGTCTACTACCTTATTTAGCCTTTGAGGTTCAATTGGTTTTACTAAGTAATCAAAAGTCTGTACTTCAAATACTTGTTCCATGTAATCACGATAGCTAGTCACAAAAATAATAGGGATAAAAGGATTGAACTGCCGAATTTCACGAGCAAGGTCAATACCAGTAATTTGTGGCATATCAATATCCAAAAAGACACAATGAGTATCCCTTGTTAACTGCTCTAACATCTTTTGTGGATTGGTATATAGTTTTGTTTCTACAGGAACCTTGTCGTAAGAAAGTAAATACTGTTCTAACTGACTAGCATCTCTAGTTGAGTCATCACAAATAACGACGTTTAACATAAGTCCCCCTTATCAAATTGAGTTGGCTAATTATGACACTAAAATGGTAAATCATGACGTAAACCTTGGAAAGTCATATGTTTATTATACAATAATCTTATCAAAAATGAAGGAAGCTGGGAAAATCTTCTCAGTCTTGAGTGATGAGATGAAGACATTTGCGACACTGACTATTAGAGATTTGACAAAATCATTCGATAAGCAACATTTTGCTAATAATCATATTTCCTTAGAAATAGAAGCTGCTAAAATTACAGCTTTTTTAGGACACAATGGCGCTGGTAAGTCCACCCTCTTAAATCAAATGATTGGTTTTACCAAACCTGATCAAGGAGACGTTTGCTATGGAGATATTTCTTTTGTTCAAAATCGTAAACAAGCTCGCTCAATGATGAGCTATATGTCTCAACAGTATGCCCCACTTGAGAAATTGACGGTGGAACAAAACTTAGAAATGCTTGGAAGAATGAGAGGGTTAAACACCTTGGATTTGCAAAAAGAAATGGATCAGCTCTTAACCGAGTTGGAAATTAAGGAGTATCGGGAAAAACAAGGAAAGGACCTTTCAGGTGGTTTAAAGCGTCTGACCTCTTTTGCAATGGCTTTAATCGGGTCTCCGACCATCATTCTTCTTGATGAGCCGACGAACGATGTTGATCCAATACGTCGTGAAAAACAATGGCAATTATTACAGAAGCTAGCGCATAAAGGTCATACCATTATTATCGTGACGCATAATCTCTTAGAAGTTGAAAAATACGCTGACAACTATGCCTTATTTAACCATGGGAAGTTAATCAAATCAGGACCAGTTCAGCAAATAACCTATCAAAAACAGTATCAAATATCTTTTGAGTTTAGGAATAAAGATAGCTTAGCTCTATTTCAAGATTACACCATTATCAATGGTTCGATCTGCCAGATTGAAATAGAAGAGAAGGAGTTAACGAGACTGCTACCAAAATTCACACAGGAATTGGATAGACAGAATATTTTTAATCTGTCACTTACTCAGAAAAACATATCCATTTCAGATCTTTATAGAGAGGAGTTGACAAACTGATATGACTCAATTTTTTTACTTACTTCGTTGGAACTATCTTCGTCAAAAAGATCTATTTTTACTCTTTACGCTAGCTCAGGTTCTGTTATCCATTTCACTTCTTTTTGGTTATCCACTAGTGATAGGTGAGATTGATACGACAGCTACCTACTATCTCTCTTCTGGTTCAGTTCTGATAGGAATTATTTCTATTGGCTGTACGATCTCATCACCTGTTATAGCAAATGCGAAGTCAGAAGGACATGTAGACTATGTACGAGCCCTTCCAATACCTCGAATTCTTATTTCCTTAGCAGATCTTTGGATGTGGATGATTGCTATTTTACCTGGAGTGTTCATTTCTGTTATACTGGGCTATTTTCGTTTTTCTGTCCGCCTAAATATATCTGTTCTGGCTGTTTTCATCCTATTTCTGATCTGTCTTACAATGATCAGTCTTGGATTTGCCATTGCTTATACTTTTTCTCCCAATATTGTCACGTTGATGTCTCAGTTAATTCTTATGGTCGGTTTGATGTTTTCGCCAATTATGTACCCAGCAAGTCGTCTTCCAGATTGGATAAACCATCTCTACCATATTTTTCCTTTTGTCCCTTCTGTCAACCTTCTACGAGCTAGTGTCTATGGCCATGACCGCATCTCATTGTTTGACTTCACTATTCTGATTATTTGGATTTTGCTAACACAGTTACTGATCTTGAGAGTTCTTTATAAGGAAAAATAAAGGAAGGAGGGTAGATAGAAGGTTCTTCTACGAAACAGTAATCCATTTAAAAGTAGTTCAATTGAAGAGATATTCCTACAACAAAAAGCAACAACTGTGTCCAGATGTTGCTTATTTTAGTATATTCGTACCCTTTGTATCTTATTTGAAATACCAGTGGTGTTTGAGGCTGGCAAAAATAGCTTTGCTGGTGATCGTGATGATAATCAGTTTGATGAGGTCGGCAAGGATAAAGGGAGCAACGACCAAAGCAAATGCTTTTTGGATATCGGTATGCGTGACCAGCATAAAGCCGATAGCTCCAGCTACAAAGAGGAGAGCACTACTGAACAAATTAGCAAGGAAAATGGTCAGCACGCTGGATTTAGCATTTGTAAATAGAGACGTGATCCACGCTCGGAATGGGAAGAAGAGGAGGAAACCAGCAGTAGGACCAAGGAAATGCGAAGCACCGCTAGCACCACCTGCCAATACTGGGAAACCTAAGAAACCAAGAAGTAGGTAGAGGCAGACTGTGACAAAAGCATGACTGGGTTTATAGATGGTCCCGATAATCCCGATCATGAGCGTTTGCAGGGTTAAAGGAATTGGACCAAATGGAAGGGTAAATTGAGATAGGACGGAGATCATAGCTACTCCAATGGAGATGAGCACTAAAGGAAAGATTTTCTTCATAACAGTTAACCTCTATTTTGTTTTATGGTAACTATTCTACAATATCGGTTTCATCCTGTCAATAGTCCCAGTCGTTTTAGGTTGTTTTAAGTAAAAATTTAGGCCTGTTTAAGACTTCTAAAGTATAATCGCCTTACTTAAAGGATCGAGCTCCCTTTAAAATTTAAAAGACAAGTACTTGTAAAAAAGATAAAAGGTAAAAAGATGAATCAAAAAGAAACAAAACAAGTAGTCGAAACGCAAGAATCCAAAGAAAAAATGGTTGTCCTCAAACGAAGCCCTAAGTGGTGGATCGGTATGGCAGCAGTTGGTGGATTGTTGGTCGGTGCTGGAAGTGGCTTTGGGGTCGGTGTTATCGCCTCACAATCTTCTAATAACCAACAATTTTCTCAACCGGTCCAAACGGGTCAAAACCAAGAAACCAATCAGCAACAAAATGGTCAAAATGGCCATGCTTCACAAGGAAACCAGCAAAATGGTGGCCCACAGGACGGCGGTCCTCAAGGCGGTGGTCCTCAAGGTGGTCCGCAAGGAGGTGGACCTGGTCAAATGCCACAGGAAGGCAATGGTGGCCCTCAAGGAAATGGTCCAGAAAATGGCATGAACCAATCTGGCGGACAAGATGAAAACCACGGTTCTTCTAAGAAGTCCAATAAGAAGAATTCAAAAAATAAAAACAAGACGAGTGATAGTCAAAATAACAAAGAAAACACGACAAACTCATAGAATAAGCCTTCCTCAGATAGACTGAATTTGATCATCAAACCAGGTTCTAAACTATAGGAAATGAAGGCAAGTCGTGTTATAATGATTAAGAATAGATTAGAAAGACTCACTCAGGAAAGAGAAGAGGATACGACGATGATTAAAATTCTATTGGTCGAAGATGACCTTGGTTTATCAAATTCAGTATTTGATTTTTTAGATGATTTTGCGGACGTTATGCAGGTCTTTGACGGAGAAGAAGGTCTTTACGAAGCAGAAAGCGGGATCTATGATTTGATTCTGCTGGACCTCATGCTTCCTGAAAAAGACGGATTCCATGTTTTGAAAGAATTGCGTGAAAAAGGCGTGACAACCCCTGTTTTGATCATGACAGCTAAAGAAAGTCTGGATGACAAAGGGCACGGCTTTGAGCTAGGTGCAGACGATTATCTGACCAAGCCTTTCTATCTTGAAGAGCTTAAGATGCGGATTCAAGCTCTCTTGAAGCGGTCAGGTAAGGTCAATGAAAACACCCTCAATTATGGCAATTTGAAGGTCAACTTATCTACCAATTCGACTTACGTGGACGATAAGGAAGTAGAACTTCTTGGGAAGGAATTTGATCTCTTGGTCTACTTCCTTCAAAACCAAAATGTCATCCTTCCAAAAACACAGATCTTCGATCGTCTCTGGGGCTTTGACAGTGACACAACTATCTCAGTGGTTGAAGTCTATGTTTCAAAAATTCGTAAGAAATTAAAAGGTACTGATTTTGTTGAGAGCTTGCAAACATTACGCAGTGTGGGGTATATCTTAAAAGATGCTAACAAGGATTAAGAAAACAGTCGGAGAAGATGACTTTTCTTACTTCATCCGATATTTTGGTCTCTTCACCTTGATATTCTCAGCCATGACCTTAATTATTATTCAGGTCATGCGCTCGAGTCTCTATACAACCGTCGATGAGAACCTCAGGACTCTCAGTCAGGATCCATACTCACTTGTAGCTATTGCTTATCGAGATCAGCGACAATCAACTAATAAAGATGATGATAACGATCATGGGATGATGTTACCTGACCATGACAAATCAGAACCTAAAGGAGATGTCACATCGAATACCACTGTTGTTTTGCTCAATAAAAAATACGAAAACTTGACAACTGGTAACGGGTTTCTAAACTTTAAAACAGTGACGTTTGGCCGAAAACTTCTCAATAAGGTTTCTCAGCTTCAAATTACCAATAGCTATGGGAAAAAAGAAAGTTATCGGGCCTATATGGCAGAGTTGAGTCTATCTGATGATGAAGATGAAAGTAATATCAAGTATGCGGTCATCATGACCAATATTAGTCAGCTAGAGCAGACCAGTGAGGAACATGAAAGCCAGATCGCTCTTGTCATGATTTGCTTCTGGGGAATCTCCTTGTTTGCGAGTCTCTTCCTTGCCCGTCTCAGCGTTAAGCCGCTGCTTGAGAGTATGCAAAAGCAAAAGTCTTTTGTAGAAAATGCTTCTCATGAGTTGCGGACGCCTCTAGCAGTCTTACAAAATCGCCTCGAAACGCTTTTTAGAAAGCCTGAAGCGACCATTATGGAATCGAGCGAGAGCATTGCATCTAGCTTAGATGAAGTTCGAAATATGAAGCTCTTGACCACCAACCTTCTCAATATCGCCCGAAGAGATGATGGCTTGAAGCCAGAGATGGAAGACATCGAACCAAGCTTTTTCGATCAGACCTTCTCGAATTTTGAGATCATTGCGGAAGAAAATGACAAAATCTTCCGAGGAGACAATCAGGTGGACAAAGTCATTTGTTCTGATAGAACGCTCCTCAAGCAATTGATGACCATTCTCTATGATAATGCCTTGAAATATACCGATGAAGATGGCGAGATCCAGTTTGAAGTTCAATTGAAGGACAAAAATCTACTTTTGAGGGTGCTGGATAATGGTCCAGGGATTCGAGATGAGGATAAGAAACGGATATTTGATCGTTTTTACCGCGTGGACAAGGCCAGAACCCGTCAAAAAGGTGGATTTGGTTTGGGATTATCCCTCGCTAAGCAGATCGTAGAAGCCTTCAAAGGAACCATCCAAGTCAAAGATAATAAACCAAAAGGGACCATCTTTGAAGTGAAATTATCCATTAAGACGGAAAGTCGTAAAAAAAATCGTTGATAATTTTTTAAAAAAAGAAAAGAGGAAAACCTATGAGTTCAAAAATGTTGCACACTTGCCTTCGTGTGGAAAACTTAGAAAAATCAATCGCTTTTTACCAAGATGCATTTGGTTTTGAAGAAAAACGTCGGAAAGATTTCCCAGACTACAAGTTTACTATCGTGTACTTAGGCCTGCCTGGAGATGACTATGAGTTAGAATTGACTTACAATTACGATCATGGTCCCTATGTGATCGGAGACGGCTATGCTCACGTCGCATTGAGTACTCCTGATCTAGAAGGTTTGAATGCTGAACACAAGGCTAAAGGCTATGAAGTGACAGAACCAAAAGGTCTTCCAGGAACACAGCCGAATTACTATTTTGTTGTAGATCCAGATGGTTATAAGGTAGAAGTCATTCGCGAAAAATAAGAGGGACTAAAAATAAGGGGGCTGGGACAAAAGTCCTAGCCTCTCAATTATTTTTGGATTGTCGAGCAAGACGCAGTGGTTGAGTGGGCTCTACTACGCTGATTGCATCAGCTTTTACAGCCCTACTCAACTGTGCGGAGGTGGGACGACGAAATCGAATTCTAACGAATTACCGATTTCTGTCCCACTCTCTCTTTTTTATGAAACCATTTACAAAAAAGGAATGTTTTTTCGAGAGAAATTTGCTATAATAAAGTTATGAGATTCAAACACACGAAAACTATTTTATTAATCATTATAAATCTCCTTTTTCTGAGTCTTTTGTATATCGGGTATCAAAAGATTCAAAGGCTTCGTGAACAAAAAGCCTATCAGGATCAGTTTGCCAAGGTCACCCAATTAGAGAAAAGCTCTGAAAAAGGAAAAGATGCCCAGGTTCAGGAAGGAATTTTAGGAACTTCTTATGTGACCGCTTTTTATCCTACTAAGGATGGACAGCCTGTTGAGATTATTAAAGAGAAGATCCAAGAAGACCTTCAGCGTCTAGGAACCGATGAAAAAACCAAAGAGCCTAAGCATCTGACCTTCTACCATAGTGAAGAAGCAGAAGCGCCTTTTGTTGGCTATCACCCAATCCAAATCAAACGGGCTGAATACCAGTACAAAAAAGGAAAATTCATTAAAGATGAGACGGTGAAGTTGCCCCTCTTTTACTTGGATGATGAGAGTAACCCTCTGACCCTCAGCCAGGTTTTTGCGGATCCAGATGGAGCCAAGCAGATCTTTTTGGAGGAATTACGAGGGAATCTATCCTTTCGTCAGCTAGATGAGGAAAGCATTGATCAAATGGTTGCCCACTTCTCAGAGTTGGACTTGAGCCAATGGGAATTCCAATATGAAAAAGGGAATTTCACCATTCCATTTCCAAGCAAGGTTAAAGGCGACGATACCTTTACTGTTCCCTTATCTAAATTCTATGACGTGATTGATACAGAGCGCTTGCTTCCTGATGATCTAGCTTCTTACCAATCCTATATTGAAGAACGCCATCGTAAGATGATTGCCTTGACCTTTGATGATGGACCGGATCCAACGACGACTCCTCAGGCACTGGCTATCTTGAAGAAATACAATGCAAAAGCTACCTTCTTTATGGTCGGAAAAAATGTCAGTGCGAATCCTGATATTGCTAAGCAAGTCCGCAAAGAAGGTCATCAAATCGGGAACCATACCTGGGATCACCCTCAATTGCCAAAATTGAGCTTGGATAATGCTAAAAAAGAGATCTTGGATACTCAAGAAGCTATTCAAAAAGCGACAGGCGTTCAAACTAAGATCACGCGCCCTCCGTATGGAGCCATCAATAACGCCATCCAATACAGTGTAGACCAGTCTTTCATCATGTGGGATGTGGATAGCCTGGATTGGAAAACTCATAATACGACGGCTATTCTCAATGAAGTGAAAAAAGAAGTCAAACCGGGTTCGATTATCCTCATGCATGATATCCATCAAACCACGATTGATGCTCTTCCGACCGTCCTTGACTACCTTAAATCACAAGGCTATACCTTTGTAACGGTAGATGAATTGTTGGATTATCAACTTGAAAGTCATCGCATTTATTACAATGGAAATTAACTAAAAAATCCTCTGCAGTAAATTTACTAGCAGAGGATTTTCTTATTCATTTAAAAATAGTTCGGAATTTTTTAAAACAAGTTCACGGACAGAAGCGTATTTTTTCAAGGATTTGAGTTCTTCTGGCTGGGTGATAAAGGTGATCACATAGCCATCACGCCCCATTCGACCTGTTCGACCAGCACGGTGGGTATAGGTCTCCACATCACGGGGGATATCGTAGTTAATCACACATTCAAGATGTTCAATATCGATTCCACGAGCGACCAAATCGGTGGCCAGTAAGAGGGTTAGCTGATGGTCTTTGAAGCGTTCCAAAATGACCTTGCGGTATTTGACATTGACATCGCTGGCGAGTGACACGGCCTCAACACCCCGGTATTGTAGTTTTTCTTCCGCACTACCTAGATCAGATAGGCTGTTGAAAAAAGCCAGACCACGAAAATCTTCGACGTAGGCGAGTTTGCGGAGCAATTCGACCTTGTCACGCCGATCCACTTGCATATAAAAATGTTGAATATTGTCCAAAGAAACTCCATCAACCGTAATGCGAAGGGTATTTTCTTCTAGCTGATCTGGATCGACCTTGGCTGTGGCGCTCATGTAGATATGTTGGTGGTCGCGGGGAGCATAGTGGCTGATCTTGTCGACGAAGTGGTACTGAGAATCACTCAGTAGTTGGTCAAATTCATCTAAAATGATGGTTTCCACATTCATCATTTTGATCTTTTTCAGCTTGATCAGTTCAAAGATCCGACCAGGCGTCCCAACCAGGATTTCGGGTCCTTTTTTGAGGCGTTCGATTTGCCGTTTTTGACTGGATCCTGACAGGAAGAGTTGGGTCTGGAGCCCAAGAGGCTCTGCCCATTGCTTGGTGACATCAAAAATTTGTCCTGCTAACTCTGTATTAGGAGCTAGAATCAAGAGTTGTTGGGCTTTCTTCGGTTTGAGTTTGAGCAAGCTTGGAAAGAGGTAGGCAAGTGTCTTACCAGTACCGGTAGGACTGATCCCAAGGACATTTTCTCCTTCATAGATAGGGGTGAAGATTTGTTCTTGAATTTCAGTGAATGTATCAAATCCGAGTGTTTCTAGCTGATCTTTCCAGCTTTGTGGAAATTGTTCTTTCATTCTTTTTCATCCTTAAATTGTATTCCAGCACTTTGACGCATCTGGTAGAGGGTTTCATGGACCTGCGCAGCCGTTTGTAACCATTCGAGATAAGCAGCCTCCTTGTGACCAGACATGGCATGGGCAAAGGCTTCCGCCTCTTCTTGCATGACATGACTACAAGGCGTGAGAGGAAGATCGATGACTTCACCAGAATGGCTGACAAATTGGGCCTGGTTGATAGCTGCTACAGCATTTAGAGTTAATGTTCCAGTCTTAGTATAGATTTCAGCAGGTAGATGGCTGGTGATATTTTTCCCCGCCTGAATGGCAAGCTGAAACTCTGGATAGATCAAAACACCCTGACCATAGAGATCAACCAAATTGGGTAATTGCTGAGCGGTGTAGTGACTGGAGATTGGAGCTCCAAAGAAGCCGATGGCCAGGTAGAGGCAGTAGACACCCAGATCCATCAAGGCCCCACCTGCATAGACATCTGAGAAAATATTGGGTATCTCACCTGCTAGAAGAGCAGGCAACTTGGAAGAATATTTGGCAAAGGTAAAGTTAGCGCCGAGTATTTCCTGATTAGAGAGGAAGTCTTTAACCACTTGAAAGGCTGTTTCTTGGTAATTTCTAGCAGCTTCAAAGAGATAGACCTGGTGCTCCTTAGCAAGCTTCACCAGTTCCTTCCATTCAGAAGGCTTCGTCACAGCCGGTTTTTCAATGATGACATGCTTCTTTGCTAAAATAGCAAGCTTGGCCTGAGCGAAGTGAAGAGAATTAGGGCTGGCAATGTAGACCACGTCCAGTTCACTGTCTAAGAAATCGACCAAGTCTGTGTAGCAAGAGATCACCCCATAAGCCTCACAAAAATCTTGAGCCGTCTTCATTTTTCTCGAATACACAGCCTGCAAGTGATAGTGACCCGTTTGGTGAGCAGCATTTATAAATTCCTGTGAAATCCAACTCGTTCCAATAATTCCAAGCCTTAGCATAAGATGTCCTCCCGTAATCAATTCACTCTATTATACCATGAAAAGGGGGAGGGGACAGTATAAAGTAGAAAATATGCACTGATTATTGTATAATGAAGTGATATGCTTAGAAGGGAAAACAATAGGATTGAGAAATTCAGAATTATTGATCATTATTCCTGCTTATAATGAGAGTGGAAATATTGAAAAAACAATCAAGATGATTGAAGAACATACACCTGAATTTGATTATGTCATTATCAATGATTGTTCTACAGATCATACACTTGAAATTTGTCGCAATAATAACTTTAATGTTATCGATTTACCGATTAATTTAGGTATTGGTGGTGCTGTCCAAACTGGTTATCAATATGCAGTTAAAAATGGCTATCAATATGCTGTTCAAGTGGATGGGGATGGTCAGCATAATCCTGAATTTATCAGAAAGATGCTTCAAGTCCTTCAAGAGAAAAATGTGAACATGGTGATTGGCTCTCGTTTCATTGAAAATCAAGGTTTCCAATCCTCCTTCGCGCGACGGATTGGAATTTCATTTTTTGAAAAATTAATTAAGATTTTAACTGGTCAAAAGGTAACAGATCCAACATCAGGATTGCGGGTAGCAGATCGAAAAGTGATAGAAGAATTTGCTAAACAATATCCAAGTGATTATCCAGAACCAGAGACGATTGTGTCCCTCTTAACCTCAGGCTATTCCGTAGCAGAAGTACCTGTATTAATGAACGAGCGAGAGCACGGGGAATCATCTATCACATTAAGCAAATCTGTTTACTATATGATTAAAGTGACTATGGCAATGTTATTGGCTAGAATTGGTGGAGGATATAAGAAATAAAATGCTAAATATTTGGTTGACCATTATTGTAATTGTTTTTATGCTTTATATTCTACGCCTAGTTGCAAAGAAGCTTGTTGAAATGAGAAATGTCATCTCTTGGCTTATTCTTTGTATCGTCTCGTTGCCAGTCATTTGGTTTCCTAATTTGATTGGACAGGTATCAAAAATGTTAGGAATTCAAGTTCCAAGCAATCTAATCTTTTTCTTAGGATTCTGTTTACTTGTCTATTTAAACTTCTCTTTAACTCGGATTACCTCAAAACAATCCGTTCAAATTCGACAATTGTCTCAGAAGATTGCATTACAGGTAAAAGAGCATGAAGAATAATCAACCTGTTTCAACGGAGAAGGTGTATTTTTGGAATCTGTTAGGGAATTTGGCATTTGCTGGATCATCTGTACTATTTACATTGATCGTTACACGCATGACCTCGCCAATGGAAGCAGATTCTTTTAGTCTTGCCTATGGGATTGCTGCGATTCTAGTAGTAGTAGGCATGTTTCAAGTTCGAAGCTACCAAGGGACAGATGTTCTCTTTAGACACTCCTTTACCAGTTACAGTATTGCCAGATGTCTCTCTCTCCTACTCATGATGGCGATCTTTTTTCCTTACCTTTTTGTTTCAGGAATTGATCTACATGAGAGTTCAAAAATTGCGATTATTGGCTTGTACGTTCTATTTCGTATGTGTGAGGCAATTTCAGATCTTTTCCAAGGATTGTTTCAACGTCACGAACGATTAGATATCGCTGGCAAATCAATGACCATTCGGTATTCTTTCAGCACGATTCTTTTGTTGGCATTTTTGCTTATTACAAAGTCATTAACACAATCATTGCTTTACTTAGTTGTTTTAAACTTTATCTTTGTATTTTGTTATGATTATGTAAAATCAAAAGAATTTGAAACAATTGATTTCTCAGTAAAAAATCTCAAAAGAGACCTATTTGATGCGATCACTATTTTAAAGAATTGTATTCCTCTCTTCATTAGTGGATTTTTACTAGCTTATATTTTCAATGAGCCTAGAATCGCGATTGACTCTGAAATTAGACTGGGACACTTTATTGCAGGGACACAACGGGACTTTAATATTTTGTTTATGCCTGTGTTTTTTATGAGTCTCTTTATTTTAATTCTTAGACCCTTAACAACGCAATTAGCGATCTTATGGAAGAATAAAGAATTGAAAAAATTTGATGCCATCATTGCGAAGATGTTTGTCATTGTTTTGGGTGTCGGCTTGGTATTAACTGTGCTAGCTTATTTGATCGGGACGCCGATATTAAGTCTTGTTTTTGGTTTACCTTTAAACCAGCATAGTACTACCCTAGCCATCCTTGTTTTTTCTGGAATTCTGTATTCTATTGGGATTGTTTTTGGGGATATCATGACGGTTATTCGAAAACAAACGTATCTATTGCCTGTGTATTTATTCATGTTTATAGCTTCCAAATTGACAAATAATGATTTGGTACAAAAAATGGGACTTCTAGGTGCGTCTTTAAGCTTTTTCATCGTGATGTCTGTTTATTTTAGTGGAAGTTTACTTGCTTATTTTATTGCAAGAAAAATAGAAAGGAAGGACTATGCTCATTAATCAACAACATACGTGGGTGATTTGTGCTTATGGTGAGAGCGAATACTTGGAAGCTTGTATTCAATCCTTGAAGAATCAAACTCTCCAATCACAGATTATCTGTTACAGTTCAACACCACTGGATTCGATCAAGGAACTTTGTCAGCGTTATGCTATTCCATTTTACACCAAGCAAGGTGGTGGGATTGGTAAGGATTGGAACAATGCCATGTCTTTTGCAGAGACGAAGTATGCTACCATCGCCCATCAGGATGATTATTATGAGCCGGACTATGCTGAGAAAGTTTTGGCTAAGATGGAAAAAAATCAAGATGTGTTGATTGGGTATTCTGATTATTTTGAAGAAAAAGATGGCCATAAAATTCCTGCGAATACAAATCTGAAGATCAAAACCTTGATGTTAAAAACCATGAATCTTTTTCCTGCTAGTCACTTTTGGCGAAACCGTGTGATGGCTTTTGGGAATCCGATTTGTTGTCCAGCTGTCACCTATAATCGTGAAAATTTGAAGAATTTCTATTTTGATGAAGGGATGAGAGTGAGTTTGGATTGGTACGCATGGTATAAGATCAGCGAGTATAAAGGTCGTTTTGCTTATGTATCTGACAAACTCATGTGCCACCGTATTCATGGAGGGTCTGAAACATCAAAAACCATTGCAGACAATACGCGTAGTAAGGAAGATCTATACATGTATGAGCTCTTCTGGCCCAAATGGATTGCCAAGTTGCTGATGAGACAATATGTGAAGAGTCAAAATTCGAATAAGTAGGAGAAACTGATGAGATATTTTGTTGATAGTTATGAGCGAAATAAAAAGTATTTAGTAGCTTTCGCAGTTTTGGCCTTTTGTATTACAGTGATTTATACAAAGCGCTTAGTAGATTTTCCTAAAATCGGTGTAGCGTTATTTGTTGTATTGGCTTTTTTCATTTTTCTTTTACCGAAGAAGAATGTTGGAACCTTCCTTGCGATGCTCATTGGTGGTCTGTCCTTTGCTTTCATTACACCCGTTTTGAATACGCCAGATGAACAAGTTCACCTTTCAAGAACCATTCATATTGTGGAAGGCAACGTCAATATGGGAAATAAAAACATCCATATTACGGAAGATTACTTTGATGTTTATAAGAATTTCAAAAAACCATTTACCAAATCTTCTTTATTTGAAGAAGGGCAGACGACCAAACAAGTGAAGTTTGGGAAAGAAACGGATTACAGGGCAACCAACTCATATTGGTTTATTGGTTATATCCCTCAGGCTCTTGGATTTGGGATTGGAAAATTTTTGAACTTGAGTGTAGGAGTCTCCTATTATCTTGGTCGAATTTTTAATGTCATTGCTTACTGTATTTTAGCTCTCATTGCCATTAAATTAAGTGGGAAAGCTAAGCAGTTGATGACAATGGTAGCGATGTTTCCAATGAATCTGGTTCTAGCTGCTTCTTATAATCAAGATAGTGTAGCCTTAGGTTTAACCTACATCATTATTGGATTATTTTTGAACTATGTAACGGATGATGAAAAAGTGGTTAAAATTAAGGATTTATTGCTTTATGCTTTCCTTTGCGTGATCCTTGTAACAATGAAGCTTCCTTATGTCTTGCTTGTAGGATTATTGCTATTTATACCGAAAAAGAAAACGCAATGTAAAAACTACTATCTCATTTCTCTTGCTTTGATTGCTGCAGTCTTTGTCTTTACGATTTTTTGGTATGTTCTTACCCAGCAAGTTCGAATTGAGAACTTTAAACTAGATGGAGCGGATGTGAAGTCTCAGGTGATTAGTATCATTTCGAAACCTCATTGGTATCTTCCAGTGATTTTGAAGGAGATGCTATTATCAGTCAGTCATTTGAATCAACTCTACACCTTTGGTTGGTTAGATTTGTCGATGTCAGAAGTCCTTATTCCAATTTATGCTCTTTATACTTTGATTACTTTTTCAAATATTGGGAAAATCAAACTTCCTAAAGTATCAGTAGTAGGAGCAAGTTTGGTTTCTCTTGCAATTGTTGGTTTAATTTCTTTGACCTTGTATCTGACCTGGACACCAGTTGGAAATTTTGAAGTTTTAGGAGTTCAAGGCCGATATTATTTGGGTGTTGTTGCTCTTTGTCTACCAGTTATTTGTAGTTTATTTAAGCAAAGAGTTCCAGATGAACAAAAGTTCTCTGATCATTTTGTAGTACAAAGCAGTCTCATTATTTTATCTCTAACATTACTACAAACCATCTCTGTTTTATATGCTGCAGTTTAATTAAAAGGCTAAAATAAGTTATTACTAGGGGAAACCCTAGTTTTTTGTTACAATAGAAAGTGAATAATTCAAGGAGTAAGAGATGACCATATCAGTTGTAGTCCCATGTTTTAACGAAGAAGAATCCATTCCATTGTTTTATCGAGAGATGGAACGTGTTCGGATGAAGATGGGAGAAAAGTTTGAATATATTTTTATAAATGATGGCTCTTCAGATGGTACGCTATCCGTTCTTCGAAAGCTACATGTTACAGATTCAAATGTGCACTACCTTTCTTTTTCTCGAAATTTCGGGAAAGAGGCGGCGCTGTATGCTGGACTTGAGCGTGCTAGTGGTGAATATGTGACGGTCATGGATGTGGATCTGCAGGATCCTCCGGAATTATTGATCGAAATGAAGCAGAAGTTGGAGGAACAGCCGGATTTAGACTGTGTCGGAACGAGACGCGTAACCCGTGATGGGGAACCGCCGATCCGCTCTTTCTTTGCGCGGATGTTTTATAAATTGATCAATCATATTAGCCAAGTGGAAATGGTTGACGGGGCGCGGGATTTCCGTTTGATGCGGCGTCCCATGGTGGATGCTATCATGGAGTTATCGGAGTACAATCGTTTCTCAAAAGGGATTTTTGCTTGGGTAGGATTTGAGACAGAATACCTCGAATATAAAAATGTAGAGCGCGTGGCAGGAGAGACGTCTTGGAATTTTTGGTCCCTCTTTAAGTACTCGATTGAAGGGATTGTCAATTTCTCGGATGCCCCATTAAACATTGCCTTTATTGGTGGACTGTTATCTTGGATTTTGGCTTTTATCATGATGATTTTGATTGTAATCCGCACCTTGGTCTTTGGGGATCCTACTTCAGGGTGGCCATCCCTTATGACAGTGATTCTTTTCCTAGGAGGGTTCCAATTGCTAACCATTGGGATTTTAGGGAAATATATTGGCAAGATCTTCATGGAAACCAAGAAACGTCCAATCTATGTGATTAAAGAGAAAAGTGAAGAATGAAGAATATCCTAAGTATGAGTCTTGCTGCTAAGCAAAAGATAGACAGATTTTACGAAGGAGTGGATCGGCTCCTCGATAAAATTAATCAGTTGGATATGGTAAAAGGGATACGCAGTCATATTGACCGGCTTATAGATGTTTTCAACCAAATCAGCAATAAGTTGGTCTACCTATTACTAACTTCCTATGCGCTCATTTTTACATTTGTATCTTTCAATCTGATCAATTTTCAAAGCCGCTCATATGACTATGTCTTTCATTTATCCCGCATTGTTGGCTTAGCAGAGTCCATTGAGCATTGGGATTTACTCCCCAATCTGAATTTTTTATTTGCATTCGGTACGGGATATGCTTCTCCTATGTTTTATGGAAATTGGCAGTTTTATCCGTCAGCCATCGTTTATATGATGACCAACGATGGAAATCTTGCTTATTCTATATTTGCATTTTTGATCACTCTTGGTACAAGCCTAGCAAGTTATATTGTTGTTTCAAAAATAGTAAAAAATAAGCTGACTGGTATAGTAGTGGCCTTGACCATTCCTTGTTATTACACCTTATTTGGTTTTGGAATGACCATGGTAGTGCCACTTGTCCCAATTCTTATTTATTCTATTTATCGAGTGCTCTACTTAAACAAAAAGAACCCTCTCTATTTAGGGATTGTGGTAGCACTTTTAATTCAAACCCATATTTTATCAACGATCATATTAGCAATTTTTTCTGCGGTATTTTTATGTTTAAATTATAAAAGGATTACACTGGAAAAGATTTTCTCTTTTGTATTTTCTATCTTGTTTGCCTTATGTTTGTCGGCAGGATACATTTTTCAATATCTGGAACAGGTTTCATCACAAAAATTTTTCTTCACATGGACAGCGAGAAATTTTCCTGTCAATGTGAAAGATACTTTTTTAGTGCCTTTTCCATTTCAAGCAGATCGATATGGTTTTTATAAACCTTTCACACCATTAGAGTGGCCGATTCATCAATTCGTACGAGATGGTCTATTCTATGCGAGTATGATGGTGATCTTATTTTATCGCCGTCTAGGGAGTTTAAGTAAAACCATATTTTGGACTTGTTGGATCTTATATTTCTCTGCAACGAGTCTTCTGCCTTGGAATTCCGTATTGAAATACACTTTTTTAGGGAGTATGCAGTATTCAGGGCGCCTATTGTTTTTCATTCCCCTCTTGTTCCTATTCTTTCTTGCTGTTACAAATAGAAATGGATTTTTCTCTATTGTCTTATGCCTCTTGAGTTTAACTTTCTATTTCAATCATGTGGTCCCTCAATTTGATAGCTCTTCAAAAAACTATAAACAGATGCGTGAGGATAATAAAAAGAATGAAAAATTACTTAAATCAGTATATAAAGGTGACAAATCCAAATATATTGATCCTGTAGGTGATGAATATTATAATCTTGATATCAATAACCAAGATATACGCTTACCACAATTTACAGAATTTCAAACAGCTAAGGATGTAAAAATATCAACTATTAAAAAGAGATACAATCTTTTAGAATTCGATATAGAGGTTCCTGATGATAAAAAGGAAACAACTATTTCTATACCAATGATATGGTACAAAGGATATCGCGCAGAATATTCTAAGGGTGCAGAAGGTTCTCAACCTGTGTTGAAACAGCGTGCTTTTACCGAATCAGAATTAAAAGAAAATAAAAAAGATCGGAAACCAACTGTCTCAGAAAAGGTTTTAAATAACGGAAAAATTTATTTATCTATTCGAAATTCTGGCCATGTCAAAGTTTCTTATCACAAGACATTTATACAGAATCTTGGTTTCATGATAGAATGGATCTCTTGGATACTGGTATTCTTTATTTTTAAGCAGAAGTATTCAAAAAATAAGGAGCAATTCTCATCTTAAAAAGCAGAAAACTTCTGCTTTTTTTGCTATAATGATAGGGAAAAAGCATTTGAAAGGAATTTAACATGATTTTAATTACAGGTGCAAATGGTCAACTTGGAACAGAACTTCGCCATTTGTTGGATGAACGAAATGAAGAATATGTGGCTGTTGATGTGGCTGAGATGGACATCACAAATGCAGAGAAAGTAGACGAGGTATTTGCGGAAGTAAAACCAACCTTGGTATATCACTGTGCTGCCTACACAGCTGTTGATGCTGCAGAAGATGAAGGAAAAGAGTTGGACTATGCCATCAACGTGACTGGTACAGAAAATGTAGCAAAAGCGTCTGAAAAACATGGTGCAACCTTAGTTTATATCTCAACAGACTACGTTTTTGATGGGAAAAAACCAGTGGGACAAGAATGGGAAGTAGACGATCAACCAGATCCTCAAACAGAGTACGGTCGTACCAAACGTATGGGGGAAGAATTGGTTGAAAAACATGTTTCCAATTTCTATATCATCCGTACAGCTTGGGTCTTCGGGAACTACGGTAAGAACTTTGTCTTCACAATGCAAAACCTTGCCAAGACTCATAAGACTTTGACGGTCGTTAATGACCAACATGGTCGTCCAACCTGGACCCGTACCCTTGCAGAGTTTATGACTTATTTGGCTGAAAACCGTAAGGAATATGGTTATTACCACTTGTCAAATGATGCTGAAGAAGATACAACTTGGTATGACTTTGCAGTTGAAATCCTCAAAGATACGGATGTTGAAGTGAAGCCAGTGGATTCTAGCCAATTCCCAGCTAAAGCGAAACGCCCACTGAACTCTACAATGAGCTTGTCTAAGGCTAAGGCTACAGGATTCGTTATTCCAACTTGGAAAGATGCCTTGAAAGAGTTTTACAAACAAGAAGTGAAATAAGAGAAATTTGAAGCGACCCTGGAGGGTCGCTTTTCTGTTTGGATTAGGCAAAAAGCCTAGAAAATGGTATAATTGAATAGACTGTGAATGATTTGAAAGGGAACTCTATGCAACATGTTTTTATTATCGGAAGTCGTGGGCTTCCAGCTCAATATGGCGGTTTTGAGACTT
Organism: Streptococcus sp. 27098_8_99; assembly: GCF_041431935.1. Lineage (NCBI taxonomy): Bacteria > Bacillati > Bacillota > Bacilli > Lactobacillales > Streptococcaceae > Streptococcus > Streptococcus sp. 27098_8_99. The sequence goes on along the minus strand of NZ_JAPVYQ010000002.1, from coordinate 20,994 downwards.
TTGTGGACCAATTGGTTTCGCATCAAGTGTCTTCAGATATCCAGTACCATGTTGCCTGCCTTTCTAATGATCAAGCTTATTACCATTTTGACTACAAGGGTGTCGATTGTTTTACCATTAAAGCACCGAAACTTGGGCCTGCGCGTGTCATCGCCTATGATATGATGGCCATCAACTACGCCTTGAAGCTTATTAAGAAACAAGGAATTGAACAGCCGATTTTTTACGTCTTGGGCAATACAATCGGAGCCTTTGTAGCGCCTTTTGCGCGTAAGATCCATAAATTGGGGGGACGATTCTATATCAACCCAGATGGACTGGAGTGGAAGAGGGCCAAGTGGGCCAAGCCGATCCAAGCCTATCTTAAGTATTCTGAAAAGATCATGACGCGTCATGCGGACTTGGTAATTTCAGACAACCCTGGTATTGAGTCCTATATCAAGGAAGCTTACCCTTGGTCTAAGACGACCTATATCGCCTATGGAACGGACTTGTCTCCGACCAGCCTAAACAGTCAGGATAATAATGTCCGAGAATTCTATCACAAGTGGCAGACTCAGGAGAAAAACTATTACCTAATTTTGGGTCGTTTTGTCCCAGAAAATAATTATGAGACCGCCATTCGTGAATTTATGACCTCTTCCACAAAGCGGGATTTGGTGATCATTTGTAACCAGGAAGGCAATTCTTATTTTGAGGAGCTCCGAGCTCGAACTGGATTTAATCAGGATCCTCGTGTTAAGTTTGTAGGAACGGTCTATGATCAAGATCTCTTGAAGTATATCCGTAAAGAAGCCTTTGCCTATATCCATGGTCATGAAGTGGGTGGAACCAATCCTGGTCTCCTAGAGGCTCTCGCTCAGACGGATCTGAATTTAGTTTTAGGAGTCTCCTTTAACCAAACGGTTGCAAAGGATTCGGCTCAATATTGGACTAAAGAAACTGGGAATTTGGCGCATTTGATTGATCAGGTTGATTCTTTAGAAGATGTATCTGAATGGGGTCAACGAGCCAAGGCCAATATGGAGCAAAACTTTACCTGGGAAAAAATTGTAGGTGAGTACGAGGAATTATTCTTATCATGAAAGTAAATATCTTGTTGTCCACCTATAATGGTGAACAGTATCTAAAAGAGCAGGTCAAAAGTATCCAAGACCAGACTTATCAAAACTGGCAACTCTTGATCCGAGATGATGGGTCGACAGATGGTACGGTAGAGATTATTCAAGAGTTGGTGGCCCAGGATGAGCGCATTCGCTTTATCAACCAAGGAGCTATCGAAAATCTCGGTGTTATCAAGAGCTTCCATGCCCTCTTGAAATATGAGAAAGCAGATCTTTATTGCTTCAGTGACCAAGATGATGTCTGGCTTCCTGAAAAAATTGCTCTTCAAGTAGCAGAAGCCAAGAAGCACCCTCAAGAAGTGCCTTTGCTGGTCTACACAGATTTAAAAGTGGTCGATGAAAACTTGAACGTGCAGCATGAGAGTATGATTCGCACCCAGTCTGATCATGCCAATACGGAATTGATTCAAGAGCTGACAGAAAATACGGTAACTGGCGGTGTAGCCATGATTAACCACGCGTTGGCAGAGTTATGGACAGGTCAAGAAAAACATGATCTCCTCATGCATGATTGGTATTTGGCCTTGTTGGTCACTGCCTTTGGAAAGCTCATCTATATCGATCAGCCAACAGAACTGTACCGGCAACACAGTAGCAATGTTCTGGGAGCTCGTACCCTTAGAAAACGGGTCAAAAACTGGGTTCGCCCTCATATTCTGTTTGCTAAATATTGGAATCTCATTGAGTCCAGTCAAGAACAAGCAAAAAATCTATTGGATCTGCCTGTCAGTTCCCAAACTAAAGAAATCATTGAAAACTTTGTCACCATTATGGATGTTCCACTAAAAGAACGTTTGAGACGGATTCGTCAGTACGGTTACCGGAAGAACCGGGCTTTTCACACCTTTGTGTTTACCAGCTTGATTCTGACAAAGTTTGCATATCGAGGTAAAAAATAATGTTTGACGTTTTTAGTCAGAAAAATCGAATTTTATTACGAGAATTAATTAAAACAGACTTTAAATTACGCTACCAAGGATCAGCAATTGGTTATCTTTGGTCGATTTTAAAGCCCTTGATGACCTTTACGATCATGTATATTGTCTTCATCCGATTCTTACGTTTGGGTGGAGATGTTCCCCATTTCCCAGTTGCCCTCTTGTTGGCCAATGTAATCTGGGGCTTCTTCTCAGAAGCCACATCTATGGGGATGGTGTCGATCGTTAGTCGAGGCGACTTGTTGCGGAAATTGAATTTCTCCAAACACATCATTGTCTTGTCTGCAATTTCAGGAGCAGCCATCAACTTTGTTATTAACCTTGTAGTGGTCTTGATTTTTTCATTCTTTAATGGAGTGACATTCTCTTGGACAGCTTTGATGGTCATTCCGCTATTCTTTGAGTTGTTCTTGATGGCGACAGGATGTGCATTGATCTTAGCGACATTTTTTGTCCGTTTCCGTGACCTAGGTCAAGTTTGGGAAGTACTCCTGCAAGCAGGCTTGTATGCGACGCCAATTATCTATCCGATTACCTTTATTGCAGACCGTAATCCATGGGCTGCTAAGTTGGTAATGATGAATCCTTTGGCTCAAATTATTCAAGACATGCGTTACTTCTTGATTGATAAAGCCAACACCCCTGTCTGGCTTTTGGTGGAAAATAAGTTCTTGGTTTTGATTCCTTATGTTTTACCAATTCTTATTTTTGTCGCTGGCTTTGCTTACTTTAACAAACATGCTAAGAAATTTGCGGAGATTCTCTAATGACAGATAAACAAATTGCAGTAAAAGTAGACCATGTCAGCAAGTACTTTAAGTTGCCAACAGAGGCAACCAATAGTCTTCGTACTGCCTTGGTCAATCGCTTCAAAGGAATCAAAGGATACAAAGAACAACATGTGCTTAAGGATATTTCTTTTGAAGTAGAAAAAGGTGATTTTTTCGGGATCCTAGGTCGAAATGGTTCTGGAAAATCGACTCTCTTGAAAATTATTTCTGAAATCTATGTGCCAGAAAAAGGTACCGTCACCATCGATGGGAAACTGGTGTCCTTTATCGAGCTTGGAGTGGGCTTTAACCCAGAGCTGACTGGTCGTGAAAATGTCTATATGAACGGGGCTATGCTGGGCTTCTCGACAGCTGAAATTGATGCCATGTATGATGATATCGTAGACTTTGCTGAGTTGCATGAATTCATGAACCAAAAGCTCAAGAACTACTCATCAGGCATGCAGGTTCGTCTAGCCTTTTCGGTTGCCATTAAGGCCCAAGGGGATATCTTGATTTTGGATGAGGTCCTAGCAGTAGGAGATGAAGCCTTCCAACGCAAGTGTAACGATTACTTCCAAGAACGAAAGAAATCAGGGAAAACCACGATCCTGGTTACCCATGATATGGGAGCTGTCAAGAAATATTGTAACAAGGCTGTTTTGATTGAGAATGGTTTGGTGAAGGCTTTAGGAAGTCCAGAAAATGTTGCCAATCAGTACAGTTTTGATAATACAGCTCCTTTGCAACAGGGAGGAGAAGCTAATGGAGCAGGTAATTCAAACCAGGAAGAAAATGTCTTGGTTGAAAATTTTCAGCTTCAGTTGTTAAGCTCAAACAAATTACGTCCTCAAGATCCTATTCAGTTCCAGATTGATTTTGATGTTCGTGAAGATATCCAGACCTATATCGCTCTGTCTTTAACGGATATTGATCGGAACATTTGGATCTACAATGATAATTCTATGAATCAACTGATGAGTGGAGCTGGACACAAAACGGTTCATTATACTTGTTCATTGCCAACTGTAAATGACTTAAAAATGAAATTGGAAGTGACAGTAAGGGATGAGGAAGGGCAGATGTTGGCTTTTTCAGATGCCACCCAGACCCCTCTGATCTTTATCAATCGAGATGATATCGCTTTGGATGATAAATCAGCAATGGATTCGGCAAGTGGCTTAATCCAACGCAATGGAACATGGTCAATGACTGACTAGACTGAGGGAAATATGGAAACGACGCCTTTTGTTTCGATTATTTGTACGGTTTTTAATAAAGAGCCCTGGCTAAAGAAGACGATTGATAGCTTCTTAGCCCAACAAACAGAGTTTGCTTATGAGATTATCTTGGTCGATGATGCTTCAAGCGATGGATCTCGTTCTATCATTCAGGATTATCAAGCCAACTACCCTGATCTGATCCGTGCCTTTTATCAGAATGAGAATCAAGGAATCGCCAAAACCTGGGTAGCTATCTGTAAGGAAGCACAGGGGCAATACATTGCTCGCTGTGACGGAGATGATTTTTGGGTTGACCCTTTAAAACTTCAGAAACAGGTTGATTTATTAGAAAGTAAGCCTGATTGCAAATGGTCTAATACGGATTTTGATATTTATGATGAAAACGGAACTCTCGTTTCTAAGGCAGGCTTTGCTAATCATACGATCCCATTAGCAGATACTTATGAAAAGATGCTAGCAACAAGAGGTTTTACCATGGCCTCTACATGGTTAGTTGAAAGAGATCTGATGTTAGAAGTCAATCAAGAGTTAGATTTAACGACATCAGATGATACTTTCAACCTCCAATTGGAACTCTTTCAACGGACTTCTTTAGCCTATCTGGATGAAGCGACAGTTGCTTATACCATTAATCAAGGATCGGATTCTCGTCCTACTGATTTTAAAAGATTAGAACGTCGTTTTCATAAGTTACTACAAACACAACTGGACTATCTTGATAAGTATCCAAATGCTGATTTTAAAGAGATGACGAAGATCCTTTTAGATCGTAATAATACTTATGAGATTCGTCTTTCCAAACCAATGGATTCTCTTTCACACATCGGAATGGAGTCTGTTACAATTTATTTTGGTGACGAAGAAAATACTTATTCGGAAGATCGTACCATGACCAAACTTCTTCAAAAAGAAGATAGTCTGGCAATCGAAATTCCGAAGGGAACTTCTGTTATCCGAGTTGATCTGTCTGAAAGTCCAAGTTATTACTCTGATGTTGAATTGAGAGATTCTAACGGAAAGGTTTGCTCGCCAGTTTATAGTAATGGTATCGTTACAGATAGTTTGTTTCTTTTTTGTGAACTAGATCCTCAATTGATTTATGAAGTTGAAGAAGAAGGTGTGTATCAACTGAGCTATAAAATGATTTCTATAGATAATCCCTCTGCACCGGATTATATTGGAAAAGTTTTTGCTGCCGAAATGTTAGATTGTCAAAATAGTTTGAAAAATCTTGAGGCAGAGTTACAAGCTACGAAAGAAGCATATAATACAGTCATCCATTCTCGCCGTTGGACCATTCCAACAAAGATCTTGAAATTCTTTAGAATAAGGAAATAATATGCAACGTTTACTTTTATATGTTCACTACAATAAGTTTAATTTTATTAGTGGGCATGTACTCTATCAATTAGAAAAGATTCGCCCCTTGTATTCGCGGGTGGTCTTTATCTCCAATAGTCAACTACCAGAAGATGTGAAGTCTAATTTAGTAGCACAACATCTGGTAGACGATATTCTAGAGCGCCAAAATAGTGGCTTTGACTTTGCGGCTTGGCGGGATGGAATGAAGACAGTCGGCTTTGACCAACTGGCTCATTTTGATTCGGTTACCCTTATGAATGATACCTGCTTTGGACCGCTTTGGGATCTAGAACCCATTTATCAGCAGTTTGAACATGATGATGAAGTGGATTTCTGGGGAATGACCAATTACCGAAAAGACAAGGATTTTAACGAGCATATTCAGAGTTATTATCTCAGTTTTAAAAAACAGGTGTTGACATCAAGCGCCTTCCTAGAATTTTGGCAGGGTGTTCAAGACTTCACCAATGTTCAAGATGTGATTGATAACTACGAGACCAAGGTCACAACGAATTTCTTGGATGCTGGTTTTCGCTATAAGACGGTCTTTGATACCATTCATGAAGACACAACTGGGATGCTCTATCCAGACTTTTCTTACTACAATCCTACAGCGATTCTCAATCATAAGGTTCCTTTCATCAAAGTCAAAACCATTGCAAACAATGAAGGAATTATGCCTTATATTTTTGATGAGTTGGAGCGTGTATCGAACTATCCATTAGATTTGATTCTTAACCACATGTCTATGATTGATCGTCCAGACTATCCTTATCTCTTGTCTCGTAAGTACTTGAAAAACCAGGAATTAGCTGGAGAGTTTGGTAAAAAAGTTGCGGTTCATCTTCATGTCTTTTATGTGGACCTCCTGGAAGAATTTCTAGATGCTTTCCAAGCCTTTCATTTTGCTTATGACTTATGGATCACGACAGATGTAGAAGAGAAGAAGCAGGCTATTGAGAAAATTCTTTCTCATCGAGCACAAGATGCCACGGTTGTGGTGACTGGAAACATTGGACGAGATGTGTTGCCAATGTTGCTCCTAAAAGAGCAACTCTGCCGTTATGATTATGTAGGTCATTTCCATACCAAAAAATCAAAAGAAGCAGATTTTTGGGCAGGTGAATCTTGGCGCAAAGAATTGATTGAGATGCTAGTGAAGCCAGCGGATCAAATCCTTGCCAACATGGAAGTCAATCCAAAAGTCGGAATCACTATCGCAGATATTCCAACTTTCTTCCGTTACAATCGAATCGTGGTTGCCTGGAATGAGGCTCTTATTTCACCAGAGATGAACAAGCTCTGGGAACGGATGGGAGCGACCAAGACGATTGACTTCAAAAATCTCAATACCTTTGTTATGAGTTATGGGACCTTTGTTTGGTTTAAATATAATGCTTTGAAACCACTTTTTGATTTGAATTTGACAGCAGCAGATGTTCCAGCTGAACCTCTACCTCAAAATTCGATATTGCATGCGATCGAACGTTTATTGATCTACATTGCTTGGGACCAAAAATATGACTTTAGGATCTCTCAAAACCCACATGTTCTGACACCATTTATTGATAATAAGCAATTGAACAATCGTGAAGATCTCCAACCCCATACCTTTGTGGACTTTAATCAAATTGGGGGGATCAAAGGAGCCTTGAAATATATCGTAATCGGTCCTGCAAGAGCTGTGAAATATATATTAAAAAGAATGATAAAGAAAGTGAAATAATGAAACGGAAAAAAGAGTTTAATTTTAAAGAATTTATCCTCTCAGCATTATCGAAAGTCTCAAGAACTCAGTGGTATTATGGGGTTACTTTCGTTCTATTTTCTTTTTTTAATTTTTACCTAGCTCAGAATAATCTTGCAGTTCATAACAAAGCAACAGGAACTGTCCTACAATATGTTAATTTTTTAGGAATTCTATTTGGAATTAGTTTCTTGCTATTAATTCCAATATTATCCCAGTTCAATTTTAAAAAATGGTTTCCTTTAAAGCTGATTGTCAGTTATTTGGTCTACAATACACTTTCTTATTTGACGGAAATCACAATTTATTTGAATAATCCGAAATACAAGGTTTGGAATTTTGATAAGCATCCATTCTTTAGAACGGACTCCTTCCTAGTCATTTTCCTTCTGTTTGCTCTGACAGGTGGTTTGGTTCTATTAAGACAGCATTATGATAAGCTACCGAGTCGGAAAAAAGGAGGAGAAGAGATTGGCGAGAACTATCAGTATCTGGTCTTGTCGCAACTCTTGATCACCTTTATCGTAACAGACAAAAATTTTTCGACCCTCATTTATCGGACAGATAATTTTTTGTATAAGGCCTTTGAAATTGGCAAATACTCAGCTCAGCAATTTTGGTTAACAAATGAATTCTTATACATTCTATTTCCATTGATTTCCTTGCTTGGCTTCTTATATACAAAGGGACAACGAGATTTCGTCAAGAACAAACCAAGTTTTTCTTTAGTGTTCTTCTCTAGTACCACTATTGCAATTGTATTGAATTATTTTATCCAATTCAGTTTAGGTCGAACAGAACCCTTCTTAGGCGTTCATTACACGATTCCAGATGCCATCTTATTTCAAATTCTCATTCTGACAACGATCCTTATCTTTGTTTACATTTGTATCAATCAATATTGGATTGCTACCTGTCTCATTTCCATTGTTTCCATTGCTTTTGTAGTTGCAAATTCCATCAAGTTTGGTATGAGGAATGAACCAGTTTTACCAAGTGATTTAACTTGGTTGACCAAACCAATGACGCTTTTGAGCTTTATGGACAAAGTGCAAATATTTTACATCTTTTTATTGGTGGTCTTCCTGGTTTGTCTACTAATTGTCGGGAAAAAGTACCTCTTTAAAGGAAGAATTATTTCTTCATGGAAAATACAAATCGGAGCTATTGCATTGATGCTCCTATGTTTTAAGAGTGTCAATGGGATATTCAGTGATAAAGAAAACGGAAAGATCAAGGCCAATGTTCCAATCATTAGCACGTTAAATAATTATCAAGATATTAATTGGTTAGGTAATACGACCAATGCCCGTTATAAAGGGTTATCTTACGTTTGGATGAATCAATTGACGACGGAAGTTATTCCAAAACCAGATGGTTATTCCAAAGAACGTCTCGAGAAAATAGCTCAAAAATATACTAACTTATCGAATGAGATTAATAGGGATAGAAGTAACTACTTAAATGATCAAACGGTTATCTATATTCTGAGCGAAAGTTTTTCTGATCCTAGAAAGGTTGAAGGTGTTGAGCTCACGGAAAACCCGATTCCAAATATTGAAAACATTATGAAAACCCACACGAGTGGTCAAATGCATTCAGATGGCTATGGTGGTGGAACAGCAAATATGGAGTTTCAAACTTTAACAAGTTTGCCATTCTATAATATATCACCAACTGTTTCGGTATTGTATACAGAGGTATTCCCTAAAATTCATGATGTTCCTTCTATAAGTAATACTTATTCTAGCAAAAATAAAATAGCTATTCATTTAGCTGGTGGAGCAAATTATTCTAGGGACATTGTATATTCAAGGCTGAATTTTAGCGACTTTATCACGATTAATACTAAGGGGATAACTGTTAGAAAAGAAGGAATTAGTCCGAGTGATGAATCCACCTATAATATTGTTTTGGATAATTTAAACGACAAAACAGGACAATTCTTTTCTGTGATGACCATGCAAAATCATACTCCATGGTTAGAAGCAAATCCAGAAACCTTGGATGCCAAAGGTAAAGGTTTTAGTGATGAAGAAAATTCAAAACTGACTTTCTACAGTCGTTTACTTTCACAAACTGACACTGCCACCCAATCCTTTCTGGAAAGTCTTTCTAAAATCGATAAGAAGATTACAGTGGTATTTTATGGGGATCATTTGCCAGGTCTTTATCCTGAGTCCGCCTTTAAGAATAATCCGGAGAGTCAGTATCAGACAGACTACTTCATTTGGAGTAATTTTGATGCACCGAAATTGAACTATCCTTTGGTCAATTCAAGTGATTTCTCTGCTATGGTCTTTGAACAGACCAATTCAAAAGTTTCGCCTTACTATGCTTTGTTGACAGAAGTACTGAAAAAAGCAAGTGTCGATAAAAAGGCCTTGGAAGGAGAAGCACAAGAAATTGCAGAGGATTTGAAAATGGTTGAATACGACTTGATTAGTGGGAAAGGTTACCTTTCTAAAGACTTCTTTAAAGTTCCAACTGATAAATCCAATTAAAAGGAGAGCAAGCAGGTAAAAATCTTTGTGATTTTGGCTGTCTGGCTCCCTTTTTTTTGTTTTTTATGCTAAACTATTAGATGGGGGTATGCTCATGATTAAGATATTCGGAAAGGTCCATTATCATTGGCAACCGGACTTATCCATTCTTGTGACTTATTGGTCCATTGCAGTGATTCCGGTCTTTATTGGACTGGCCTTGATGTATGAGAGCTCTAGTGTGCCAACGCTAGTTTTGTTTTCGTTCTTTTTATTTATGGTCTTGCTAGCGATTGGGGTCCATCGTTACTTCACGATCTATGAGGATGGGATCTTGCGGATTATTACAGCTAATCCTTTTACTCCAATCAAGGTGAAGATTAATTCGATTGAAAAGGTCGAAGTAAATAAGAAATCGATCAAGCTCATTTTTAATGATGGTTCGCGCAGTCGGACATTCTGTATGCGTAAATGGCCGAAAAAATACTTTATCAATGCACTTGCCTTAAATCCTTATTTTAAGGGAGAAGTAATCCTGACGGACAATTTCATCCATGTGGATTACTACGAGATGTATTATGCAAACAAATAAAAAGCCCTCTTAATCTTTTAAGAGAGCACGAGTGGGGCATTCTTTAATAGCCTCGAGAACATCGTTTGTGACAGGAACCTCCTTTTCAAGGAGGTCGTCCTCTTCAGCAGCAAATTTAACGATGCCATTGTCATGGTAATCAAATAAATCAGAATAGGTCTGACAGAGACCGCAAGCGATGCAACGATCTGGTATTAACGTAACTTTCATACTTCTATTGTAATGATTTTTACGAGAAAAAACAAGGAGGAAGTCATGGCAAAAGAACCATGGGAAGAAGATATTTACGATGATGGAGAAGAAACATTGAAAAGAACGAGTAAGTTAAATGGAATCAAGGCAGATCGTCTGTTGACGATTTTAGCCATTATTTTCTTTGTAGTAGTAGTGGCAATGGTCTGTTTGTTGATTTTCCTTTCAACAGGTGGCAGCAATAAATCAAAACAAATGTCTGGTTTCTACAATGGTGAGACTAAGGTTGAACAGAAAACATCGGCTCCTGCAGCACAAACTGACCAAGCAGCTAAAGACGATGGTTCAAAAGATGAGAACTCTGAAGAAGGTACGATCACTGTTCAAGCAGGTGAAGGGGAAGCAGCGATTGCTGCGCGTGCGGGTATTTCCATTGCCCAATTGGAACAGTTAAATCCTTCTCATATGTCTACAGGATCTTGGTATGCCAATCCTGGTGATGTCGTTAAGATTCAGTAGGAGTTGAGGACAGCATGAAACAAATTCAAATTGCCATTGATGGACCGGCTTCAAGTGGAAAATCTACGGTTGCAAAGATCATTGCCAAGGATCTAGACTATACGTATCTAGATACGGGGGCTATGTATCGTGCAGCGACTTACCTAGCTTTACAAAATAATCTGACAGCCGAACAGGTAGATGACCTCTTAGCCCTTTTAGATCAATATCCAATTAGTTTTGGTCGTTCGGAAGAAGGAGAGCAGCTTGTCTTTGTAGCGGACGTGGATATTACCCATCCAATTCGTGATAACCAAGTGACCAATAATGTTTCGTGGGTCGCAGCGCTTGCGCCTATCCGTGAAAAGTTGGTGGCTCTTCAGCAAGAGATTGCAGAGAAGGGTGGAATCGTCATGGACGGTCGCGATATTGGGACAGTTGTCTTGCCACATGCAGAGCTGAAGATTTTTTTGGTTGCTTCGGTTGAGGAGCGGGCAGAACGTCGCTTCAAGGAAAATGTTGAAAAGGGCATCACAGCGGATCTTGAATTGTTAAAAAAAGAAATCGCTGAACGTGACTATAAGGACAGCCACCGTGCTGTGTCTCCTTTGAAACCTGCAGCAGATGCCATTCATTTTGACACAACGGGTGTTGGAATTGCAGATGTTGTTGCCTTTATTGAAGAAAAAGCAAAAAAACTTCTTGACAAAGAATAAAAAACTTGATATCATATAAAAGTTGAGAAAAGCAGAAGTGAGAACTTCTCGCCTTGTGACGCAAGTTGCCTGGCCCCTACGGATCAAGTTTCAGTAATGAAATACATCATGTAGTTCGGGCCTGTTTTGCAGGTCCGTTCTTTGTTTTTCTCGAATAATAAAAAAGAGGTGAAAACCATAGCAAAGCAAGACTTATTCATCAATGATGAAATTCGTGTACGTGAAGTTCGCTTAATCGGTCTTGAAGGTGAGCAATTGGGTATCAAACCACTTAGCGAAGCGCAAGCACTTGCGGACGACGCTAATGTTGACTTGGTTCTCATTCAACCTCAAGCTAAACCTCCTGTTGCGAAAATTATGGACTACGGTAAGTTCAAATTTGAGTATCAGAAGAAGCAAAAAGAACAACGCAAAAAACAAAGCGTTGTGACCGTGAAAGAAGTTCGTTTGAGCCCAGTGATTGACAAGGGTGATTTCGATACAAAACTTCGCAATGCTCGCAAATTCCTTGAAAAAGGAAATAAAGTGAAGGTATCCATTCGCTTTAAGGGTCGTATGATTACCCACAAAGAGATTGGTGCTAAAGTTTTAGCCGACTTCGCTGAAGCGACACAAGATGTGGCGATCATCGAACAACGAGCTAAGATGGATGGACGTCAAATGTTCATGCAATTGGCGCCAGCAACTGACAAGAAATAATCTGTCAGAAAGTTAAAAAAAGGAGAAAATATCATGCCAAAACAAAAAACACACCGCGCATCAGCTAAACGTTTCAAACGTACAGGTTCTGGTGGACTTAAACGTTTCCGTGCTTACACTTCTCACCGTTTCCACGGAAAAACTAAGAAACAACGTCGTCATCTTCGTAAAGCATCTATGGTGCATGCAGGAGATTTCAAACGTATCAAAGCAATGCTTACTCGCTTGAAATAATTGCGTATTCGTAAGTAAAGAATTCTAGGAAATATTGGAGGAAATATAAATGGCACGTGTTAAAGGTGGCGTTGTATCACGCAAACGTCGTAAACGTATTCTTAAATTAGCTAAAGGTTACTATGGAGCTAAACACATCTTGTTCCGTACTGCAAAAGAACAAGTAATGAACTCTTACTACTATGCATACCGTGACCGTCGTCAAAAGAAACGTGACTTCCGTAAATTGTGGATCACACGTATCAATGCGGCAGCTCGTATGAACGGACTTTCATACTCACAATTGATGCATGGTTTGAAATTGGCTGAGATCGAAGTTAACCGTAAAATGCTTGCTGACTTGGCTGTTAACGATGCAGCAGCTTTCACAGCTCTTGCAGATGCAGCTAAAGCAAAACTTGGTAAATAATTTTATAAGGCTGAGATGATTTTCTCAGTCTTTTTTTCTTGCTTATTTCATGCTATAATGAAAATAATCGTAACCGATATGAGGAGAGATGGAGGATATAAAGGTGACACACAATCGACTAGCATGGGATGAATATTTTGCAGCACAGGCCTTACTGATTTCGAATCGGGCGACATGTAATCGAGCGAAAGTAGGTGCTGTTCTGGTTAAGGATAATAAGGTCATTGCAACAGGCTATAATGGATCCGTTTCTGGGACAGATCATTGTCTAGAGGATGGCTGTCTTATGGTCGAGGGACACTGTGTCCGGACGATTCATGCGGAAGTCAATGCGATTTTGCAAGGAGCAGAACGTGGAATTCCTAAAGGCTTTACAGCTTATGTGACGCATTTTCCTTGCCTCAATTGTACCAAGCAGTTGCTTCAAGTTGGTTGCAAGCGGGTCGTTTATATCCATCAATACCGCATCGATGAATATGCCGAGTATCTTTACCGTGAAAAAGAAGTAGAACTGGTCAATTTACCAATTGAAGAAGTGAAAAGAGCTATTGCTGAGGCTGATTTTATTTAGGGAAGCTTCCAGTCTATTTTAAAAGTATCATGAATGAAACGTATGAATATGGTGGAAGTAGTAGTGAAAGTTTGTATAATAGTCTTAAAGAGAGCATGAAAAATAAGATAAAGCTTAGGTGAGAGTTATGACAGATCAACAGAAAAATCCTGAAGTAGATAAAGAAAAAGAGGAATTTGTTTCAGATGAAAGTCTTCTTCCTAACAATGAAATGAAGCCAGAGAAGAGAGTTGGAAATTCTGTAATACTTTCTATTGCTCTGTTTTTAGCCATTGTTTATCTAGTTTTACTTTTATTAGCTGTCTTTGCATTAGGAGCATGGGCTATTGCTTTTTTGTATTTCTTGGGTGTCCATATTATTTGCTTTTTTATAGCGACTATCCTCTTGTGGAATGGAAAAGCAAAGGGCAATAAAACAACTCTTTATATAGCAGCAGCTATTTATGTTTTTTCATTTATTGCTGCGGGTGATCCGGATTGGGTGATTAATCATATACCACCGCTTGTGGTAGGAGTCTTGGTATTTATTGGAACTATATTATTTAAAAATGGAGACTGATTAAAGTAGATAGGGTTGAAAATTTTTAAAGAACTGTTATCATTTAAGTAGATGGTAGGTTTTCGAGTACCCATTGGTAAGCGGACGCCTACCATTTTTGAAGATAAAAAAAGCACCGTGTGAGGGTACTAAATCTTGCCTGCTGAACTCGTAAATTGATAGATACCCTACGGGGTATTTTTTTGTGAACTTTTTAGGAACTTTGAGAACTGTTTAAGTTGATTTAATTAGGTAGTGCATAGGCCCGAAAAAGCTGATTTAATGGGCTTTCTGAAAAATAATTTTCCATATCATATGTAATGTGTTATAATGAAGTGTTATATGGTCCCGATAAGGTGATAGTCTATCTATCAGTACTTTGTAACTCTATAACAATATTTTTTAAGGGGGGACATTTTTATGTCAGAACGTAAACTTTTCACGTCTGAATCTGTATCTGAGGGGCATCCAGATAAGATTGCAGACCAAATTTCAGATGCTATTTTAGATGCTATTTTAGAGCAAGATCCAGAAGCTCACGTGGCTGCCGAAACAGCTGTTTATACTGGTTCCGTGCATGTCTTTGGCGAGATTTCAACGACTGCTTATGTGGATATTAATCGTGTGGTTCGTGATACCATTGCAGAGATTGGTTATACTAATACGGAATATGGATTCTCAGCTGAAACTGTAGGAGTACACCCATCTTTGGTGGAACAATCTCCTGATATTGCCCAAGGGGTTAATGAAGCCTTGGAAGTTCGTGGGAATGCAGATCAAGATCCACTTGATTTGATCGGAGCAGGAGACCAAGGTCTCATGTTTGGTTTTGCAGTGGATGAAACAGAAGAACTCATGCCATTACCGATTTCACTCAGCCACAAGTTGGTTCGTCGTTTGGCAGAGCTTCGTAAGTCTGGGGAAATTAGCTATCTTCGTCCAGATGCCAAGTCACAGGTCACTGTCGAGTACGATGAAAATGACCAGCCAGTGCGCGTGGATACAGTGGTTATTTCAACTCAACACGATCCAGATGTCAGCAATGAACAAATCCACGAAGATGTGATTAACAAGGTCATCAAGGAAGTGATTCCAGCTTCTTATCTAGATGAGGAGACCAAATTCTTCATCAACCCAACTGGTCGCTTTGTTATCGGTGGACCTCAAGGGGATTCCGGTTTGACAGGTCGTAAGATCATCGTGGATACTTATGGTGGTTATTCACGTCACGGTGGTGGTGCCTTCTCTGGTAAAGATGCCACTAAGGTGGACCGTTCTGCTTCTTATGCAGCTCGCTACATTGCCAAAAACATCGTAGTGGCAGGTCTTGCTAAGAAAGCAGAAGTGCAATTGGCTTATGCCATTGGGGTTGCTCAACCTGTCTCTGTTCGTATTGATACCTTCGGTACTGGAACAGTCGCTGAAAGCAAATTAGAAGCAGCAGCGCGTCAAATCTTTGACCTTCGCCCAGCAGGAATCATCCAAATGCTTGACCTCAAACGTCCAATTTACCGTCAAACAGCGGCTTATGGCCATATGGGACGGACAGATATCGACCTTCCATGGGAACGTTTGGACAAGGTTGAAGCCTTGAAAGAAGCTGTAAAATAATTCGTTGAAATGGAAAAGTTAGGGTCAAGTTGATCCTAGCTTTTTTTCGTTTTGAAAATTCCTACAGATGGAAAAATAGGTCGATCTGTGGTATAATAGATGCAGTATTTTGAATACGTTGTCCCTTTTATTTCCGTTGCAAAAAACGATAGTAAAAGGAAAAAGACTTGAAAGAGCTAATAAATTATTAAGATGAAAAAAATTGTAATAAATGGTGGTCGCCCTCTAAAAGGAGAGGTGACCATTAGTGGTGCAAAAAATAGTGTAGTAGCCCTGATTCCGGCGACCATTCTGGCGGATGATATCGTGACCCTTGATGGGGTACCGGATATCTCCGACGTGGCGAGTCTGATTGAAATCATGACCATCATGGGGGCTAAGATCGAGCGCAAAGAAGACAGTTTGATCATTGATCCACGTGGGGTGAAGAATATGCCCATGCCATTTGGAAAGATCAACAGTCTGCGAGCTTCCTATTATTTCTATGGCAGTTTATTAGGACGCTATGGTCAAGCAACGGTTGGGCTTCCTGGTGGGTGTGACCTTGGACCACGTCCAATTGATTTGCATTTGAAGGCCTTTGAAGCAATGGGAGCCGCTATGACCATGGATGGCTCTAGTATGAAACTTGCGACTGATGGCAAGCCTCTTCAAGGAGCAAACATCTACATGGATACTGTTAGTGTCGGTGCAACGATCAATACGATTTTGGCAGCGGTCAAGGCTGAAGGTCGGACAGTGATCGAAAATGCTGCGCGGGAACCTGAGATTATCGATGTGGTAACCTTGCTCAACAACATGGGAGCCCATATTCGGGGAGCAGGTACGGATATCATAATCATTGATGGTGTTCCACAATTGCATGGAACGAGACATCAGGTGATTCCAGATCGCATCGAAGCAGGAACCTATATTGCCCTTGCAGCTGCTATTGGAGAAGGTATCCAGATCAATAATGTCCTGTATGAGCATTTGGAGAGCTATATTGCCAAGTTAGAGGAAATGGGTGTGCGCATGACCATTTCCGAAGATAGCATCTTTGTAGAAAAGCAAACAGGCCTGAAGGCCATCCAGATCAAAACGTCTCCTTATCCTGGTTTTGCGACTGATTTGCAACAACCGATCACACCTTTGCTCTTAACGGCTGCAGGACGTGGGCGCATTGTTGATACGATTTATGAAAAGCGGGTCAACCATGTACCAGAATTGGCTAAAATGGGGGCCAACATTTCGACCTTGAACGACCACATTATTTATGAAGGGCCAAATCAATTGACAGGATCCAGTGTGAAAGCGACGGATCTTCGAGCTGGTGCGGCTTTAGTGATCGCCGGTCTTATGGCTTCTGGAACAACAGAAATTACAAATGTGGAATACATCCTTCGCGGGTATTCAGATATTATTCATAAATTGACTCAACTTGGAGCAGACATCCAGTTGGTAGAGGAATAGTGACAGAACTTGGGATCTGATAGTGGTGGCTGGATACATGAACATTGGAGTTTGAAATGAATATTTGGACGCACTTAGCTGCCTATTCACTGATTGAAACACAAAGGTTGTACTTACGACCTTTTCTCTTTGAGGATGCGGAAGATTTTTATAAGATTGCTTCGAATCCTGATAACCTACAATTTATCTTTCCTGCTCAAGCCGATCTTGCTGAAACTCAATATGTACTAGCCAACTATTTCATGAAAAATCCTTTGGGGGTTTGGGCAATCTGTGATAAGGAAACCAATCAGATGATCGGCTCCATCAAGTTTGAAAAGTTGGATGAAATTAAGGGAGAGGCTGAGTTAGGCTACTTTTTACGCAAAGATTTTTGGGGAAAGGGTTTGATGACTGAAGCGGTCAAAGAGTTGGTCTATCTATCATTTGAGAAATTTCAACTGAAGGAGCTTAAGATTGTCACCCATGTTGAAAATGCAGGGAGTCAAAAGGTTGCTTTAAAGGCTGGCTTTCGTCTCTTTCGTCAATTCAAAGGGAGTGACCGCTATACGCGTAAAATGCGCGATTATTATGATTTCCGCCTAGGTAGAGGGGACTTCTATGAGTAAACACCAAGAGATTTTAGACTATCTCGAAAAATTACCGATTGGAAAACGGGTCAGTGTCCGCAGTATTTCCAATTTTTTGAATGTCAGTGATGGGACAGCCTATCGTGCCATTAAAGAAGCTGAAAATCAAGGAATTGTGGAAACGCGTCCTAGAAGCGGGACTATCCGTGTCAAATCGAAAAAAGCTGTACTAGAGCACTTGACCTATCGAGAAATTTTAGAAATCACCGGTTCTGAAATATTAGCAGGTGAGGAAGGTCTCGAAAAAGAATTTAATAAATTTTACATCGGTGCCATGACGGAAAAGCACGTCCTAAACTATGTGTCTGAAGGTGGGCTTTTGATCGTGGGAGACCGCACTAGCATCCAACGATTGGCATTGAAACATGAGAATGCAGTTTTGGTGACAGGTGGCTTTGAGGTCAGTGAGGATGTGATTGATTTGGCCAATCAGGTACAAATCCCAGTCATCCGAACTTCACATGATACCTATACCGTCGCGACCATGATCAATAAGGCCTTGTCTAACATGCAGATCAAGACGGATATCTTGACAGTCGAGCAGATCTATCGGCCCTTCCATGAGTACGGCTATCTTTCTGAGACAGATACGGTCCGGGATTATTTAGATTTGGTTCGAAAGAATCGCTTTAGTCGTTTTCCGGTTGTCAATCAGCACCAGATGGTGGTGGGGGTCGTGACCATGAGAGATGCTGGAGATAAGGCGCCTCAGACGACCCTTGATAAGGTGATGTCACGGACCATTTTTACCACCAATTTGTCCACCAGCATTGCGACGATTAGCCAACGGATGATCGCTGAAGATTATGAAATGATTCCTGTTGTTCGTAATAACCAGACCTTGCTGGGTGTTATTACGCGTCGGGATGTCATGGATCGGATTAGCAAGGTGCAGTTTTCGAGCCTACCAACCTTTAGTGAGCAAATTGGCCAAAAGATTCAAACAGAGAACGACCATTACCAATTCACAGTGGAACCAAGTATGCTGGAGAAAAGTGGTGTTTTGGCCAATGGGGTCATGATCGAAGTGCTGATGAAGGTTGTTCGCAAGATGATGCAACACAGTGGGCGTAGCTTGATTGTCGAACAGTTGATCATCAATTTTTTACAGGCTGTGCAGGTGGATGATGTGATCCGCATTGAACCTCAACTTGTTCGGCGAACTAGACGTTCGGCCTTGGTTGATTTTAGCTTGTATTTAGATCTGCAGCTAGTCGCGAAAGCAACCATTACGATTAAGATTAATTAAACAAAAGAAATGAGGAGACAATGATTACATTAAAATCACAACGTGAAATTGAAGCCATGGATCGTGCAGGAGATTTCCTTGCCAGCATTCATATTGGATTACGTGACTTGATCAAGCCAGGGCTTGACCTATGGGAAGTAGAAGAATATGTCCGTCGTCGCTGTAAAGAAGCCAATGTCTTGCCGCTTCAGATCGGTGTAGAAGGCAGTCTCATGGATTATCCTTATGCGACTTGCTGTGGTTTGAATGACGAAGTAGCCCATGCTTTTCCACGTCATGTCATTCTCAAAGATGGTGATCTCCTCAAGGTAGACATGGTCTTGTCAGAACCGCTGGATAAATCTGTTTTGGATGTATCGAAATTAGATTTTGATAATGTAGCCCAAGTGAAGAAATACACTGAGTCTTATAGTGGTGGCTTGGCGGACTCTTGCTGGGCTTATGCGGTGGGAAATGTTTCGCAAGAAGTCAAAGATTTGATGGACGTGACCAAAGAATGTCTTTACAAAGGAATTGAGAAAGCGGTCGTAGGTAATCGCTTGGGAGATATTGGCGCAGCGATTCAAGAGTATGCGGAAAGCAAGGGCTATGGCGTTGTGCGTGACTTGGTCGGACACGGTGTCGGGCCTACCATGCATGAAGAACCAATGGTCCCACATTATGGTCGTGCTGGACGCGGTCTTCGCTTACGTGAAGGGATGGTCTTGACGATTGAGCCAATGATCAATACCGGTACTTGGGAGATTGATACAGATATGGAAACTGGTTGGGCCCATAAGACCCTCGACGGTGGACTTTCTTGTCAATACGAGCATCAATTTGTGATTACAAAAGATGGTCCAGTGATCTTGACTAGTCAAGGTGAAGAAGGAACATACTAAAAAATAGAGAGGAAAGAATGGAGCTGAAGGCTAGTGTCTGGTTTCGCTCTTTGCTCTTTTTTAGTAAAATGGGGAGGTGACGAATGAAAAAGGTCCTACAAAAAGTACTGGAACAGCCATTTATAAAGGGCTTCGTGCGGTTTTATCAGAGTGCAGAGTCTGATATCACCAGCATTGCTGTAGCCTATTATTTACTGATCTCCATTTTCCCTTTGATGCTGATTGCAGCCAATATTTTACCCTACTTTCATATTCGTCCCACTCAGATTCTTTTAAGCTTACAGAAAGTTTTGCCAGCCTCCTTATATCGAATAGTGGCACAGATGATTTCGAGTGTCTTGACCAAACCTTCGACAGGCTTACTGAGTTTCTCGATTATTTCTGCTTTGTGGATCTTCTCTCAGAGCATTGCCTACCTCCAAAAAGCCTATAACAAGAGTTATGGGGTGGAAAAGGAGCGTGGTATTATCTGGGGGCGACTCTTTAGCTTTCTGATCAGTTTTGCCTTGCAGGGCTTGTTTGGACTCTCGCTGATCCTTTCCATGTTTGGGAAAATGATCGTTCGTTATCTCTATAAGACCTTTTCATTTGATCGGACGATTTATGTGCGCTTACTGAATTTGACAGAGCCGACCATCTACCTCTTACTTTTTGTCAGTCTGGTCTTGCTCTATTACACCCTTCCAAATGTTAAAATTCCAAAATTTAGATATGTTTTTCCAGGGGCGACCTTCGTTGTTGCTGTCCTGTATGCAATCTTGAATATCTTTTGGAAATATGTAGATCGTTATGTGAGTCATTTCTTAGATGCTCGTTTCTTCGGTTCGGTCGTCCTAGCGGTTATCATGTTTTGGTTCATCTTGGTAGCCAAAATCATGATTATTGGTTGTATTTTAAACGCCAGTATCCAATTTGCCAGAGAAGCCAAGTTCCAAACGCGCAGTGGAGAAATTGTCTCTAAGTTAAAATCAGAAGAAGTGGACTTTCGGCATAGAGAAGTTTCACAAAAATTAAAGCGTCGGTTACGCTTGATAAAAAAAGAAAAAACGGAATAA